>JALOTB010000114.1 GCA_025458165.1 Chromatiaceae bacterium | reverse complement strand
ATCCGCTCCCATTGGTCGTCACGTAGGTTCTTGCGAGCCATAGTTCGTCCTGTCAGTGCATTGGGCGAACTATATCATGCCAAATGTCAACACTACCTAACCAGGGAAACCTTATGATCCTTCGCAATGTCCATCTCGTATGCGCCGTGCTCGTGTCCGCGCTTGTAGCCGGGTGTGGCCCTAACCCAGAGGTGGAAGCCTGCGTCGCGCGTGGCGTCGAGTACTACAAGGAGATCGGTTCCTATCCCGTCTTGAAGACCGCGCCCAACGTCGGGCGCCCCGCCGAAGAAGTCGCTCGCAAGATGTGCCGCCGTAGCCCAGTCGCGTTTTCGATGTAATGCGGTTCGTTCCTCACTTCGTCCTACCGCGCTTGCCCAGCGCCTACTTAAACGCCACGGGGTCACAAACGCCACGGCAAACGCCACGGGGTCTCGACTCTTGCTCTCTCCCGGCTTGTCTCAAGGCACGGCCGGACCCCTGCGACTGGAGTTTGCCGGCCCGCTCTACCACGTGTCCTCCCGCCGTGACGGGCGGGAGGACATCTGTCGCGCCGCGGGTGTGGACGGTTACGGAAAGCAGCGCATAGTTGGCGAAAACCGCAGGTCGTCGTCATCGAGAGCGGTGGACAGCGGCCGGTTGGAGGGGGGAGGTGAAGGGTGGCGCGTCGCCTAAACCCGCCGCAACCTTTCCAGGGGCGTGACCGCCCCTAGTCTCCGCCGGCTGCCTGAGTCCGTCGGCTCCGGGTGGGTGCGAGGTGCAACCTCCGCTCGCAGTCCCCAGTGGTTCCCCGGAAAACAAAAGGGGCTAGGCGCATCACCTAACCCATTGTTTTTGGTGGGCCGTCAAGGATTCGAACCTTGGACCAAGGGATTATGAGTCCCCTGCTCTAACCGCTGAGCTAACGGCCCGGTGGGTAGGTCGCCATCCCTGGCGTAGGAGGAAACTGGGGTTGCGACTTAGTCGCCGTCGAGGAAGCTCTTGAGCTTGTCCGAGCGGGTCGGGTGGCGCAGCTTGCGCAGTGCCTTGGCCTCGATCTGGCGGATGCGCTCGCGGGTGACGTCGAACTGCTTGCCGACCTCCTCCAGGGTGTGGTCGGTGTTCATGTCAATGCCGAAGCGCATCCGCAGGACCTTGGCCTCGCGCGAGGTCAGGCTGGCGAGCATGTTCTGGGTGGCCTCGCGCAGGCCTTCCATGGTGGCGGACTCCACCGGTGAGACCACGCCCGAGTCCTCGATGAAGTCGCCGAGGTGGGAGTCCTCGTCGTCGCCGATCGGGGTCTCCATGGAGATCGGCTCCTTCGCGATCTTCAAGACCTTGCGCACCTTGTCCTCGGGCATCTCCATGCGTGCGGCCAGCTCCTCGGGGGTGGCCTCGCGGCCCATCTCCTGCACCATCTGGCGCGAGACGCGGTTGAGCTTGTTGATGGTCTCGATCATGTGCACCGGGATGCGGATGGTGCGCGCCTGATCGGCGATCGAGCGGGTGATGGCCTGGCGAATCCACCAGGTGGCGTAGGTGGAGAACTTGTAGCCGCGGCGGTATTCGAACTTGTCCACCGCCTTCATCAGGCCGATGTTGCCCTCCTGGATGAGGTCCAGGAACTGCAGCCCGCGGTTGGTGTACTTCTTGGCGATGGAGATCACCAGGCGTAGGTTGGCCTCGACCATTTCCTTCTTGGCCCGGCGCGCCTTGGCCTCGCCGATCGACATTCGGCGGTTGACATCCTTGATCTCGCCGATGGTGAGCACGTTCTCCCGCTCGATCTCCTGGAGCTTGCGCATGGCGCGGCGCAGGTCCTTGGTATGGGGCGCGAGGCGCTCGGCATAGGGCTCGCCGCTCTCGAGCTGCTGGTCGAGCCAGTGCGGATTGGTCTCATTGTCGGGGAAGGTTTCGATGAAGACCCGGCGCGGCATGCCGGCGCTCTCGACGCAGAGCGCCATGATGGTCTTCTCTTGGTTGCGGATGCGCTCGATGGTCCCGCGCAGGATCTCGGCCAGCTCCTGGAAAATGCTGGCGACCAGCTTGAACCTTAGGAAGACCTCGGAGACCGCTTTCATCGCGGCGCGGGTGCGCTCGTCGTCACGGCCGTACTGCCCCAGGGCGTCCTTCATGACCGCGTAGCGCTCGCGCAGGAGCTGCACGCGGCGGCGGACCTCCTCGGGATCGGGGCCGGTGTCGGGGGCGGCAGTGGCGTCGTCGTCCTCGGATTCGCCGTCGTCGCCGCTCGCCTCCCCAGCAGCGGCCTCAACCGGCTCCGCTGCGGGCGCGGGGATGGGAGCGGCCGGGGCGGGCTCCTCGGCGTCGGTGAATCCGGTGATGACGTCGGACAGCCGCATCTCCTCGCGCTCGACGCGCTGGAAGATCTCCAGCAGCTTTTCGACCGAGCGGGGGTAGACCGAGAGGGCGGCGAGGACCTGGTTCAGCCCGTCCTCGATGCGCTTGGCGATCTGCAGCTCGCCCTCGCGGGTGAGGAGCTCGACAGTGCCCATCTCACGCATGTACATGCGCACCGGATCGGTGGTGCGACCGAACTCGCTGTCGACGCTCGCCAGCGCCGCGGCGGCCGCCTCGGCGGCCTCGTCGTCGGCCACCGCGGCGTCGCTCAGCGTCTGATCGATCAGGTCGGGGGCCGACTCGTGCACCATGATCCCCATGTCGTTGATCATGCGCACGATGTCTTCGATCTGCTCGGGCTCGACGATGCCCGGAGGCAGGTGGTCGTTGACCTCGCTGTAGGTCAGGAACCCCTGCTCCTTGCCCTTGGCGATCAGTTGCTTCAACTGGGACTGTTGCTGTTCTTGATCCATGGGTGGCCTGGCGGATGCTAGCGATCAGCAGCGAGGAAAGAGAATTTCACATTTTAACAAGATTCTAGACGATGGCGCGAGCTAAGACTTGGCGCCCGGGTCGTCGCGCGGGCGCGAAAGCAGACGGCGCATCTGCGCCTTCTCCTCCTCGGTGAGCTGCGACGGGGTCGCGCGCGTTAACAGGCTCGCCGTTGTCGCATCGCGCATCTCGGCGACGAGCCGGCCGAGCGCCCCGAGGAGTTCGGCCTCGCGGCCCTCGGCCGGGATATGGCGGAGAAGTGCCGGGTCCGCAAGTCTCTGGAGGTGGTTGTACTGCTCGCTGTCGCGCCAACGCTCGAGGAGGGCCCCGGCGCTGAGGCCCGGGTACGCCGCGACCAGATCGATCAGCTCCGCGAGCAGCGATACGCCGGGGCGCTCCAGGGCGCGCCAGTCATCGGGCTCGGCCACAGCCGCGGGGGCCAGCTCAGGGTGCTGGAGCAGGAGCGCGATCGCGAGCCGCAGCGGCGGCAGGGTCTGGCGGCTCGGGCCGGGCCGCCGACGCGGGGCCTTGGACCGCGCAGGACCACCCCCGACCCGTGCCGGCTCGACCCCCACCAGGGCGGCGAGCCGCCCGGCGAGCATGTCGCGATAGAGCCCCGCGGGGACCTGGCCGATCAGCGGCTCGGCCAGCGCGGCGAGGCGGGCGCGCCCGTCGATGGTCGCGAGATCGACGCCCTCGGCGAGCTGGTCGAACAGCAGCTCGGACAGCGGCCGGGCGCGCTGCAGACGCTGCTCGAACCCCTCGCGGCCCTCCTTACGCACCAGGGTGTCCGGGTCCTCCCCCTCCGGAAGGAACAGGAAGCGGATCTGCTGGCGCCCGGTGGCGAGCGGCAGGGCGGTTTGCAGGGCCTTCCAGGCCGCGGCGCGCCCGGCGCGGTCGCCGTCGAAGCAGAACACGACCTCGGGGGCGGTGCGCAGGAGCCGCTGCAGATGCTCCGGCGTCGTGGCGGTGCCCAGGGTGGCACAGGCGCAGGTGATGCCGAACTGGGCCAGCGCGATCACGTCGAGGTAGCCCTCCACCACCAGCACGCGCTCCAGCCGCCGATTGGCCTGCTGGGCCTCGTAGAGACCGTAGAGCTCGCGGCCCTTGTGAAAGATCGGGGTCTCGGGGGAGTTGAGGTACTTGGGCTTGCCGTCGCCGAGGATGCGTCCGCCGAAACCGATCACCCGCCCGCGACGGTCGCGGATGGGGAAGATGATGCGATCGCGGAAACGGTCGTAGCGCTTGCCCTCCTGCTCGATCACCAGCCCCGCGTCGAGCAGCAGGCGGCGCGCCTTGGCATCGGCGCCCAGCAGGGCGAGCAGCAGATCCCAGCCTGGGGCTGCGTATCCAACCCCAAAGGTCGCGGCGATCTCCCCGGTCAGGCCGCGACCCTTGAGGTATTCCACCGCGCGGGCGGCCTCGGGATGGGAACGGAGCTGCCGGCGGAAGTGCTGGGCGGCCTCGCCGAGGACGCGATAGAGCGGGGCCAGATCCGGCGCCGCCGGGCCAGCCTCGGCCTCCTTGGGGAGCTCCAGCCCCGCCTCGCGGGCGAGGTCCTCGACCGCGTCGAGAAAGCCGAGGCGCTCGTACTCCATGAGGAACCCGATGGCGCTGCCGTGCGCCCCGCAGCCGAAGCAGTGGTAGAACTGTTTCTCACGGCTGACCGTGAAGGAGGGGGTCTTCTCGTCGTGGAAGGGACAGCAGGCCTGGTAGTCCTTACCGGCCTTGCGCAGGGGGACCCGGCGGTTGATCAGGTCGACGATGTCGGTGCGGGCGAGGAGGGCGTCGATGAAGTCGGGGGGGATTCTGCCGGCCATAGGGTTGAGCGAGCAGAAGCGGGGGGCAGCAGGCGCGGGGCGTCAGCCTCCGAGACGGCGCTTGACCAGCGCGCTCACCGCGCCCATGTCCGCGCGGCCCTGGACCTTGGGTCGCAGCTCGGCCATGAGCGTGCCCATGTCCTTCATGGAGGCTGCCCCGGTGGCCGCGACGGCGTCCTCGACGAGCTGGACCAGGGACCCTTCGCTCAGGGCCTCGGGCAGATAACCCTGGCAGACCTCGATCTCGTAGCGCTCCTGGTCGGCGAGGTCCGTGCGGCCGGCCTGGCGGTACTGGGCCTCGCTGTCGCGCCGCTGCTTGACCATCTTGTCGAGCACCGCGAGGACCTGGGCGTCGTCGAGCTCGATACGCTCGTCGACTTCGCGCTGCTTGACGGCGGCAAGGATGAGCCGCAGCACCCCGAGGCGGCGTTTCTCGGCCGCCTTCATCGCGGCCTTCACGTCATCCTGGATGCGCTGCTTGAGCATGCGAGTGGGCGCTCTTAGAACGGGCGCTCCCAGCGGCGACTCTCGCGCTGCAGCTTCTTGTGATGGCGCTTCACGGCCGCGGCCTTCTTGCGCTTGCGCTCCGAGGTGGGCTTCTCGTAGAACTCGCGGCGGCGCACCTCGGCGAGCACACCGGCCTTCTCGCACGAGCGCTTGAAGCGGCGCATCGCGACTTCGAACGGCTCGTTTTCCTTGACGCGGACGCTGGGCATGAAAGACGCTTCCTCTTGATTCGCGAACTGATGTTGGTCGGGACGAAAGGCGCGAAGTTTACTCGAACGCCCGCGAGCTTTGCAAAATGCGCGTGCTCGGCATCGAAACCTCCTGCGATGAGACCGGCATCGCCGTTTACGACGGCGCGCGCGGCCTGCTCGCCCACGCGGTCTACAGCCAGACCGAGATCCACGCCGAATACGGCGGGGTGGTCCCCGAGCTCGCCTCGCGCGACCACGTGCGCAAGACCCTGCCGCTGATTCGACAGGTGCTGGACGAGGCGGGGCTCGCTAAGGGCGAGCTCTCTGGCATCGCCTACACGGCGGGACCCGGCCTGATCGGGGCCCTGCTGGTAGGCGCGGCGATCGGTCGGAGCCTGGCCTGGGCCCTGGGCGTGCCCGCCATCGGGGTGCATCATATGGAGGGGCACCTGCTGGCCCCGATGCTGGAGGAGCCTGCGCCCGAGTTTCCCTTCATCGCCCTGCTCGTCTCGGGTGGGCACACCCAGCTCGTGGAGGTGACGGGGGTGGGGCGCTACCGCATCCTCGGCGAATCGCTCGACGATGCGGCCGGCGAGGCCTTCGACAAGACGGCCAAGATCCTCGACCTGCCCTACCCGGGCGGTCCGGCGCTCGCCCGCCTCGCCGAGCGCGGCGACCCCGCGCGCTACCGCTTTCCCAGGCCGATGACCGACCGCCCCGGGCTCGACTTCAGCTTCAGCGGGCTCAAGACCTTCACGCTGAACTGCCTGCGCGAGGAGCTGGCGCGCCGACCGGACCCCGAGCAGACCCGCGCCGACATCGCCCGCGCGTTCGAGGAGGCGGTAGTCGAGACCCTGGTGATCAAGTGCCGGAGGGCTGTGCGCGAGACCCGCTGCCCACGCCTGGTGATGGCCGGCGGGGTGAGCGCCAACCGGCGGCTGCGCGAGCGTGTTGAGCGTGCCCTGGCGGCCGAGGGGGCGCGGGCCTACTACCCCCGACCGGCGCTGTGCACCGACAACGGGGCCATGATCGCCTACGCCGGCTGGCAGCGGCTGCGGGCCGGCCAGGTCGAGCCGCTCGCGATCGTCCCCCGCGCCCGCTGGCCGATGGAGTCGTTGCCGCCCGTCGCCTGAGCCCGGCCCCGAGCGCCGGCCGCAGCCTCGCTTGCCCGTCTCGGGCGCTGCCGTTAGAGTTCATGCCCGGCGCGTGCGAAGCGCTCGCTGTCGTTCGAAGCGGCCGGTCCCGGGCCGCGAGCAGTCATCCACCGGCCCCGCCACCCGCGGGTTCGGGGTCCCTATCCCAGCCGGCGTGAGCGCGATCACCCATGACCCGAAGCCTGATCCGCTATTCCAAGGTCGTCGAGATCGTCGGCGACATCCTGAAGGTCCAGGTCCCGCCCCCGGTCACCGATCAGGGATCGCGGGTTGCCTTCGGTGATCTGGCGCTGGTCGAGGACCCGAGCGGGCTCAGGTCGCTCGCCCGCGCGATCAAGCTCGACCGCGAGCTGGTCTCGCTGCAGGTCTTCGCGGGGACCAAGGGCCTCTCGACCGAGGCCAACGTGCGCTTTCTCGGCCACCCGATGCGGGTGACCTACTCCCCCAACGTCCTCGGGCGCGTCTTCCGCGGCGACGGCCAGCCCTTCGACACCGGTCCCGACCTCTCCGACGACCCCAAGATCGAGATCGACGGCCCCTCGGCCAACCCGGCGCGCCGGCTGCTGGCCTCCAAGATGATCCGCACCGACGTGCCGATGATCGACATCTTCAACTCCTTAGTGGAGAGCCAGAAGATCCCGATCTTCTCGGTCGCGGGCGAGCCCTACAACGCGCTGCTGGCGCGCATCGGCATCCAGGCCGATGCCGACATCGTCGTGTTCGGCGGTCTGGGGCTGATCTTCGACGACTATCACTTCTTCCTGCGCCGCTTCGAGGACGCCGGGGTCTTCGCCCGCACGGTGATGTTCGTCAACCTCGCCTCCGACCCCGTGGTGGAGCGGCTCCTGGTGCCCGACATGGCCCTGGCCGTCGCCGAGCGCTTCGCGGTCGAGGAAGGCAAGCGGGTGCTGGTGCTGCTCACCGACATGACCGCCTACGCCGACGCCATGAAGGAGGTCGGCATCGCCATGGAGGCCGTCCCCTCCAACCGCGGCTACATGGGCGACCTCTACTCCCAGCTCGCCCGCCGCTACGAGAAGGCGGCCGACTTCAAGGACGGCGGCTCGCTCACCATCCTCACGGTGACCACCATGCCGGGCGACGACGTGACCCACCCGGTCCCGGACAACACCGGCTATATCACCGAGGGGCAGTTCTATCTGCACAACGGCATCCTCGACCCCTTCGGCTCGCTCTCGCGCCTCAAGCAGCACGTGATCGGCAAGGTCACCCGCGAGGACCACGGCCAGATCATGAACACCATGATCCGCTTCTACTCCGGCGCCCGTGACGCCGAGCAGAAGCAGGCGATGGCCTTCGACCTCTCCGAGCTCGACCTGCGCCTCATCAAGTTCGGGCGGCTGTTCCGCGAGCGCTTCATGGACATCGAGGTCAGCCTGCCGCTGGAGAAGGGGCTCGATCTCTGCTGGCAGACGCTCGCCGAGTGCTTCTCGCGCGACGAGCTGCTGATGAAGGAGCACCTGATCGATAAGTACCTGCCGGACCTCGATGCCGAGGCCGACGAGCGGGCGGCGGCCTGAGGAGCACCCGCATGGCCCGGGTGAGTCTCAGCAAGTCCTCGCTCGCCAAGCAGAACCGCGACCTGCAGACCTACGAGCGCTATCTCCCCTCGCTCGACCTCAAGCGCAAGCAGTTGATCGCCGAGCGCGCCAAGGAGCTCACGGCCCAGGACGAGACCCACGCCAAGATCGCGGGACTGCGCCAGCGGGTGCGCGAGACCCTGCCCATGCTCGCCAACCGCGAGATCGAGCTGGACGACCTTGTGCGGGTGCGGGGCGCGCGGATCGAGGAGGAGAACCTACTCGGCACCCGCCTGCCGGTGCTGGCCGAGCTGGACCTCGTCACGCGCGACTACGGACTGCTCGCCAAACCGCACTGGGTCGACACCCTCGTGGTCGCCCTGTCCGAGATGCTGAGGTTTCAGGCGCAGCTCGCCCTCGGGCAGCGCCGCCTCGCCCTGCTCGACGAGGCGGTGCGCAAGGTCACCCAGCGCGTCAACCTGTTCGACAAGGTCTTGATCCCGCGCGCCCGGCGCAGCATCAAGCGCATCCGCATCCACCTCTCCGACACCGAGCGGGCTGCGATCGTCCGCTCCAAGCTCGCCAAGGGCAAGCGGACCAAGGAGGGCCTGGCGTGAGCATCGAGCGCCTCAGCCGGCTGACTCTGGCCGGGCTCGCCACCGACAAGGAGGCGGTCCTCAACCGGCTCCAGACGCTGGGCTGCCTGCACCTGATCCCGTTGCGCCCCGCCCCGCGTGAGCCGGAGAAGGAGCCCGCGGGCCACGCGGTCGAGGCGATGCAGGCCCTGCGCTATCTCCAGGACGTGCGCGAGAAGCGCCGCCAGGTCCGCGACCCGACGGGGTTCGACCTCCCCGCCACCATCCAGGCGGTGCTGGACAACCAGCAGCGCCTGCGCGACCTCAGCGACATCGGCGAGCTCGAGCCCTGGGGGGATTTCACCCTGCCGCCGGAGGCCGAGCTCGCCGGGCGCAGGCTCTGGTTCTACATCGTCCCGCAGCGACAGATGCGTGAGCTGGCGTCCCTGGAGCTCCCGTGGCAGGTGGTCCACCGCGACAACCGACACGCCTGGGTGGTGGTGGTGGACCGGGATGAGCCGCCGCGCGACGCCCTGCCGGTCCCCCGCACCCTGGCCGGTGCGCTGAGCCTCTCGGAGGTACGCCGCCGGCTGGAGACCACCGAGCTGGAGCTCGAAGACGTCCTCGCCGAGCGCTGGGCGCTGACCCGCTGGACCTTCCTCATCTCCAGCCGCCTCGCCCAGGCCGAGGACCAGGCCCAGCTCCGCCACGCCCAGGCCCTGACGCTGGACGAGGAGACCCTGTTCCTGGTCCAGGGCTGGGCGCCGGAGGCGGCCGCCGCGCCGGTGCAGGCCCTGGCCGAGGAGTTGGGTCTCGCCCTGCTAATGGAGCCCCCGGGACCTGAAGACGCCCCACCGACCCTGCTCACCAACCCCGCGCCGATCGCGGCGGGCCAGGACCTGGTGGCCTTCTACCAGATGCCGGCCTACGACGCCTGGGACCCCTCCCGGGTGCTGTTCTTCTCGTTCGCCGCCTTCTTCGCGATGATCCTGTCCGATGCCGGCTACGCCGCGCTGCTGGGCCTGCTGCTCGCCGCCTACTGGCGTCGGCTCGGCGAGCAGGAGCTGGGGCGGCGCCTGCGCCTGCTGGGCGCGGCCCTGATCGGCAGCTCGCTCGCCTGGGGTGTCCTGGTCGGTAGCTACTTCGGTTTCGTGCCCGCACCCGAGAGCCTCTTGGGGCGGCTGCATCTCCTCGATGTCAACGACTTCGAGACCATGATGCGGCTCTCGGTGGGGATCGGCGTGGTCCATCTCGTCATGGCCAACGCCGAGATGGCGGCCGTTCAGCGTGGTCGGGCCGCCGCACGGGTGGCGATCGGCTGGATCCTGGTGATGCTCGGCGGATTCGCCCTCTGGCTCGCGAGCAGCGCAGGCGCCGAGCCCTGGGTCATCCAGGCGAGTCAGGTCGTGCTCGGCGCCGGGCTGTTGGTCGTCCTCTTCCTCGGCAGCGATCGGCGGGTCGAGGGACTCAAGTCGCTCGGCCTGCGCGCCTTCGACGGCCTGAGCAACCTCGCCCGGGTGACCCAGGTGTTTGGCGATGTACTCTCGTACCTGCGGCTGTTTGCCCTCGGTCTCGCCTCGGCCTCGATGGCGATCACCTTCAACGGGCTGGCCCGCGACGTCGCCACCGAGCTGCCGGGCCTAGGGTTGCTGCTGGCGATCCTGATCCTGCTCGCCGGGCATGCGCTGAACCTACTGCTCGCGCTGATGAGCGGCGTGGTGCACGGGCTGCGGCTCAACTTCATCGAGTTTTACAACTGGGCCCTGGCCGGCGAGGGCTACCCCTTCAAACCCTTCAAACGGACGGAGTTGCGCGAATGAACGAGCTCGTGGTGGCGTTGGGCTGGGCGGGGCTCTTCGCCCCCATGGCCCTGGGTGCGATTGGCAGCGTCATCGGCTGCGCGGTCGCCGGTCAGGCCGCAATCGGGGCGATGGTGGACACCGACTCCGGCTACGGCCGCTACATCGGCGTCTCGGTGATGCCCTCCTCGCAGGTCATCTACGGGATTGTCATCATGTTCACGCTGCAGCGGGAGGTCACCCCGGTAACCGCGCCGGCCCTCTTCGGCATCGGGCTCCTCGCTGGGCTCGCCTTGCTCTTCTCAGCGGTGCGCCAGGGGCAGGCCTGCGCCTCGGCGATCCACGCGAGCAAGACCAAGCCCGAGATCTTCGGCCTTTCGCTCGCGCCGGCGGCGATCGTCGAGGGCTTCGCGGTCTTCGCCTTCGTCTTCGCGCTGGTCCTGGCCGGCGGGATTCCGGGGTGAGCGCCATGGCCACCGGCGAGAAGGACAGGCTCGAGGGGTTTGCCTCCTCCGGCGTCGAGGCCCTGATCGAGCGGCTGCGGGGCGAGGGGGTTCAGGTCGGGCGAGCCGAGGCCGAGCGGATCATCACCGAGGGCAGACGTGAGGCCGGGCGTCTCGTCCGCGAGGCCGAGTCGCGTGCCCAGGCGGTGCGCGAGGAGGCGCAGCGGGAGGCCGAGGCGCTGCGCAAGGGCGGCGAGGAGGCCCTGCGTATCGCCATGCGCGACACCGTGCTACGGCTGAAGGCGGAGCTCTCCGACCGCTTCAGCGACGAGGTCAAGCGGCTCATCGCCGCCAAGATGGAGCAGGAGGCCTTCCTGGAGCGGCTGATCCTGGAGGTCGCCGCCAAGGCACGCGAAGAGGCCGGGATCGGCACCGGCCAGGCGGTCGAGGTGCAGTTGCCCAAGGCCCTGGTGAGCCCGGAGGAGCTGCGACGCAACCCGCTGGAGCTGCGCGAGGGCTCGCTGTCGCACTTCGTGCTGTCGCTGGCCGGCAACGTCCTCGCCGAAGGCGTCACCTTCGGTGTGGCCGCCGATTCGACCAGCAAGGGGATCCGGCTCTCGCTGGAGGGCAAGGAGGTCCACATCGACCTCACCGACGAGACGGTCGCCGCCACCTTGCTGGCCCACCTACAGCCGCGCTTTCGAGCGATCCTCGAAGGCATGGTGCGCTAGGCGAGGCGCCCGTGGCCGGCTCCGACCGCTACGCGATGCTGCTCGCGTCCCTCCCCTATCACGGCCCGCTGTTCGGCGCCAAGCAGACCCCGCTCTCGCGCATCCGGCTGAACCAGCGCCTCTCCCTGCTCGACCCGATCGAGGCGCGCTGCCTACAGGATGCGCGGCGGCTGATCGAGTGGGCACAGCAGGAGCCGGGGATGACCGACGCCGCGGCGGTGATGCGCGCCAGGCAGCTAATCGATGACATCGCGAGCCCCTTTGTGCGCGATCTGGTGACCTGGCGCCTGGAGATGCGCACCCTGATCGCGGCGCTGCGCCACCGGCGCCGCGGCGAGCGCGCGCCGCGCGGACGGCACTGGGGCTTTGGGCGCTGGGTCGGGCGGATCGCTCAGCACTGGAGCGAGCCGGACTTCGGCCTGGAGCCTGCCTTCCCCTGGCTTCCCGAGGCGGCGCGGCTGCAGGAGCGAGGGACGGCGGTGGCGCTCGAGCGCCTGCTCCTCGGCGTGGCCTGGGATCACCTGGAGCGGGTGAGCGACGGTCATTACCTCGACTTCGAGGCCGTGGTGATCTACGTCCTGCGGTGGGACATGATCGCCCGCTGGACCACCTACGACGGCGAAGAGGCGGTGCGCCGCTTCGATGAGCTGGTCGAGCAGGCGATGTCCGGCCTGGACGCGGTCCAACCGCCGGGCGCCGTCCAGCCCCCGGACCTCGCCGCCGCCTAGACATGATGTTTTGACCTGCCCGTCCTCAACGCACGTGGGTTATGTTGAGGACGGACATCCATCGACACAGAGCCACATTGAGGGGGGCAGGTC
>JALOTB010000189.1 GCA_025458165.1 Chromatiaceae bacterium | reverse complement strand
CTTTGCCGCGGCCCTGCGCCTCGCCCTCGAGGCCTTCCTCGGAGACGGGCGGGGCAGCCCCGGGCAGGGGCACGACTCGGCCATGGACCTGGTGCGCGCGGCGCCCGATGCCTACGGGCTCGACAGCGCCCCCAGCGACGCGGCCATCACCCAGACCCTGCGGCGACTGTTGGCCGAGGACGCGCAGGCACGCACCGTGCGCTTGAGTACCTCGACCACCCAGGACCCGGCTCTGCGATTCCTGCCCGAGTACGGTGAGGACATTGCCACGCATTGGGTCTTTCGCATCCTCGCGCCAAGCCGATGGCCGACGCTGCAATGGTCCATCGTCGATCCCCGCGCCGAGAACCCGGCCTACAGCTACGGGTTCGAGTGATCGTGAACCGACGCCTGCTGCTGGCGCTGGGCGCCTTCGTCATCTGGACCGCCCTCACTGTGATCGGCGGCCGGCTGCGCGCCGGTGGCGAGGCCGAACTGGTGGAAGGGATGATCCACGGGGTCAACTGGGTCTTTCCAGCGGCCGCGGCCTTTCTGCTGGCCGTCGTCGCCTGGCAGCGCTGGGATGACCTGGGGCTCAAGACCGCCCCCGCGGCCGGTAGTCTGCGCCTGCTCTGGCTGCCGGCCCTCTACATCGCGGCCTTCCTGGTGCTGGGGGCCATCCTGGGGCTTCCGCCGCTGGGCGTCATCGCCTTCGTGCTCATCAATACCTTCTTCGTCGGGCTGTCGGAGGAGCTGATGTTTCGCGGCGTCCTGCTCCAGGCGCTGCGCCACAGCCTGGCCATCTGGCCGGCGATCCTGGTCACCTCGCTGCTGTTTGGGGCCATCCACAGCCTGAATGTTTTCACCACCGGTCACTTGCTGCCCGCCGTGATGCAGTCCGGAGCGGCCCTGCTGAGCGGGCTCCTGTTCATCGCCATCCGATTGCGCACCGGTTCACTCTGGCCCGCCATGATCATCCATGGTCTGTGGGATTTCGGCACCTTCACCCTGGGCGCCGCAGGTGGCCAGATGGCCGGCCGCGAGGCGGCCCCGACCGGCATCCAGATGCTCCTACCGCTGCTGCTGGTCCTACCCAACGCCCTCTATGCCCTGTGGCTGCTGCGGCATGTGGGCCGCACCCATGCGCGGCCGGAGGACTGAGTCAAAAGCGTCCGACCTACCCATTCGGGTCATTACCTGGCCCGCATTTCATGCCCCCCTGGGGGCCTCATAACAACCGAGGATTCACGACATGATCAAGCCGCTTTCAATCTCGCTCCTGCTCGCGTCGCTGGCGCTGGCCGGCTGTGTCGAGACCAGCGCCACCAAGACCGGGCAGACCCCGGCCGTGACCGCCGGTGACCTCTCCGGGGTGCCGGCCCGTGCCTGTCGAGCCGCGATTGCCAAGACCATGAACCGCCCGGTGAGCGATGTGGCGGTGTTCGACGTCGCTGAGTCCCAGGCCGGGATCACCGTCCAGGCGACCGTGGCGGGCGCCGAGGCACCCTGGCGCTGCACCGCGGATCGCTCGGGGCGGGTCAGCAACGTCATGTACACCGGCAGCGAAGGCAGGCTGTGACCCGCCGCCCGGGCCTTCGCTCCCAGCCTCAACAGCTTCGCCCTTGGCGATATGGCCATCCTCGATGCGGTTCAGACCTCAGGCGCCCTGCCGAAATGAGGCGCATCGGGTGGTGGTGTTGCTGGTGAATTCGGGGGTGCCGAGGTGTGGGTTGGCGATGACACACGAACGGAGGTGGCAGAGATGACATTTTTGATCGGACGGCGGGGGCTTCTGTTACTTGCCCTGGTGCTTGCCGCAGGGTTCGCGGTTCCCCTGGGCGCGGTGGCGCAGGCGTTGCCGGACTATGACGCCAAAGCGGGGATGCTCAACATCGGCCAGGACCCCGAACGCCCCGATGCCGAGATCTTTCACGTGGCCTACACCCTCAAAGGCGCCGATCCCGCAACGCGGCCGGTTACCTTTCTCTTCAATGGCGGCCCCGGCGGGGCCAGCATCTTTCTCCATATCTCGGCCATTGGACCCAAGACCATCGCGACAGCCGGGGACGGCAGCTTTCCCCCGGTGCCCGCGCGCTTGCAGGAGAACCCCGACAGTTGGATCGGCTTCACCGACCTGGTCTTCATCGACCCGGTCGGCACCGGATACAGCCGGATGCTGCCCGGACCCGATGGCGCGCTGCGTGACCCCAAGCCCTATTACAACGTCGAGGGCGACCTGCACGCCATCGCCGGCTTCATCCGCCAATGGCTGACGGTCAACAATCGCTGGGCCTCGCCCAAGGCGATCGCCGGGGAGAGCTACGGGGGCATGCGGGTCGCGGCCCTGTCCAAGCTCCTGGCCGAGCAATATGCAATCAACCTCAACCGGGCGATCCTGATCTCCCCGGCGCTCAACGTCGAGCTCACCACGGCCCCCTATTCCATTCTCTATCCGATGTCGCTGCTCCCGAGTCAGGCCGCAATCGCCGCCTTCCATGGGCGCAACGCGCTCGGCACCGACCCCGCGGCCCTACAGGCGGTGGAGGACTACGCCCTGAACGGCTTCCTGACCGGGCTCGTGTCGCTCGGTCGGGCGAGTGCCGAGGAGCAGGCCGCCTTCTACGCCAAGGTCGGGGGTCTGCTCGGGCTCGACCCGGTACTCATCGCACGT
>JALOTB010000188.1 GCA_025458165.1 Chromatiaceae bacterium | reverse complement strand
CCGGTTGACGCTGCCCCCGTTCGAGGACCACGACGGCGGCTACGTCCAGGCCGACGCGCGGGGCTACCAGTTCCTGCTCGACTTCCGGGGCGGCCGCCAGCCGTTCGCGTCCTACACGATGTCGGAGCTGCTGCAGGGTCGCGTGCCCGCGGATGCCCTGCGGGACCGCATGGTGCTGGTCGGGGTCTCGGCCGACAGCGTGAAGGACATCTTTCTGACGCCGTTCAGCCGGGGCTCGGATGCCGCCACCAACCTGCCGGGCGTGTTCATCCACGCCCACGCCGCGTCTCAGCTGCTGCGCGGCGCCCTGGACGGCGAGCGGCCGGTCCAGGTCTTTCCCGAGTGGCTCGAGCACCTCTGGGTCCTGCTGTGGAGCGCGATCGGGGCCGGACTCGCCATGCGGGTGCGCTCGATCGGGCGTCTGACGCTGGTCGCGCCACCAGTCTGGGTCGCCCTGCTCGCGATCACGGCGGGGGCGTTCTACCTGGGCTGGTGGCTCCCGGTGGTACCGGCGGCGATCGCCCTGTTCTCCGCACCGACCCTGGTCGTCGCCTACATCTCCGGCTTCGAGCAGCAGGAGCGGCGCTTCCTCATGGAGATCTTCGCCCGCCAGGTTTCTCCGGACGTCGCCGAGGAGCTCTGGCGCGAGCGCGAGCGGTTCCTCAGCGGCGGGCGCATCGAGGCACGCACCCAGACCGTGACGGTGCTGTTCAGCGACCTCGAGAAC
The DNA here is from genome assembly GCA_025458165.1 of Chromatiaceae bacterium. Lineage (GTDB taxonomy): Bacteria > Pseudomonadota > Gammaproteobacteria > Chromatiales > Chromatiaceae > JALOTB01. The sequence goes on along the minus strand of JALOTB010000188.1, from coordinate 1,926 downwards.
TTCACCCCCGTGGCGGAACGGCTAGCGCCCGTGGAGCTGCTGGGCTGGCTCAACGACTACATGGAAGCGATGGCGGGGCTGGTGATGGCGCACGGCGGGGTGGTGGACGACTACTACGGCGACGCCATCAAGGCCAACTTCGGCGTGCCGGTGGCGCGAACCACCGACGCCGAGGTGGCCGAGGACGCGCGCCGCGCGGTCCAGTGCGCGGCCGCGATGACCCGGGAGCTCGAGCGGATGAACGCGGGCTGGGCGGCCCAGGGCCTGCCGACGGTGCGGATGCGGGCCGGCGTGTGCACCGGGCCGGTGGTGGCCGGGTGCATAGGCAGCGCCAAGCGGATGAAGTACACGACCGTCGGCGACGTGGTGAACACCGCGGCCCGCCTCGAGAGCTACGGCAAGGAGGTCGTGCCGATCGACCCGGCGATTCCCGCGCGGGTGATGCTGGCCGAGTCGACGGTGCAGCGCCTGGGCGGGGCGTTCGCCGTCAGCCCGGTCGGCGCGCTGGCACTGAAGGGCAAGAGCGAGCCGGTCCGGGTCTACCACCTGCAGTCGACAGTCGCGCCGGTGGGCGTGTGACAAATTCACGCCGGGCGTGAATTGGCCACAGGTTCCGCGTGCCAACGCGGCATGTCCACCCGGGGCATCGCGATTATCCTTGGCCCCGTCGAATCAGAATCCGGTGGTCGGTTCCCGAGCGACCGGCCAACCCAGTGGAGGAATAGCCGATGACCATCCGAACGAGTTGTTCCGTTGCCGCCGTGCTGCTGCTCGCCGCCGCCCTGCCGACAACCGCTGCCGCATCGGACGGAGCGGGAGCCACCAAGGTGGCCATGCCGGCCTACACGCCCCCACTGCGGGGCGCCCCGGCCAGCCGGGTCGGGGGAGGGACGCGCAGCGCCGGCGCGGCACACCTCGTCCTCGAGGTGATCGCCCCGGACCACACCGGGCTCACGGGTGCCGCCCAGCCGACCCTGTACTGGTACGCCTCCGAGCCGGTCTCGGCCCCGCTGGAGTTCACCCTGATCGCGGCCGACGCGGAGAAGCCCGCGCTGGAGCGGGCCCTGCCGCCGGTGCGCAGTGCCGGCATCCAGGCAATCCCGCTCGACACCCTTGGCGCGACCCTCAAGCCCGGCACGGAGTACCAGTGGTTCGTCTCGGTGGTGAGCGATGCCGCCCAGCGCTCGCGCGACGTCACTGCCGGCGGGACGATCCGCCGTGCAGACGTCGGTGCCGCAGTGCGGTCCGAGGTGGCGAAGGCCGACCCCCGCAATGCCCCGCTGGTCTACGCCCAGGCCGGGTATTTCTACGACGCGGTCGACGGCCTCTCCCGGCTGATCGTGAAGAGCCCGGAGGATGCCGGCCTGCGGGCCCAGCGGGCCGCGCTGCTCGAGCAGGTCGGGCTCGGGGACGTCGCCGCGCTGGACCGCGCGGACACGGTCCGGTGAGCGCCTACCAGCGGTTGGGGAGCTTCTTGAGGATTGTGACCCGCCGGTCGTCCAGGCGGATGTAGCCCCCTTCGCGCAGGTCCCTGAAGATCCGACTCACCATCTCGCGGCTGGAGCCCACCATCTGGGCGATCTCGGACTGGGTGAAGCGGCCCGTGACGAGCTGTCCGTCGTCCTCGGTCGCCTGCGTCGTCAGCAGGTCGCGCACCCGGCTGTAGACGTCGCCGAGGGCGAGGCGGCCCACCTGCTCGGTGAGCTGGCTGACCCGGGCGATCAGCGACCGTATCACCGCCAGCGCGATGTCGGGCTGGGCACGCACCAGCTCGAGGAAGGCGGTGCGCGAGAGGGCGAGCAGCCGGCTGTCCTCGAGCGAAACCACCGTCGCGGTACGGGGCATGTCGCCGAGGATCGCCAGCTCGCCGAAGTGGTCCCCGGGGCCGAGGGTGTTGAGGATCACCTCCTTGCCCTGGTCGTCGGC
>JALOTB010000043.1 GCA_025458165.1 Chromatiaceae bacterium | reverse complement strand
CGCAACACCACCCGCACTACCCGCCGCTTGCCCACCTGGTACACGTGACTGGAGCCCGCGGGCAACACGCACTCACGCGCGGTTACGCGCTCGCCGTCGATGCGGACGGCACCCTGGCCCATCAGGCGCAACGCCTCTGAGGTGCTGGCGACCAATCCCGCTGCCTTGAGCAGATTGGCGAGGGGAAGCACTTCGGCTGACCCAACGTCGAGCTCTACGGTTGCGAGGTCGCCCGGTATGACGCCGCGCTGGAAGCGCGCGACGAATGCCTCGCGGGCGGCGTGAGCGGCCTCGGGGCCGTGGAAGCGCTCTACGATCTCCTCCGCGAGGCGGAACTTCACGTCCCGCGGGTTCTCCCCTTGCGCGACCGACTGTTTCCATCTGCCGATCTCGTCGAGCGTCCGCGCGCTGAGGAGCTCGAGGTATCGCCACATCAGATCGTCCGAGATCGACATCAGCTTGCCGAACATCTCGTTCGGTGGCTCGGCGATGCCCACGTAGTTGCCGAGCGACTTCGACATCTTCTGCACACCGTCCAACCCTTCCAGGATGGGCAAGGTGATAATCACCTGCGGCGGCTGACCGTAGGCCTCCTGAAGCTGGCGCCCGACCAGCAGATTGAACTTCTGATCGGTCCCGCCGAGCTCGACGTCTGCCCGCAGCGCGACCGAGTCGTAACCCTGGACGAGCGGGTAGAGGAACTCATGGATGGCAATCGGCTGCCCGGCCCGGTAGCGATTAGCGAAGTCGTCCCGCTCGAGCATTCGTGCCACGGTGTGCTTAGCCGCGAGCGCGATGAGGTCGCTCGCACGCATCTCGCCCATCCAGCTCGAGTTGAAGACCACGAGCGTGCGCGCCGGATCGAGGATGCGAAAGATCTGCTCCTCGTAGCTCTTGGCGTTCTCTAGCACCTGATCCCGTGTCAGCGGCTTACGGGTGACGCTCTTACCCGTCGGATCGCCGATCATCCCGGTAAAGTCGCCGATCAGGAACAGGACCTCATGACCGAGGTCCTGGAACTGCCTTAGCTTATTAATCAGAACGGTGTGGCCCAGGTGTAGGTCCGGGGCAGTCGGATCGAAGCCCGCCTTAACCCGCAGCGGCCGGCCCTCCTCGAGCTTTTCGCGGAGCTCGTCCTCTCGAAGGATCTCGTGACTGCCTCGCCGCAGTATCTCCAACGCTTCGTCGACCGACGCCATGGTGCAACCCCTGCCCGTATCGATGCCTCATGATATACGAATGCGCCGCCGAACTGAGCTGAGGCCAAACCAACGCCCTAACAGCCCGGGCTCCTGACGTCGGCATGAGGGTCGGCTAGAATCCCGGTAAATCGCTCGGCCAACCGAGCGCGAGAACAGAGCGTGACATGTACGACCACAAGTTTCGACGCAACGACCTCTCGTTCGGCCGCACCCAACGTCGGCGGAAAAGGCCGTGGGTCTGGTGGGCGCTTGGGCTGGCTGTGACGCTCGGCGCGCTCTATGGCGTGAACCTGTGGAGGGCGCCGGACCTCGCACCGACCGCCGAACCGATCACGGGGCCGAACATTATTCCCCTCGAGCTCCCGCCAAAGGCACCAGGTGACTGAGGTCGGCACAGTTGCGGCAGGGCGACCGCCCAAGGCGGGCGAGGATCAAGTAAGGTCCCGAAACCGCTCGGGGTCGGCAGAGTCGGGTTGCCGCGACCGGCAGACTGGGGCGTTCGCTCAACCAACGATGGCGCCAATCCGGGGGAGGCTAAGAGTGGCGCAAGTCACCGAAACAGTCCCTGCGGCGGTCCCTGAGCTGTTGCCGCTCCCTCAGGTCGAGAATGAGGACCCGCAGCCGCAAGTGGTCGTGGCGTTGGGGTTTCGGATCACAAACTGAGCGCCCTGGAGTCCCTCGGTGTAGTCGATCTCCGCGCCCATCAGGTACTGCAGGCTCATGGGGTCGACGAGAAGCCTGACCCCGTCGGTCACGACCTCCGTATCTCCCTCCTGAATACTCTCGTCGAAGGTGAATCCGTACTGGAACCCGGAGCACCCCCCGCCCTGGATGTAGACCCGCAACATCAGATCTGGGTTGCCCTCCTCGGTGATCAGCGCAGCGACCTTTGCTGCGGCCGCCGAGGTGAACACGAGAGGGGACTCGATCGTCGTATCTGCGCTCATGGGAAACTTCTCCGATCTACGGGACGGCTGGTCCGCGGTTCTCTTGAAACGTGCGGTCGGGCGGTCAGGGCTTCAAGGGTGTTGACGCCGCGATCCCTGCGGCTGCGCGCGCCGGCCCGTCGCTGTCAGGGCGCGAGCGGCCAAGGGAAGGTTTCGGTCACTGGGAGAAGGCCCTTGGTCTTCGGCTTGATGTAGATGATCAACCGCTCGGCGGCCAGCCCCGCGGGCAACCGCAGCCGACCTTCCAAGACCTGGAAGTGCTCGAAGCCCATGCGGTGCTCGACGGGCTCGGCGCTGGCGAGCTCGGCGAGGCCGAGGGTGCGCTCCTCGCCCGCCAGACTCCCGCGAACGCGCAGCTCCACCAAGCCTTCCGAGCGCCCAAACTCCGGGATCAACTGGCTGACCGTGAAGCGGTAGAGGACCTCATCGGGGCTCGCCTGCTCGATGTTGAGATCCTTCACCTGCGGGATGCCCTTGCCGCCCTCCTGGATCAGTCGCCGCAGCAGGGCGGCCTCCTTCTCCAGACCGAGCCGCTGCCCTTGCGACTCCTTGAGCTGATCGCGCAATGCCCGCGCCGCCTGCTCGTCGACCTGCTGCGCCCGCTCCAGGGCGATGACCCGCTGGCGCAGCTCCGCGAGCTCCTGCAGTAACAGGTCGCGTTCCTGCTCCAGGGTGCGGGTGCGATCGGCGGCCAGATCGGTCCCGTCACGCCCAAGGAGCAGCCCGCTGAGGAAGGCCCCGGCGAGGGCACCCAGGACCAGGATGAATGCCAGCGCATACAGCGCGGCCGTAGAAGCACGCCCAGCCGACTGGGCGTTCAGGCGCGGAGGCAAAAAGCCACCTCAGGGCACCAGTGCCGGGCCTTCCAGGGCCGTGGCCTCGTCGAACCCGAACATCAGGTTGAGATTCTGGACCGCCTGCCCGGCCGCGCCCTTGACCAAATTGTCGATCACCGACTGTACGACCACGGTCGCTTCGCCCCCAGGGCGCGCGACCGCAAGCCGGCACTGGTTGCTACCCCGCACGGAGCGCGTGTCCGGGTGCTCCCCCGCCGGTTGCACGTCGACGAACGGCTCGTTGCGGTAGCGCTCCTCGTACAGCCGCTGCAGGTCGATGTCTGACTCACGCAAGCGCGCGTAGAGGGTCGCCTCGATCCCGCGGATCATCGGCAGCAGGTGCGGTACGAAGGTCAGTTGCAGATCCCGATCCGAGAACGCCATGAGGTTCTGGCGGATCTCCGGCTGATGGCGGTGGCCGAGCACCGAATAGGCCTTGAAGCTTTCACCCACCTCGGCCATGAGAAGCCCGACGCTCGCCTTGCGCCCGGCGCCGCTGACCCCGGACTTAGCGTCGGCGATCAGCCAGACGTCGACCAGCCCCTGCTCGACGAGCGGCAGGAACCCGAGGGTAACGGCCGTGGGATAACAACCCGGGTTGGCGATCAGACGGGCGGAGCGGATCGCCTCACGGTTTATCTCCGGGAGGCCGTAGACCGCCTCGGACAGCAGCTCTGGGCACCCGTGGGTCATGCCGTACCAGCGCTCCCATTCCGCGCGGTCCTTGAGTCGGAAGTCCGCCGCGAGGTCGATCACCCGCGCCCCGCGGTCGAGCAGCTCAGGGACCATCTGCATGGCGGTGCCGTTTGGCGTAGCGAAGACCACCAGGTCGCACTCCCCGAGCCGCCCGGGGTCAGGCTCGGTGAACTGGAGGTCGACCCGCCCGCGCAGGTGCGGGAAGAGGCTGGCCACGGGCGTGCCGGCCTCGCCGCGTGAGGTGATCGCCGCAATGCTGACCCGCGGGTGGCCGACCAGCAGCCGTAGCAGCTCCGAGCCGGTGTAACCCGTGCCCCCGACGATACCAACGCGGATCATGGCCATCCCGCGGAATCAGACCCGCCCGGCCGCACTCAACCGCAACCGCCGCCGGAAGAGCCGCAGGTCCCGCAGCCGCCACCACCGAAGGACGGCAGGTTGTTGAACACGAAGGTGGCATTGCCATCGCCGCGGTCGACGAAGTCGATCTCGACCCCGCGGAGATAGCCGAGCGTCCCGTCGTCGACCACGACTTTGAACGAGCCGCAATCGAGCACCCCGTCGTTGTCGTTGATCCGGTCGGTGAAGGTCATCCCGAAACTAATGCCGCTACATCCGCCCGGGGTCGCGAACACGCGCACGCCCTGGATGCTGTCGTCGACCTGCGTGAACAGCTCGCCCATCTTGTCCTGGGCGGGGTGGGTCAGGGTGAGGTCTCGGTCGGTGAGTGCCGCGAACATGACATTGCCTCCGAAAAGCTCAGTGTAGTGGTCAAGAATATCAGCAAATACCGGTCGGTTTCCAGCCCGCCGCGGCCTCAGACGTTGTCAGACGTTGAAGCGGAAGTGGATCAGGTCGCCGTCGCGAACGACATACTCCTTACCCTCCGAGCGCAGGCGGCCGGCCTCCTTGGCGCCCTGCTCGCCCTTGAACGCAACGAAATCCTCGTAGGCGATCACCTCGGCGCGGATGAAGCCGCGCTCGAAGTCGGTATGGATGACGCCGGCGGCCTGGGGCGCCCGGCAGCCGATCGGGATGGTCCAGGCGCGCACCTCCTTGGGTCCGGCCGTGAAAAAGGTCTCCAGACCGAGCAGCCGGTAGCCGGCACGCACCACGCGGTTGAGGCCAGGCTCGTCGAGACCCAGCTCGGCGAGAAACTCGACACGCTCCTCCTCGGGGAGCTCGACGATCTCGGACTCGATGGCCGCGCACACCGGCACCACCGGGGCCCCCTCGCCGGTAGCGAGCGCGGTGACGGCGTCCAACAGCGGGTTGCCGCTGAAGCCGTCCTCGGCGACGTTGGCGATGTACATGGTCGGCTTGGCCGTCAGAAGGAAGAGATCGCGCAGCTCCGCGCGCTCCTCCTCGTCGAGCCCCAGGGCGCGCACCGGCCGGCCGGCATCCAGCCCGGCGCGTACGCGCTCGAGCAGGGCCTTGCGGCCGAGGATCTTCTTGTCACCGGTCTTGGCCTGGCGGCCGGCGCGGTCGAGGGCCTTCTCCACCGTCTCCAGGTCGGCCAGGGCGAGCTCGGTGTCGATGACCTCGATGTCCCCCGCCGGGTCGACCCGCCCGGCGACGTGCACCACGTCGTCGTCCTCGAAGCAGCGCACCACATGCGCGATGGCGTCGGTCTCCCGGATGTTGGCGAGGAACTTGTTCCCCAGCCCCTCACCCTTCGAGGCCCCCGCCACCAGGCCGGCGATGTCGACGAACTGCATGGTCGTCGCTACTACCTTTTGCGGCCTGACTATGGCCGCGATCACGTCGAGCCGCGGGTCGGGGAGTGGCACCACACCCACGTTGGGATCGATGGTGCAGAAGGGGTAGTTCTCGGCCGCGATCGCGGCCCGAGTGAGGGCGTTAAAGAGGGTCGACTTCCCCACATTGGGCAACCCGACGATACCGCACTTGAATCCCATGCCGCTGTCTTCCCGCACAAAAGGCACAGAGGGTACAAGAAGTCATCGGACCGCGACCAGCGTCGGCCGGTACGCCCCGCCGCAGCGACCGCACCCTCCGCCCCTCGGCAAGTGCGGCAGGGCGCGCCCTCAAGACTCCCCGGTGCCGCGGTTGTAGGCGTCCTCGAAGCGCACGATGTCGTCCTCGCCGAGATAGCTGCCGGACTGCACCTCGATGATCTCCAGCGGAATGGCACCCGGATTCTCCAGCCGGTGCTTGGTCCCCAGAGGGATGTAGGTCGACTGGTTCTCGGTCAGCAGAAAGACCTGGTCGCCGCAAGTAACCCGCGCGGTCCCCGAGACCACCACCCAGTGCTCCGCGCGATGGTGATGCATCTGCAACGACAGCGACTCGCCCGGCTTCACGGTGAGCCGCTTGACCTGGTAGCGGGCGCCCAGCCCGATCGATTCGAAGGCCCCCCAGGGCCGATGCACGCGCTGGTGGTGGCGCAGCTCGTTGCGCTGCTCGCGCTGGAGGAACTGGGTAACGGCCTTGACGTCCTGGGCGCGTTCCTTGCTCACCACCAGCACGGCGTCGGGGGTCTCGACGACGATGAGGTCATGGACGCCGACGGCGGCGAGCATGCGGTGGTGTGCCACCAACAGGTTGTCGTGGGCGTCATGGACGAAGGCGTCGCCATCAAGCACGTTGCCTGAGCCGTCCTGCTCCCGCACCTCCCACAGCGCCGACCAGGCGCCCACGTCGGACCAACCGGCCTCCAGCGGCAGCACCAGGGCGGGGGTCGCGGCCTCTCGCTCGCCCGAAAGGCGCTCCATCACCGCGTAGTCGATCGAGTCGCTCGGGCAACGGCGAAAGGCGGCCTCATCGAGTCGCAGGAAGCCGCCGTCCGCGCTCGCCCGGGCGAAGGCGTCCTCGCTCGCGGCCGCGATCTCGGGGCGAAAGGCCGCGATCAGCCGCAGCCAAACCGAGGACCTCATCATGAAGATCCCGCTGTTCCAGAAATAACCCCCGGTGCGCAGGTAGTCCTCTGCGGTCGCGGCATCCGGCTTCTCGACGAACGCCGCCAAAACATGGGGCCGGCCGTGCAGCCCCTCGACCGCAAACGGGCTGCCCTGACGGATATAGCCGTAGCCCGTCTCAGGTTTGCTCGGGACGATGCCAAAGGTCACCACTGCGCCGCCCTGCGCCAGTTCGTAGCCGTCGGCCACCGCCTGGCGGAAGACCGCCTCACGGCGGATGCAATGGTCGGCTGGCATGACCAAGAGCACGGGGTCGAGCCCGTGCTGCACCGCGGCGACGGCCGCGACGCTGAGGGCCGGGGCCGTGTTGCGCCCCTGCGGTTCCAGCAGGATGGCGGCGGCATCGCGTTGGATCACCCGCAACTGCTCCGCCACGAGGAAGCGGTGGGCCTCGTTGCACACAATGATCGGCGGGAGCACACCCAGTGCCTGGTGGGGGTGCTCCTCTTCCAACCCGTCGAGGCGCCGGACCGTCTCCTGGAGCATGGTGTGCTCGCTCGTCAGCGGCAGGAACTGCTTGGGGTAGGCCTCGCGCGATAGGGGCCAGAGCCGGGTTCCGGCGCCGCCGGAGAGGATCACGGGCTGCAAGGGCATGGGCGGTTTCGGGCACCGAAACGCATGGACGGTTGCGCGATTACAGCAAGCGCCCCGATAGGCGTCAAACCGCCCACCAAACGCCGGCACGGCCCATCGGCGGAAAGTCCGGGTGCGGCGGGTATAGAATGCCGCGAGGCCCAGGCCCCACCAGGACTCCCAGCAGCCGCCCAATGAACGAGCAAAGCCTAATCGGTTTCCTGATCATCGGACTCCTGGCGGGCTGGCTCGCCGGCCAACTGATCCGCGGCGGCGGCTTCGGGCTGGTCGGCAACCTCGTGGTCGGGATCATCGGCGCCGTGATCGGCGGCCTGGTCTTCGACCTCGTCGGGGTCACCGCCGGGGGCTTCGTCGGCTCACTCATCACCGCCGTGCTCGGCGCCGCCATGCTGCTCTATCTGGTCGGTCTGATCCCGCGGCGCTAGCGTCCGCTCCACCGCCCGACGAGCCCCTACCTCGGAGAATCGTGATGCACCTAGCCGTCTACTTGCTCTCTGTCGCCGGGGCGAGCGCCGCACTCGGTGCGCCCGAAGAGCTGCTCAGGACCCTCGGCAACGCCAGCTACTCGGGCATCTACGAGACGCCCGTTGCCCTCGAGGACGGGCGCTACCAGGGCGCGCCCTACATCCCAGACGGCGCCTCACGGCCGACCCTGAGCCTCGTGCCTGGGCTCATCACCCGCGCAGACCTCGATGGCGACGGCACCGACGAGGCCCTCGCGGTACTGGTAGAGAGCTCCGGGGGCACCGGGGCCTTTGTCTATCTCGCAGCGATGGCGGTCGACGCCGGGGCGGCGACCAACCTCGGCACCTTGCTGCTCGGCGACCGCATCCAGATCCGCCGACTCGCCGCCGTCACCGGCGGGGTCCTGGTCGAGACCCTGAGCGCGGGTGAGGACGACGCCTCCGCCCAACCAACCCACAAGGTCCGACGCACCTTCAGCCTCGGGGCCGACGGCCTCAGGGAGTCAGCCGCCGAGGAGGGCGGCGCCCTCTCCCTCACGGATCTCGACGGGAGCGAGTGGCAACTGCGCGAGGTCCGCGCGGCGCAGCCCCTGAACCTGCAGGACGTGCGGATTACCGCCACCTTCGGCGACCAGCGGATCGCGGGCCACGCCGGCTGCAACCGCTACTTCGCCGACCTCACCGATGATGGCCGCGGCCAGATTGCGGTCGGCCCTGTGGGTGCCACCCGTATGGCCTGCCCCGAGCCGCAGATGAGCATCGAGCAGTCGTATCTCGGGCTGCTCGCACAGGTGGAATGGTTCGGCTTCGGACTCGGAGAGCTCATGCTGGGCACCCCCGAGGGGGTACTGGTGCTCGACCCCGCACCGCCCGCGGGGACCGCGCCTTGAGCGAAACGGCCTTCGCCCCGCTCGTTGACCTGGCGGGGCTTGCTGGGCACCTCGCCGACCCCGGCTGGGTCCTGATCGACTGCCGCTTCGCCTTGAGCGATCCCGCATGGGGCCAACGCGCCTACAGCGCGGGGCACATCCCGGGGGCGCATTACGCCCACCTCGACGAGGATCTCTCGGGCCCCATCGGACCGCAGACCGGGCGGCACCCGCTGCCCGACCCCCAGCGCCTGGCAGAGAGGCTCGGGGCCTGGGGGATTGATGGCGACACCCGGGTGGTCGCCTATGACGACGCCGGAGGCGCCTTCGCGGTACGGCTCTGGTGGCTGCTGCGCTGGCTCGGCCATTGCCGCGGTGCCATTCTCGACGGCGGGCTCCCGCGCTGGGAGGCGCTGGGTGGGGCGATCACGACCGAGGGGCCCCGCCGGGCGCCCCGCACCTTCGTCCCTCGGATCGACGATACCGCCTGGGTCTCGACCGATGCGGTGGCCGAGGGCATCGCCCGCGGTCGTCTCCAGGTCGTCGATGCCCGCGCCGCCGAGCGTTTCCGGGGCGAGGCGGAACCGATCGACCCGGTCGCCGGGCACATCCCCCACGCCATCAACCTCCCGCTCGCCGGCAACCTGAGTGACGACGGCCGCTTTCTTCCCCCGGAGCGACTGCGCGGTCGATTCCTCGCCGCCCTGGGCGACACCCCGCCCGAGCGGGTCGCTCATAGCTGCGGATCCGGGGTCAATGCTTGCCACAACCTGTTGGCCATGGAGCTCGCCGGCCTCGCAGGCTCGCGACTCTATGCCGGGTCCTGGAGCGAGTGGATCCGCGACCCGGCACGCCCCGTCGCGCGAGGTGCCTGATCAGGGGAAAAGCGTGACGAACGCCTCGACGCGGCCCAAGCCGCGCTCCGACTCTTCGGCGATCCGGCCCATCGGGTAGGCACCCGGGCCGACCGGCTCGGCGAGGACCCAGGTGCGACCCGCATGCCGCAGGGTCCGGTCGCCCCGCTCGGGGGGCGTTGCGAGCGCGACCAAGGCGTGGCCGGGGACCAGCACCAAGGCGATCGGCAGATCCGGTTGCAGCCGATGGGCGATGGCGGCGAAGGACACCGACTTGCTGTCGCAGTCGCCCCGATTGTCGGCGAGGACCACCAGCGGGGGCGAGAAGCCGGCCCCCGTCGCGCGGTCATCGAGGGGATCGTAGGGGATGGTCTGGAGGAACAGCAGCAGGCGGTCGACGACCTCCCGCCACGAGCCCCCGCGGGTCGAATCGGCCAGGGCGGCGGCAACCGGGGCCAGCGGCTCGACCGACTCCCGGGCGATCCGAGCATAATCGGGACGCAGACTGCGATCCTCGTGGAGTCGGTAGCGGCGCTCCAGGTAGTAGGCGGCCTCGAAGCCAGCCATCGCCTGCTCGACCGCCGCGATGCGCTCTGCCAGCTCATCGCCGATCGCCGCGGCGCCCTCTTCGAGCCCGGCGCGCTGCTGCTCGACGAGGCGTGCAACGGCCTGATTCGCCCGACCTTCGGCGGCCCTCAGGCGACGCATGACCTCGGCAAGCCCCGTCTGATCCGCGCCGCGTACCTGGTAGGCACCGGCCGAGACCTGGATGTACACCCTGGGATACTCGTCGCGCAGGCGCGCGATCTCCTCCGCCATGGCCCGATCGAAGGCCTGGCGCTGCTCCGCCGGGGCATCGGCCCCCGCCCCGACCCGCCAGGTGACGACACCGTCAGCGTCCAACGCGATCTGCGCCCGCGGGTAGGCCGAGGCCAGGCCGTCGACCTCCGCCTCGAGCAGTCGGCGCTGCTCGGCCTTCGCCAGGCCGCGCAGCTCCTCCGGGTTGTGGGCGCGGAAGCCCGCCCGCGCCGCGGCGATCTCGGCCGCCGGGATTGCGAATTCGAGGCGATGGGTTCCACCCTCACGCTCGCTGAAGGTGTATTGGAAGCGGACCGCCTTCCCCGCCCGCACGGCGGAGAAGCCGGTCTGCTGAGGCGGCGCCGCGAAGGCCGGCGCGAGCGCGATAAGGACGAGTGCGACGAGGCCGCGACTAGCCGCGGGCATCAAAGGGGACGTAGTCCATCTCGGTGTTGCCCACATAGATCTGGCGCGGCCGGGCGATCCGGGTCACGCTCCCTTGGTGCTGCTCCCACCAGTGGGCAATCCAGCCCGGGAGGCGCCCGATAGCGAAGATGACGGTGAACATGTTGGTCGGGATGCCAATGGCGCGCAGGATGATGCCGCTGTAGAAGTCGACGTTTGGATAGAGTTTGCGCTCGACGAAATAGGGATCGGAGAGGGCGATCTCCTCCAGCTTGCGGGCGATGTCCAGCAGCGGGTCCTCCCGACCGAGGTTGGCAAGCAGGCGCTCGGCGACCTCCCCGAGCATCTTGGCGCGCGGATCGAAGTTCTTGTAGACGCGGTGGCCGAAGCCCATCAGCCGCACCTTGCTGTCCTTGTCCTTGGCCAGGCGCACGTACTCCTCCGGGGTTACCCGCCCGCGGTGGATCTCGTCCAGCATGGTCAGGACCTCCACATTCGCCCCGCCGTGCAGTGGCCCCCAAAGGGCGCAGACCCCCGCCGCGCAGGACGCGAACAGGTTGGCCTGGCTGGAGCCCACGATGCGCACGGTGGACGTGGAGCAGTTCTGCTCGTGGTCCGCGTGGAGGATCAGAATCAGGTTGAGGGCATCCCGCACGGCCTCGTCGCAGATGTGCTGCTGGTACGGCTGCGAGAACATCATGTGCAGGAAGTTGGAGACGTACCGCAGCTTGGGGTCGGGGTAGATGTAGGGCTTGCCGACCGAATGCCGGTAGGCGTAGGCCGCGACGGTGCGCACCTTGCTGATGAGGCGCGCCGCGGCGCACCGGAACTGGTCGTCGTCCTCCAGCTCGAAGAGCTCCGGATAGAAGCAGGAGAGGGCATTGATCATGGCCGAGAGGATCGCCATCGGCGGCGCCGAGCGGGGGAAGCCCTCGAAGTGGTGCTTCATCCCCTCGTCGAGGTTGGCGTGCGCCGTCAGCTCGGCGGAGAATCGGCGCGACTCGGCCTCGGTCGGCAGCCGCCCGAAGATCAAGAGCCAGGCGACCTCGACGAAGTTCGGCCCGTCGGCGAACTGCTCAATCGGGATCCCCCGATAACGCAGTATCCCCCGCTCCCCGTCGATGAAGGTGATGGCGCTCTCGCAGCTCCCGGTGTTGGCGAACCCCGGGTCGAGGGTGATGTGGCCCGTGCGGGCGCGCAGATCGCGGATATCGATGGCGCGCTCGCCCTCGGTGCCTTCGACGACGGGGAGCTCGTAGCGAGAATCGCCCAGGATCAGGGTGGCTTGCTCGGACATGGGTGTGCTCTCTCTCGGGGGAGGACGACAGCTTATCGCGCTTCGCGCGGCCAACCTACCCGATATCGGCGCTCGTCGGCTAATCCTCGTCCCCGCGTCCCATCGGCGCCGCCGCGCGGCCGCCACCCGAGCGCCAACCCTCGCCACCCTTGCGCCCGTTCCGGCGCCCCACCGACCCCTACGCCGTCCTTGCGCCCGCTCGCCCGCGAATAGAAGATACCGCTGATCTACCGATGGGAGGTTGGGTGTCCGAAACAAGCAGTGCGAATGCATGAGGAGGCAAGCGATGAAGAGCGCCACAATCCTGTTGTCCCTAGTGGCCTTGGGCGGCGTGCTCCAAGGCTGCGAGCGGGCGGTGAGCTACCAGACTGACGTCAACCCGCTGATCCAGAAATACTGCGTGAGCTGTCACGCACCCGAGAAGGACGGCTACAACGTGAGCGGCCTGAGCATGACGGACCATCAGGCGCTGATGAAGGGCACCAAGTTCGGACCCGTGGTGATCCCCGGCGACAGCTTCACCAGCGTCATGGTCATGCTGGTGGAGGGACGCGCGGATCCCAGCATCAAGATGCCCCACGAGGGACACGAGGGACCGACCGCGGATGAGATCGCGCTCATCAGACGGTGGATCGATCAGGGCGCTAAGAACAACTGATCGACCCTCGCGAGAACCGCGCCACAGGGCGTGTTTGACGCCGCCGGTCTTTCAGCGGACGCCGTGTCGATCAGCGCCCAGGGGGATCGACCGTCAGGCCCGCGGGGCCGGATCGAGGGGTCAACGCAAAAAAATCCGGGGAGGCGGCAACCGCCTCCCCGGACAGTTTTCAGGTCTGATCGGGGGCGGATTCCCCGCGATCAACGGCTCCGCCACGTGGCAGCACGCGCCGCGTCGCCCGGCTGCGCCGGGATCATTGCTTCAGCTTGGTGTTGACCAGGCGGTCGATCTGGTCCTCGGTCAGCGGCTCGCCATAGGGCATGTGGGTCAGGTCCGCACCCGACTTCAGGAAGTTCCAATTGGCACCCGTCGAATCTCTGACCACGGTAGCGTTGGGATCCTTAGTCCAGTAGACAAAGTCGAACTGGAGCGCTTCCTCCCAATCCGGCACCACCGGGATGACGCCCTGCGGGGCAAGGAGCCGCCCCCAGATGACGTCGTCATTGGCTGGATCGTCGTCATTCTTTGTGTCAATAATCGGCGGCTCCTCGGGCACCCACTTGTTGGCGGTGATGGTCCCGTTGGTGAGGTAGCTCGCGAGCGCCGCATTGCCCTCGATGACCTTACCGCCCCTCTTGCCCTTGACCGGGACAATCTGAACGTGGCAGTCCACGCACTCGACGTTGGTCCCGTCGCTGATGGTATGGCCGCTGAACGGCTCGAGGACGTAGAAGCTCACGTCGTCGATGTTGGGGTCGGAGCTGCCCCAGGTGAGCGCCTGGTAGGTCGCCGTCTTGACCTTGCCGTCCTTGTTCATCAGGAACTTGAAGCCGCTCTGCGGGATCTGGCGATAGAAGCGCTTCTTCCCGACCACCTCGCTGTCGAAGTGGCAGCTATCGCAGGCGACGACGGTCTGCACGTGGCAGGCCGAGCAGTCCAGGGTCGCGAGATGCGGCTGGTGGAAGCTGAGCGCGCGCTCGTTGACCTCGACGGGGGTGCTCTTCTTGCCCTTCCCGGGGCGGACCACCGGGAGCAGGTCCTCGGTCTTGTGGCAGCCGGCCTGGGTGCAGCTCACCTTGAGCGCCCCGGGCTCCTGCATGGACTCGTAGGCGGTCCCGTCGCCGTGCATCTCCTCCTTGTGGTGGCAGTCCATGCAGTCCATGAGCGCCGCGCGGTGGACGTCGGAAAAGGCGTTCTCGGCGTTCTGACGGCTGTGGCAGCCGCGGCAGGTGGCCTCGGTTACCGGGTCGTTGAACGGGTTGGAGTCGTTGTCCTCATCGGTGTCGATGTGGCAGTCATAGCAGCTCGGCTCATAAGGAACCGGCGTCGTCTGGTTGGCCGGGTTGTGGCAGCCCTTGCAGACCAGGTCGTCGTAGGGGACCCCGGTCAGCAGCTCGAAGCCGCCGTACTCGGCGTTGTAGTGCCGGGGTTTCTGGTCTCGTAGGTATCACAGATCTCGCGATAGGCCCCGCCCTGGCCGTCACAGGGGTCGACCTGGCCCGCTCCGCCTCCCCCACCCGGTCCGCTACCCTGCGAAGCGGCGCCGGCCTGCGCGTTGATGAGCGCCAGCATGCCCGCGAGCGTACACGCCAGCATTGCCTTCGCTACCACTGCCATCCTCATCTTTACTCCTCCCATTTCCACTAAGACCCAGGGGATGCGTCCGGTACCGGAGGGTGCGGGACGCGGTAAGCCGTGGGGGCGCAATGGTGATCGCGGGGATACTGGACGGCGGCAGCGACGCGCGACCGTGCCACGCGCACGCCGCTGACAACCGCGAGATGACCACAACCCCAGACAAAAGAGGAAATCTGTGATCAACCTAGCAGAGGCGCACAAGGAGGGAAGCCGATTTCGCTTGTAAATCTGACAAGTGTCATTTTTTTGAGTTGTCGAGCGAAACGCTCGGGAAACAGACGGGGAACGGCGGCGAGCGCGCGATCGGGGAGGAGGGCTAAGCGAGCGGCCGGGGTGGAACGGGGTGGCGCCCCGCCCGGTCGCCGGCGGAGCGCAAGGGCCGGCGCGAGGTCCAGCCGGCGGCGCGCGCGCCGACCGCGGGCCCCTTAGCGCCGGATCAGATACTTCCCAGCACTCACGCAGCCCAGGGGGATGACGACCAGGGTGAGCAGGGTGGACACCAAGACGCCGAAAAGGAGCGAGATGGCCATCCCCTGGAAGATCGGGTCGGTGAGGATGACGCTCGAGCCCGCGACCAGGGCGAGCGCGGTGATCAGGATCGGCCGGGTGCGCGCCTTGCAGGCGTTGATCACCGCCTCCTTGACGCTTGCCCCCCGGGCCACCTCCTCGATGGAGAAGTCGACCAATAAGATCGAGTTGCGCACGATGATGCCCGCCAACGCGATGAAGCCAATCATCGAAGTGGCCGTGAAGTCCGCGCCCATCAGCCAGTGCCCGGGGACGATCCCAAGCAGGGTGAGCGGGATGGGGGCCATGATCACCCCGGGAGTCACGAAGTTGCCAAACTCCGCGACCACCAGCATGTAGATCAGGACGAGCGCGACGCCGA
This sequence comes from Chromatiaceae bacterium, assembly GCA_025458165.1. Classification (GTDB taxonomy): domain Bacteria; phylum Pseudomonadota; class Gammaproteobacteria; order Chromatiales; family Chromatiaceae; genus JALOTB01. The sequence continues at coordinate 27,858 of JALOTB010000043.1, read as the reverse complement.
AGGCCAGGCCCATATCGCGGAACGTCTCATAGGTCACGGTCCATTCCCCGCCCCATTCGAAGCCGGACTTGCCATCGTCGGGCGGGGGGCCGGTGAAGAAGGTCCCGGAGATCACCTCACCGTCTGGCGTCACATAGTCCTTCAGCCGCCGCTCCATCTCGAGCATCGGGTAGAGTGGGGCGCCCAGACGCCCGACGGCGTCGGCCACCACGTACTCCACCGGGCGCAGGTCCTTGTGGTAGACGATCGGGTCCTGCTCCACCTCGACGAAGCGGCCGAGCTCGGCGAGCGGCACCGTGCGACCGCCCATGGTCGGGATCGGGAGGTCCGCGAGGCGCGCGGTCTGGGCACGCACCGCGAGCGGGACCTCGATGGTGATGAAGGTGGGCTCCAACAGGCTGCCGCGCTTGACGTCACCCACCTGGAAGCCGCCGAGCGCCATGTCGAGGTTGCGGATCACGGTGTCGACCGAGATCCCAAGGCGCACCGCCTTCTCGCCGTCGACCGCGAAGCGCAGGACCTTGTGGGGCGCCTGCATGTAGTTGTCGACATCCGCGAGCCCGTCGATCGCGTCCATCATGCCCGTGAGGTCGGCCGCGACCTGATGCCGCGTCTCCGCGTCCGGTCCGTAGACCTCGGCGACCACCGCCTGGAGCACCGGCGGCCCCGGCGGCATCTCCACGACGGTGATCCGGGCCCCGGCCTCGCGGGCCAGCGGGGTGAGCAGCTCGCGCGCGGCGAGCGCCAGCTCGTGGCTGGTGCGGTCACGGTCGCGTTTGTGAGTCAGTTGGACCTGGATCTCGGCCTGCCAGGGACGACTGCGCAAGTAGTAGTGGCGGACCATGCCGTTGAAGTCGAACGGCTTGGCCGTCCCGGCATAGACCTGCACGGCCACCACCTCGGGCAGCTCGCGCACCCGCTCGGCCAGCCCGCGGGCGGTGTTGATGGTGCGCCCGAGCGCCGTGCCCTCGGGCATGTCGAGCACCACGCTGAACTCGGGCTTGTTGTCGAAGGGCAGCATCTTGAACGGCACCGCCGTGAAATAGAACAGCGACACCGAGGCGAAGAAGGCCAGGATCAGGCCGAGTAGGAACGCGTACCCCAGGGCCTTGCGCTCGATCAGCGGCAGCAGGAGGCGGCGGTAGAGACCGTCGAGCGCCTGGGCCGTCTTGTGCTCGCGATGCTCGGCCTGCTCCAGCGACTTCATGCTCGGCTTGATGCGCATGGCGAGCCAGGGCGTAAAGGCGAAGGCGGCGAAGAGCGAGAACAGCATCGCGGCCGAGCCGAGCGCGGGGATCGGCTCCATGTACGGCCCCATCATTCCCGAGACGAAGCCCATCGGGAGCAGCGCGGCGACCACGGTGAAGGTCGCGATGATGGTCGGGTTACCGACCTCGGCGACCGCCTCGACCGCCGTGTCGGTGTCGGTCTCGCCCTTGAGCAGCCAGCGTCGGTAGATGTTCTCGACCACCACGATGGCATCGTCGACCAGGATGCCGATGGCGAAGATGAGTGCGAACAGGCTCACGCGGTCGATGGTGTAGCCCATGAGCCAGGCGGAGAAAACCGTCATCAGGAGCACCACCGGGATGACCAGGGTGACGACGATGGCGGGCTTGAGACCCAGGGCAAAGAAGACCAGCAAGGTCACCGCCCCGGTCGCGATGAAGAGCTTCAGGATCAGCTCATTGACCTTGTCGTTGGCGGTCGCGCCGTAGTTACGCGTGACCTCGACCTGGACGTTATCGGGGATCAACTGACCCTTGAGCCGCGCGACCTTGTCCAAAATCGCGTTGGCCACGGTGACGCCGTTACTGCCCTCCTTCTTGGCAATGGCGACGGTCACCGCCGGCATGCCGTCGGCCTGTTGCGTGCCCGGGTAGCTCGGGCCGGTGTAGTAGCTCACGTGGCGGTGGTAGTCCTCGGGCTCGAGGCTCACCTCGGCGACGTCACGCAGATAGACCGGGGCGCCGGCGTGGGTGCCGACGACCAGCCGCTCGACATCGGAGGCGGTGCGCAGGAAGGAGCCCGTGTAGACCGTGAAGTAGGCCTCGGCAACCTCCAGGTCGCCGGTACGGCGCTCGGCGTTGGCGGTCTGGATCGTTTGGGCGATGGCGTCGAGGCTGACGCCGAAGCCGGAGAGGCGTTGCGGCATCACCTTTACGCGGATCTGCTCGGAGCGCCCGCCGACCACGAAGCCCTGCCCGGTGTCCGGGATCTGCGCCAGGCTTTGCAGCAGCTTGAGCCCGAGGCTGCGCAGCGCCGCGTCGTCGATGGCGTCGGACCAGAGCGTGAGCGTCACCGCCGGGACGTCGTCGATCCCCTTGGGGCGCACCATGGGCGGCATGGCGCCGGGGGGCAGGGCGTCCTGATTGGCCTGGAGCTTGTCATGGACCTTCACCAGCGAGGGCCCCATCAGCTCGCCGACCTCGAACTGGACCGTGATCACCCCCTGCTCGCGCTCGGCGGCCGAGTAGACGTGCTTGACCCCCGCGATCTCGCTCAGAAGCCGAGCCAGCGGCTCGATGGCCAGGCTCACCACCTGCTCGGTCGAGGCGCCAGGGTACTGCACGAAGATGTCGATCATCGGGACCGAGATCTGCGGATCCTCCTGACGCGGGGTGGCCATCAGGCCGAGCAGGCCCATGCCGAGCATAGCGAGGAAGAGGAGCGGCGACAGAGGCGAATGGATGAAGGTCTTGGCGGTCCATCCGGCGACCCCGAGCCCCGAGTGGTGGGCACCGGTCGCAGACTCGCGGGACTTGTGATCGGACATGGGCTGATCGACTCCTTGCGGCGGTCGGCATGTCGGCGTGCGCCTCAGCGGCGCCGCTCGGCACGGCTCAGATCGTTGTTGTTGGTACCCGGCGGGGGCGAGCCGCGGGCAGCGGGCTCAAGGGAATCGCTGAACATTCAGCGGCTCCCGCGCGGGGCAGGAGCCCCGCCGTTTTCAGTCGCCCAAGCAACTGAAAATGAAGGAACCGGGAGACGGCATCTTCGGGTTCCGCGCTGATGTCGGCCGGGATGGCCGATCCATCGGGATCTCCCTCCCTAGGGGTTCGCCAGGATGCGCTCACCGCCCTGCAGGCCGGTGAGCACCGTCACCTGGTCGCCGAACTGCTCGCCGAGGCGCAGCAGGTGCAGGCGCGGCTGGTTGTGGGTGTCGAGCACGTAGACCATAGGCAGCCCACCGCGGTAGACCACGGCCGACATCGGAATCATGGGCAGGCTGCCCTGCTCGGGTCCCGCGTCCTGGATCAAGACCTCGGCATACATGCCCGCCTTGGCGGGTGCCCCGGGCTCGACGTCGAACTTGACCCGCACCGTGTGCCGGGTGGAATCGGCCATCGGGAAGACCTGCGCGACGCGCGCCCGCGCGATGGTCTGGTTGGGGTCGTCGAGCCGCACCTGGGTGATCTGACCCGGAAAAAGCCCGGCGGAGAGCCGGGTGGGGACGTCGGCCTGGATCTGGAGCTGCCCCATGTTGGCGAAGCTGAGCAGCGGCTGACCCGGCTGCACCGTGTCCCCTTTGTTGACATTCTTGCGCACGATATAGCCGTCGAAAGGGGCCACGCTCTTGGTGTCCTTGAGCTTGGCGTCGATCGCCTGGAGCTGGGCCTGGGCCGTGGCCAAGGCCCCGCGCGCCTGCTCGATCTGCGTACCGTACTGGTGCAGGGTCGCGCCCCGGCGCACGCCGGTCTCGCTGCCGCTCATGAACGGCATCGGCATGGGCATCATCTGGCTCATCATGTTGCCCTGCTGTGGCGAGGGGTCGGTGCGCTCGCGCTGATACTGGACACCGGCATCGCGCAGCGCGGCCTCGGCATTGCGGATCTGCGCGACGGCGGAGTTGCGCTGCGCGCGAAGCTCCGACTCGTCGATCGCGACCAGCACCGCCCCCTGCTTGAAGAAGTCGCCCTCGGCCCCGGCGATCAGCTCGATGCTCCCGGGCATCTGCGCGGTGAAGGTGATCTCCTGCACCGGCACCACGGTCCCCCCAACGGTCGCCGCTCCGCCGACCGCACGGCGCTCGACCACGGTCCACTGCTCGCGCTCGGCGGCCGGCGCTGGAAAGGTCCCCGGCATCCCCGGATCGGCGGGCGGCACGGGCTGCATGTAGGTGCCCGGCGCCTGCGCCAGGGCGCATGGCAGCGCCAGCAAGAGGATTACAACTCCGGCGGCGGTGCGCGCGAGGGGAATCGTTCTCATGGTGGTCGAAGATCTCTCAGTGGTGTGAATTGAGCGCCGCCTAGCGCCGACCCGCCCACGATCACGGGGCGGGTCGCGCGGATGGCAGGGGGCCCCGGGGGCCGGCCCCGTTGGGACGGGCTAGTTGCCCTCCTTGACCTCCTCATACCCGGTGAACATCGACTTGAGCAGGGAGTACCAGGGCTCGCCCATGGTTGCGGCGAGATAGACGTGCGCCACCAGGAAAATGAGCAGGGCGAACACCGCACCCATGTGCACCCAGGCCACCCACTCCAGCGGCAAGGCCGCGCCCAGGGCCGTGTCCTTCCAGCTCGTGTAGAACAGGAGCAGCAGCCCCGAGATCCAGAGCGCCGGCGCGATGGCAATCTTGAACCCCAAGTAGGCCAGGCGCTGCAGGGGGTTGTGCTTGGCCCGGCGGCTCTTGTGGTAGGGCTTGGCCTCGCCGGAGAAGATCCCGTAGGCGTAGTAGCCGACCATGGCCATCAGCCCCTTGCCGGTCGGGACGTACTGGCGCCACTCGCCCGTGGTGATGTGCCAGAAGATCGCGAAGGCCCAGAGCCCGATCAGGGTCCAGGCGAGGATCAGGTGGTAGTCGAGCGCCTGCTCAAAGCCGAACAGGCTGTAGGTCCCATGGATCTCGAAGCCGGTTGTCAGCAGGCCGAAGATCAGGATCGCCTGCGACCAGTGCCAGAAGCGCTCGAAGCCCGTGAATAGCATGACTTGACTCATCTCTTGCTCCTCCTCAGGCCTTGCGGCGACCAACGACCAGACGCATCAGGCCGTGCACGAGCACGCCCGCCAGGGTAGCCAGCACCAGCAGCCAACCGATCCGGTCGATCCAGGGGTTGGCATCGCGCCCGGGCATGTAGAAGTCGGTGAGGTTAGCGAGCCGACCGTCCTTGCTGTGGCACTCGGCGCAGCCCAGTGCCTGGTCCTTGGGCGCGACCATGTGGGTGATGGGCCAGTACATACGGGTCTCGACGAAGTCGAACTTGCCGCTGTAATCGATGTCGGTCTGGCCGATGGCCTTGGCCTGGGCCATGGCGGAGCGCAGGGCCTTGTCCCAGTCGTAGCTCTTCCAGTAAGCCGCATCATCCTGCCCAAAGAGGTGACCGACCAGGAAGGTGTTGTTCACCGTGTCATACGGCTGCTTGCCGCCCATGACCTTGAAGGGCCAGATGCGGGCATTCGGGTCCTGGTAGCTGCCCTGCAGGTGATTGATCTCCACCGGGGCCGCCGCGGCATCGATGGGGTCACCCACGAGGGAGTAGCGCACCGTACCGTCGAACCAGTGGTACTCGGGCACAACGTTCTCTTCCCAGACGAAGTCGCCCTTCATCCCGTCGTAGACGATCTCGCCCTTCTCGTTCTTCTTCTTGATCGGCTTGCCTTCCGCGTCCCGCTGTCCGGCGGTCGACCAATCCCACCACATCTTGGTCGCGGTGCCGCCGCGGGCGAAGGTCGGGATGTGGCAGGTCTGGCAAGCGATCTTGTCCACGTGGTCGTTGAGCTTGTTATTGACCTGGCGCGGATGCGGCGTGAGCCCGTGGCAGGACTCGCAGGTCGCGCGGGTCTCCTTGATCCCCGGCACGGCCACACCCGTGGTGTCCTTGGCGGTCGTCTGATAGCGGCTGCCCGCCGGATTGTGGTTGATGAAGGTGTGACAGGTGGCGCAGGAGTAATCGAGCCCCTCGACGGCCATGTGCACGTCGAGCGCCTTGCTCGGCTTGCCCAGGGTGCGATCCATGTCGCCGTGCTTGACCGCATCGCCACCGCCACCGTCGAAATGGCAGGCCCCACAGGTCTGGCGGCTGGTCTTGCCGACGTTCTGCGCCACGGTCTTGAGGTCGACCGGCTTGAAGACCTGCGGGCCCATCTTCTTTTCTTCGTACGCCGGATGGCCGGCGCCCGCCGGGAACTTGACGTAGGTGCCGGTGGTATCGTGGCAGGCGAGACAGTCGACTGCCTCCTCGGAGGTGAAATCGAAGTTGCCGTCCTTCCAGCCGTAGCCGATATGGCAGCTCGTGCAGCGCGGGTAGTTCGACGTGATGCTCCCGCAGAAGCTGTTGACCACGTACTTCTTGCCGAGTCGCTGCCCGGTCTTCTCGTGGTTGTACTCCCAGGTCCAGTGGGTCGTCTTGTGGAGCTGCTTGGCCGCCTCGGTGTGGCACTTGAGGCAGGCCCGGGTGACGTCCGGCCCGGTGGCAAACTCCTGCTGCAGCTCCTCGAACTTGCTGTGATCCGCGGTAGACGCCTTCTGCTCGGTGTCGGCCACTTCGGCCTGGGCGACCCCCAGACACAGGACCAGACCGAATAGCGGCCAGGTAATGCCGAAAACTCTACGACTCATCGAATCCTCCGTTGTTGGGACGATGGCGACCCGTCCCGGGTTCTCTTGCGCGGCGAGCGGACCGCCGCGCGGCTCTTTTACCACCGGTGCGGGGAGCCCGCTGCCCGACACGACCGCCGGCTGGGGCCGACCGCCGATACGCTGGGCACTCGACCCGCCGACGCTGCGCGGACGATGCACGGCGGTGGACGAAAGCTTAGGGGCAGTCTCGGCCGGCGCACCATAATCGGCGTCAACATTCCCGCGAAAAGTCCGCTCGAGCGGGCAGATGGGGCTACTGGTCGCGCCGTCGCCGGGCGCGCCGCTCGCGCCGTCGCAGCAGGGTCAGCACCGGCCCGGAGACCGCGTAGCTCGCAAAGCCGGCGAACAGGATCACCGGCGGATCGAGGTGCACCAGGGCGAAGGCCAGCATCACCACCACTGCCGCGATGAACGACACTCGCCCGCGAACGTCGACGTCCTTGAAGCTGTGGTAGCGGAAGTTGCTCACCATGAGCAGACCGACGGTAGCGGTGACGCCGGCGACCAGCCAGTCGACGCTGGCCCCGTCGATCCCGTAGTCCGTACCCACCCACACCCCGCCGGCGATGATCGCCGCCGCCGATGGGCTCGGGAGGCCCTGGAAGAAGCGCTTGTCGGCGATACCGATCTGGGTGTTGAAGCGGGCCAGCCGCAGGGCCGCGGCGGCGGTGTAAACGAAGGCGGCCAGCCAGCCGGCCCGGCCCAGGCCCTCCAAGGCCCATTGGTAGGCGACCAGCGCCGGGGCGACGCCGAAGGCGACCATGTCCGAAAGGCTGTCGTACTCGGCGCCGAAGTCGCTCTGGGTGTGCGTGAGGCGGGCGACGCGACCATCGAGCCCATCGAGGACCATGGCCGCGAAGATGGCGATGGCGGCCGCCTCGAACCGCCCGTTCATCGACGCCAGCACGGCGTAGAACCCGGCGAACAGGGCCGCCGTGGTGAAGAGGTTGGGTAGCAGGAAAATGCCGCGCCGGCGCTTGGGCGTGCCTTCGGCGGCCGGGACTTCGGGCTCGTCCATCGGGAGGATCCGGTCGGGGCGTGGTGCCCGTCAGTATAGCGGCCGCCGGATTTCCACAGAAAGCCGCTGGCATCCTGCGCCGCGGTGGCCCCGCGGGACGTCTTTTCATCGCAATCGGACTCCGTCATAGTTCCTCCACCGGCCGCAGGAGGGATCATGTCAGTCACCCGCCACAAGCCACCTACCCCGAGCAGCGACAAGCGCTGGAACCTCGTCAACGCGGCGATGCGCCGCAACGGCTACGCCGACCACGCCCTGATCGAGGCCCTGCACAGCGTCCAAGAGGCCTTCGGCTACCTCGACGAGACCGCGCTGGTTTATGTCGCCGAGTCGCTCGACCTCCCGCTCTCGAAGGTCTTCGGTGTCGCGACCTTCTATCACCTGTTCATGCTCAAGCCCAAGGGGCGACACGCCTGCGTCGTCTGCACCGGGACGGCCTGCTATATCAAAGGGGCCGGAGGACTGATCGAGGGGATCGAGGGACGCTACGGCATCCAGCCCGGGGAGACCACCGAGGACAACGCCCTCTCCCTGCTCAGCGCCCGCTGCGTCGGCGCCTGTGGGCTCGCCCCCGCCGTGGTCCTCGACGGCGACATGCTCGGCAAGCAGACCAGCGAGGACCTGCTCGCTCGGCTCGGGGGGCTCGACTGAGATGAACCTCGACGAGCTCAACGAGATGGCCGAAGGCGTCCGCGCCGCGGACACCGGCATCGCCCACGAGGTGCGCGTGTGCATGGCGGCGAGCTGCCAATCCTCGGGCGCCGGCCCGGTGCTCGACGGGCTGCGCGAGGCGGCACCGAGCACGGGCTGCCGCGTCAAAGGGGTCGGATGTATGGGTCTCTGCTCTGCCGGCCCGCTGGTCGCGGTGGCGCCGATGGACGGCGGCGAGCCGGTCCTCTACCGCGACGTCAAGGCCGAGGACGCCCAGGCGATCGCCTGCAGCATCGGGACGGCCCCCGTCGAGCGCCTGCGCCTCCCCAACGACCTTCCCTTCTTCAGCCGCCAGCAGAAGATCGTCCTGGAGAACTCTGGGGTGATCGACCCCAACAGCTTCAAGGGCTACATCGCCGTTGGTGGCTACTCCGCCATGGTCCAGGCGCTCACCGAGATGACCCCGGCCGAGGTCCTCGCCGAGGTCACGACGAGCGGCCTGCGCGGCCGCGGTGGCGGCGGCTACCCCACGGGACTCAAGTGGTCCACCGTCGCCAAGATGCCCGCCGAGCAAAAGTTCGTCATCTGCAACGCCGACGAGGGCGACCCCGGCGCCTTCATGGACCGGGCCATCTTGGAGTCCGACCCCCACCGGGTGATCGAAGGCATGGCGATCGCGGCCTACGCCGTCGGCGCCACCCGCGGCTACGTCTATGTCCGCGCCGAGTACCCGCTCGCCGTGGAGCGCCTCAAGACCGCCATCCGCAAGGCCAAGCGCTCGGGCTTCCTCGGCGCTCATATCTGCGACACCCAGTTCAGCTTCGAGGTGGAGGTCCGCCTCGGCGCGGGGGCCTTCGTCTGCGGCGAGGAGACCGCGCTCATGGCCTCGATCGAGGGCCTGCGCGGCCAGCCCCGGCCACGCCCGCCCTACCCCGCCGAGGCCGGCCTCTGGGGCCACCCGACCCTGATCAACAATGTCGAGACCTTCGCCAATATCGCGCCGATCCTGCTGCGCGGCGGGGAGTGGTTCGCGGGCATCGGCACCGAGCGCTCTAAGGGCACCAAGGTCTTTGCGCTCGCCGGGACCATCCGCAACACCGGGCTGATCGAGGTGCCGATGGGGACCAGGCTGCGCGACATCATTGAGGTCATCGGTGGCGGCATCCCCGACGGGCGGGCATTCAAGGCGGTGCAGACGGGCGGCCCCTCGGGGGGCTGCCTGCCCGCCGCGCACCTCGACATCCCGGTCGACTACGACAGCCTGCGCGAGCTCGGGACCATCATGGGCTCGGGCGGGATGATCGTGATGGATGAGACCTCCAGCATGGTCGACGTCGCCCGCTACTTCATGGAGTTCTGCATGACCGAGTCGTGCGGCAAGTGCATCCCTTGCCGCGCCGGGACCCAGCAGATGCACGACATCCTAAAGACGATCGCCAAGGGCCGGGGGACCCGGGCAGATCTAGCCCTATTGGAAGAGCTGTGCGAGGTGGTGCAGGCCACCAGCCTGTGTGGGCTTGGACAGACCGCCCCCAACCCCGTGCTGAGCACGCTCCGCCACTTCCGCGTCGAGTACGAGGACAAGCTCGCGGCGACTTCGGCCTGACACCGCTGCCCCCCCAGACCCCAGATCGACGCCCATCCGGAGGCTCAATGCCGCTGCCCGCCCCCCAACCGCAGGTCCGCGTCGTCACCCTGAAGATCGACGGCCAGGACGTCTCCGCCCGCGAGGATGAGACCATCATCGAGGTGGCCCGTGAGAACCGGGTCCCAATCCCAAGCCTCTGCTACCTGGAGGGCCTCTCGGTCTGGGGTGCCTGCCGGCTATGCGTCGTCGAGATCGCCGGCACCGATCGGCTGCTCGCCGCCTGCTCCACCCGCGTCACCGAGGGCATGCAGGTCATCACCAACAGCGAGCGCCTCCAGCGCTACCGCCGCACCATCGTCGAGCTGCTCTTCGCCGAGCGCAACCATGTCTGCTCGGTGTGCGTCTCCAATGGTCACTGCGAGCTCCAGACCCTCGCCCAGCGCTGCGGCGTGGATCACGTCAAGGTCCCCTACCGGCACGCCCGCTACGAGGTCGACAGCTCGCACGATCTCTTCCGCCTCGACCACAACCGCTGCGTGCTCTGCACGCGCTGCGTGCGGGTGTGCGACGAGATTGAGGGCGCCCACACCTGGGACGTGATGGGGCGAGGCACCGACTGCCGTGTGATCACCGATCTTGCCCGCCCCTGGGGCGACAGCGGCTCCTGCACGAGCTGCGGCAAGTGCGTCCAGGTCTGCCCCACGGGGGCCCTGGTGCGCCATGGCACTTCGGTGGGTGAGATGACCAAGGACCTCAAGTTCCTGCCGTACCTGTCGCGACGGAGGCATGGCCAATGAGCGCCAACGACAGGGTCAGTGTCGCGACGGCCTGGCTGGACGGCTGCTCGGGCTGCCACATGTCCTTCCTCGACATGGACGAGCGTCTGATCGCGCTCGCCGACAAGATCGACATCGTCTACAGCCCCTTGGTCGACGCCAAGGAGCTCCCCGAGCAGGTCGACGTCGGCATCATCGAGGGCTCGGTGAGCAGCGAGGAGGACCTGCACAAGGCCCAACTGCTGCGCAAGCACTGCCGGCTGCTGATCAGCCTGGGCGACTGCGCGGTCAACGGCAACGTCCCGGCGATGCGCAACCAGTTCAAGCTCGATGCCGTCTTCGACCGCGCCTACCGCGAGAACGTGAGCTTCCAGCCGCAACGGCCGACCCAGGGCGTTCCGGCGCTGTTGGAGCGCGTGCGCCCGGTGCACGGCGTGGTCGCCGTGGACGTCTTCGTCCCCGGCTGTCCGCCCTCGGCGGACGCCATCTGGTACGTCCTGAGCGAGCTGATCGAGGGACGCATACCCGACCCCAGCCAGGTCACCAAGTTCGGCGCCTGAATCCTGCCCCGGTTTGAAGCTCACAAAGTACTTCGAGGCCATGCGCGAGCGGCCGGATCGGGCCGCGATACGCACGGAATGGATCCAGAGGGTAGTGGAGCAGCCAGTGAAAGAGGCAGTCCAACAGGACGGCCGCATCAGGCGCTGGGCGCCGATCGCCGAAATGGGCGGACGATACCTCCGCGTCGTCCTACTGCCCGACGGCGAGACCGTTCACAACGCATTCTTCGACCGGAGCTTTCGACCGTGAAGATTAAATATTTTCAAGACACCGATACCCTCTACATCGAGCTGCGTGAGGCCGAGGTAAGCGAAACCAGAGACCTCGACGAGGACACCCTCGTCGATATCGATCACCAGGGGGCGATCTGCGCGATCACCATCGAGCACGCCCGCGAGCGGGCCGATATCCCGCGTTTCTCGTTTGAGCAGATCGCTGCCTGAGCCAACCCGCCCCCTGGAGACAAAGCCGTGAGCCGCACCATCAGCATCGAGCCGGTCACCCGCATCGAGGGCCACGCCCGCATCACGCTACAGCTCGGCGACTCGGGCCAAGTCGAGGATGCGCGCTTCCACCTCACCCAGTTCCGCGGCTTCGAGAAGTTCTGTGAGGGCCGCCCCTACCGCGAGATGCCGGCGCTGACCGCGCGCACCTGCGGCATCTGCCCGGTGAGCCACCTGATCGCGTCCAACAAGGCCTGCGACGACCTGCTGAGCGTCAAGATCCCGCCCACCGCGCAGAAGCTTCGGCGGGTGATGAATCTCGCCCAGCTCGTGCAATCCCATGCCCTGTCGTTCTTCCACCTGTCCTCGCCGGACCTGCTGCTCGGCTGGGACTCCGACCCCGCCACGCGCAACATCTTCGGGGTCATGCGCCAGGACCCGGAGCTCGCGCGCGACGGCATCCGGCTGCGCCAGATCGGCCAGACCATCATCGAGACCCTGGGCGGCAAGAAGATCCACCCCACCTGGGTGGTCCCGGGCGGCGTCAACGAGCCCCTCTCCCAGGACAAGCGCACCGCGATGCTGGGCCTGATCCCCGAGGCGATGGATATCGCCAAGCGCACCTATCAGTTCTACAAGGGGCTGGTGCCCCGCTTCCGCGACGAGGCCAGCCACTTCGGCAACCTGCCAACCATGTTCCTCAGCCTGGTGACGCCGAAGGGGAATCTGGAGCACTACGACGGCTACCTGCGTATCAAGGACGCCCGCGGGCGCATCGTCGAGGACATGATCCCGACCGACGAGTACGAGCGGGTCATCGGCGAGGCGGTCGAGGACTTCACCTACATGAAGTTCCCCTACTACAAGCCGATGGGCTATCCAAAGGGGATCTATCGGGTCGGACCCCTCGCACGGCTGAACAACGTCGACGCCTGCGGCACCCCTTATGCCGATGTCGCGCTCGCCGAGTTCCGCATGCTGCAGGAGTCCGGCCCCGTTGCCAGCAGCTTCCATTACCATTACGCGCGGCTGGTGGAGATCATCTTCGGACTAGAGACCATCGAGCGGCTGCTCAAGGCCCCGGACATCCTCGACACCCGGGTGCGCGCCCGCGCCCGCGGCAACCGCTCCGAGGGCATAGGTGTCGCCGAGGCACCGCGCGGGACCCTGATCCACCACTACCGGATCGACGACGACGGGCTGATGACCTGGATGAATCTGATCATCGCCACCGGCCACAATAACCTCGCCATGAACCAGGGCATCCGCCAGGTCGCCGAGGCCTATGTCGACGGCAACCAGCTCCAGGAAGGGATGCTGAACCGCGTCGAGGCCGTCATCCGCTGCTTCGATCCCTGCCTGTCCTGCGCCTCGCACGCCTTCGGCCAGATGCCCCTGGTGATCGAGCTCCGTGACCCCGCGGGGCAGATCTTGGACCGGCTCCAGCGCGGCTGAGCGGGGCAGACGGATCCTCGGCCCTGCCCGGGCGATATCTCCGCGCGTCGACGCGCCGCTCCCCGACGTCTGACAGGGCCTGGGACGGCGCGAGCGCGCGGGCCAGCCTCAGGTCAGGTGCCCCTCGTGGAGGCGCGCGTCGAGCGCCGCCGACAGGACCAGGCTCGCCAGGCAGAAGGCGAGGAACAAATAGAACCCGACCTCCAGCCCGGTGCCGTTGGTGGTCAGGACCTCGACCGAGGGCCCAGCCGCCCCGAGGCTGCCGAGCTGGCTCGCCACCAGCCCGCGAAAGCCGACGAAGGCCATGAACATGGCCACCACCATGACGTCCGCCATCGACCACTTGCCGGACTTTAGCGCGAAAAAGCGCACCAGCCCCGACCCGCGCAGTCCGCGCCAGTCGTGGAAGTAGGCGAAGCTCGCCGTCACCTTGGCCGCCGGGAAGGCGACACTGAAGAGGGCGATCAGCCCTGCGACCAGCAGCATGTCGGCCTTGCCGGTCTCCGCCAGCACGCGTACCACGTCGATCACGCTCTTGCTCTGGAAGTAGATCACCTGGTCGCGGAAGATCACCGGCTCGCCGAGTAGCTGGAGCCTGAGCTCCTCGATCCCGGCCTCGATGGAGATCATCGGGGTGAGCACCCCGCCGGCGAGCAGGACCAGGGTGGCGAGCGTGAGCAGCAGCATCGGTAGCCGCCCGAGCCCCCCCGAGCGCACGAGGATCAGGGCGAACAGCAACGACACCAGGGCGATCACCGCGACCGCCCGCTCGGCGAGCCCTCGCTTGGCCGCCGCGATCTCGGCGGCGAGGGCCGCGGCGCAGGCGTTGGGCTCATCGCAGCCGTGCCGCGCAAGCGCGGTCTCCAAGGCTCGGCGATCGGTCTGGGCGAAGGTGTCCGCGGCCAGGTCGGCGACCGCCGCCCGGAGCTGGGCACGCAGGTCGGCCTTGGCCTCGGGGCTGGAGAGCTCTTCCAGCACCCGCTCGGCATAGATGGGGACCTTCGCGCGCAGGTCCTCGAAGTCGATCACCAGGTCCTGCACCCCCTGGCGCAGGGCCCCTTGGACCCGCTCCACCCAGGAGTCACCGGCACGGTTCTGGCGCCTTTGCAGGGCCTCGATCTCGACGATCAGCCGGTCGAGCACACGCTCGACGTTGCGCTTGATCACCGGACGGTTCTCCTCGGTGAGCTCGAAGGCCTCGATGCGCCGGTCGAGGATCCCGGTGATCTGCGCCACCCAATTGTCGGCATCGAGCAGCCCGTAGCGCACGTCGCGGATCTCCGCGAGGTCGGCCTCCAGCGCCTTGGTGTGCGCAGCCGCGCCGATCAGTCCAGCGGTGAGCAGGCCCGCGGCGGCGAACGCCACGAGGGCCGCGACGGTGCGTACCCAGTCACCCCAGCGATCTTGCATCGATGTCCCCCGTCAGCGGCCGTGCCCATAGCATCGCCAGCGCGGGGCCGGAGACGCAACCGACGCGGGCTGCCGCCGTGCGAAGACTGTGTCATCCTATGGTCCGTCGAGCGCCGACGGGCGCGGGAGGCTGCCGTGGAGCGAGTCCTGATCTACCTCATGGCCCTGGCGGGTGGCGCCGCCTTCCTGGTAATGGTCAAGCTGATGTACGACATGACCGGGCACATGGCGCGGATGACCGACCAGGTGGCGGTGATGTCCGCCGACCTCGGGCGGATGCGCGGTGAGATGGCGACCTTGGTCGGCCAGGTCGGCGGCATCGAGGCGGCGGTAGGACATATGCCCCAGCTCGCCGCCGACGTCGGCGGCATCCGCGAGAGCGTCTCCGCCATGGCGGGGGTGATCCACCGCAGCGGCGAGCAGATCGAACGGCTGAACCCGCTGGAAATGATGCAGCAGATCGTGCCACCGGCGCAGCGGCGCTGACCCCACTCGGAGCACCCGCCATGCCGCGACTCGTTGGACTCCTGGCTCTCACCCTGCTCGCCGCCCTGGCCGCCAGCGGCTGCGGGGAGCCGGACCCGCAGGCCCGCGCCCCGTCCACCGAGCTGCCGACCTTCGACGACGACCGGCTGATGGCGGGCCGCACCCTGTGGATCGGCACCTGCCGCGCCTGCCACCTCCTAGGGGTCGCCGGTGCCCCCGCGATCACCGATTTTGCCGAGTGGGACCTGCGCCTGCCGAAGGGCCGCGACGCCCTCTACACCAGCGCGCTTCACGGCATCCCGGCGGACGAGCAGGGCAAGTACCGCATGCCCCCGCAGGGTGGTAACCCGCGCCTATCGCCGGACCAGGTGCGGCTCGCAGTCGACTACAAGCTCGCCGCGATCGAGGCCCTGCGCGCCGCGGGCCAGGGCAATCCCTGACCCACTGGGCCGGCGCCTGCCCGTTGCCCAGGGATCGCGGCCGGTCGTGAAATCCGCCGCGCGCTGTCTACAATTGACACCGTCCCCATTCGGCGGAACCGAGCGTTATGACCACGCGAGCCTACAACATACAGGCGGGCAGTTGGGATCACGGCGGCGCCAGCATCCGTCCCGAGGGCATCAACTTCGTCATCTTCACCCGCCTGGCGGCGCGCCTCGAGCTGCTGCTGTTCGAGCACGAGGATAGCCCCGCCCCCTTCCAGATCATCCCGCTCGACCCGCGGGTCAACCGCACCTTTTTCTTCTGGCACGTCCTGGTCGAGGGCCTGCCCGCCGGGACCTACTACGCCTGGCGCGCGGACGGTCCGCGCGACACCGAGCACACCGGGGCGCGCTTCGACCCCGAGAAGGCCCTGCTCGACCCCTGGTGCACCACGGTGAGCGATCGTCTGTGGGACCGCGCGCGCGCCTGCGCGCCGGGCGACAACACCGCCTCGGCCATGCGCTCGCAGGTGGTCGCCGACGATTACGACTGGGAGGGCGACACACCGCTGCATATCCCGCTGCACGACGCGGTGATCTACGAGATGCACGTCGCCGGCTTCACCCGTCACCCGTCGTCCGCAACCGCCCACCCCGGGACCTTCGCCGCCGTGATCGAGAAGGTCCCCTATCTCCAGTCGCTCGGTATCACCCACGTCGAGCTGCTGCCGATCATGGCCTTCGACCGCCAGGACGTCCCCAAGCCCACCGCCGAGCGCGGGCTGGAGAACTACTGGGGCTACAGCACCCACAGCTTCTATGCCCCCCACCCCGGCTACAGCGTGACCCGGGCGCGCGCCCGCGATGAGCTCCGCGACATGGTCAAGGCCCTGCACCGGGCGGGGATCGGGGTGATCCTCGACGTGGTCTTCAACCACACCGCCGAGGGTGGTGCCGATGGACCGACGATCAGCTTCAAGGGCCTGGGCAACGAGATCTTCTACCACCTCGACCCCATCGATCGACGGCTCTACCGCGACTACACCGGCTGCGGCAACACGGTCAACTGCAACCACCCGATGGTCACGCGCTACCTGGTCGACTGCCTGCAGTACTGGGTCAAGGCGATGCACGTCGATGGCTTCCGCTTCGACCTCGCCAGCGCCTTGGCCCGCGGGGAGGACGGCCGCCCCCAGTACCACGCCCCGATGCTGTGGACCACCGAGCTCTCCCCCGTCCTGGCCAAGGCCCACCTGATCGCCGAGGCCTGGGACGCCGTCGGGCTCTACCAGGTGGGCGACTTCCCAGGTCTGCGCTGGGCCGAGTGGAACGGCCGCTACCGCGACCTGATCCGCGCCTTCGTGCGCGGGGACCGCGGCCTGGTCGCCGAGGTCGCCACCCGCATCGCCGGGAGCAGCGACCTGTACGAGCCGCGCGGGCGCCTGCCGATCAACTCGGTCAACTTCGTCACCTGTCATGACGGCTTCACCCTCTACGACCTGGTGAGCTACGAGAAGAAGCACAATCAGGCCAATGGCCAGTGCAACCGCGATGGGCACAGCCACAACCTGAGCTGGAATTGCGGCGTCGAGGGCGAGACCGAGGACCCGCTAGTGCTAGCGCTGCGCCGCCGCCAGGCGCGCAACTTCATCGCCATCCTGATGCTGAGTCAGGGCGTGCCCATGCTCCTCGCCGGCGACGAGGTGCTGCGCACCCAAAAGGGCAACAACAACGCCTACTGCCAGAACAACGAGCTGTCCTGGCTCGACTGGTCGCTCGCCGAGACCAACCGCGACATGCTCGAGCTCACCCGCGCCATGATCGCCCTGCGTCGCCGCCACCCGGCGCTGAGCCGGGAGCGCTTCCTAACCGGCGAGCCTGCCCCCGGGCAGGAGCTGCCCGACGTGCGCTGGCACGGCAGCGAGCTCAACGCCCCGCTCTGGGACGACCCGGACGGCCGCGAGCTCGCCTTTACCCTCGCCGGACTCACCGCGGACGAGCCGCCGCTGCACGTGATGCTGAACATGAGCGAAAGCGATGTCCCGTTCGCCCTGCCCCGGCTCGGCGGTCGGCGCTGGCACCGCCTGGTCGACACCGCGCGCGCACCCTACGTCAGCCCACCCGAGGGGGCCGAGCCGCTCGACCCCGACCGCTACCCGATGGAGCACCGCAGCGTGGTGGTGCTGGAGGGGCGGCCCGTCTGAGCCGCGGCCGGGACGCGCCGCGGCGGCGCGATCAGGGCTCGCGCGGGCCGCACATGTCGATCTGAACCTGGTGGATGGCGGCCGAGTCGAGCTCGCCCAGCCCGCGCCCCACCAGGGCGTTGACGTATTGCGCAAAGACCGCCGCCCCGGGCAGCGCGATGCCGATCTGCGCGGCGGTCTCCAGCACGATGCGCATGTCCTTCTGGTGCAGGCTGGCCTTGAAGCCGGGGGCATAATCGCCCTGGAGCATGCGCCGCCCGTGGACCTCCAGCACGCGGCTCTGCGCGAAACCGCCGAGCAGGGCCTCGCGCACGCGCGCCGGGTCGACCCCTGAGGCGCGGGCCAGCAGCAGCGCCTCACCGACACCGGCGAGGGTGTGACCGATGACCACCTGATTGCACGCCTTGCACACCTGACCGGCCCCGCTCTCGCCGATATGGAGGATGCCCCGGCCCATCCGCTCGAACCAGGGTCTGACGCGCTCGAACGCCTCGGGTGACCCGCCGACCATGATCGAGAGGGTCCCGTCGATCGCCCCCCGCTCGCCGCCCGAGACCGGGGCGTCGAGCATCTCGACCCCCAGCTCGCCAAGCCTCGCCGCAATACGACGGGTCGCCGCCGGAGAGATGGTGCTCATATCCACCACCACCGCGCCCGGCCGTACACCCTCGATGACGCCGCTGGACCCAAGAAGCAGTTGCTCGACGTCCGAGGTGTCCGACACCATGGTGAAGACAATGTCGGCCTGATACCCGACATCCGCCGGGCTCGCGCAGGCGATCGCGCCCGCCGCAGTCAGGGGGACCAGAGACTCCGCTCGGCGGGCGAAGACGAACAGCTCGGCGCCCGAACGCCTGAGGTTCAGGGCCATGGGGCGGCCCATGATGCCGAGACCGATGAATCCGAGCTTGTCGGGCATAGGGTTTGGGCTCCTCGCGCGCTTGCGCTGGGTTGGGGCAAAGGTCAGCGGTAGAGGACCCAGGCGGCCCGCTCCTGCGACCAGCGCGCCTCGTCGGCCCGCAACCGCACCTCCAGGTCCTCGGGGCTGGCCGCCCGGTCGTCGACCCAGTCGCGCAGATAGGTCCCGCCGGCGAGGAGATCGATGGCCAGCCGCTCGGTCTCGTACTCGTAGGGGAAACGGCGCCAGATCGGGTAGTCGGGATGCCCCAGGCGGATCGCCTTCAGGATCAGCGCGGCGATCCGATAGGGCCGGAAACGCTCGTGCCGGTAGCCGCGGTGGTCGGTGTGGATCTGCACCCCGGAGCACAGCCGGCCGGCGTGCTTGTGGAAGGTCGGCTCGAACCAACAGGGTCGGAGCACGCAGCCGTCGAGCCAGTCCGCGCGGAGCGTCGCCATCCGCGCAAGGAGCCGATGGAAGTCGAGATCCGGCGCGCCGACCAACTCCAGCGCTACCGTCGTCCCGCGGCCCTCGGACAGGCTCGTCCCCTCGAAAAGCACCGTCCCCGGGAAGCAGCGGGCCATGTTGAGGCTGGCGGCGTTGGGGCTCGGATTGACCCAGGCGAGCTCGGCCAGCGGCCAGCCGAACCCCGGGGCGGCGTCCGGCCGCCAGCCGCTCATCGGGATCACCTGCAGGTCCAGATCCAGACCCTTTTGGTCGACGAGGCAGCACGCCAGCTCGGCGAAGGTCAGCCCATGGCGCATGATGATCGGGGCCGCTCCGACGAAGCTCTCCCAGCCCGGCCCCAGGATCGTCCCCTCGATCGGTCGCCCGACCGGGTTGGGTCGGTCGAGCACCCAGACCGACTTGCCCCTGGCCGCGCAGCCCTCCAAGACATAGGCCAGGGTCGTGACGTAGGTGTAGATACGGGTGCCGATGTCCTGCAGATCGACCAGCAGGACGTCGAAGGTCTCCAGCATGGCATCGGTCGGGCGGCGCGACTCCCCGTAGAGGCTGAAGACCGGGATGCCGTGCCGGGCGTCGCGCTCGTCGGCGGTCTCCACCATGTTGTCCTGCTTGTCCCCGCGCATCCCGTGCTGGGGGCCGATGGCCGCGACCACCGAGAGATCGGGGCAAGCCATCAGGGCGTCGAGTGAGTGCTGACATGCGCCGGTCACCGAAGCGGGATGACCGAGGAGCGCGAGGCGCCGGCCACGGAGCGGCCGGCGCAGGTCCGGCTCGGCGAGCAGGCGATCGATCCCGAGCTGCATGGCGTCCTCCGGCGGTCAGAGATCGCGGGAGCATAAGGCGCAGGGGCGCGCCTGTCGCGCCTCAGGCGCAGGCGCGAAAGCGGTCTTCGAGGACGTCGAGGATCTGCGAGTGCGCGCCGACGAGGGGAGAGATGGCGATCTCAAACCCGGGGTGATCGGCCTGGACCTGCCAACAGATCTGCTCCACGTCCCCGCCCGCGCCGGCATGTCGTCCGGCGGACAGGAACAGCATGGCGAGCGCGACCGGGCGGCGCGGGTCCTCCTCCGCCAGGCGGTGCAGGACGGACTCCAGGAGCGGACCGTTGAAGTCGTACTCCGGCCCCGGCCGGCGCTCCATCACGGCCTCCTCGATCGGGATACCCAGGGTGCGGCGCAGCTCGGCCGCGAGCCAGCGGCGCACCTCGGTCACCGCCGGCAGCGGGGAGCCGTGATCAACCAGCACCACCCTGGCCTGCGACCCAGTCACGGACGCCACCTGCGCGAGGTTGTCGCACAGGATACGGGTCAGCCGTGGCTCCCCTTGCGGCAGCGGGCAGAGGACCTCGGCGACATCCAGGACGAACCGGCGGACCTCGGCCTGGAGGGCATCGACGGTCTCCGGGATGAAGCCGGTCAGGGCCCCGCTGCGCCCGAAGAACAGGGGGAGCACGAGGAAGCGGTCGACCCCCGCCTGGACCTCTCGGCGCAAGAAGGGCGCGAAGGTCTCCGCGGACCGGCCGCCCAAGGCATCCGCCGGGACCTTGTTGGAATGGAGCAGAGAGACGGGGTGGACCGCGATGCCGAGGCGCTCGCCGAGCCCAGCGGCCAGGCGGCGCAGACTCAGCGTGGACTCGGCGCGGGAGGAGCCGTTATCGAGCAACAGAACGGTGCGCATGGGGTTTTCGCCGCAAATCAACGCAAATAAATGCCAACGGGCAGAGAGGCGGGCCCTCGGGCAATCTGCCGTAGCGATGCGCGGGACCAGCGCATCCCCCTAAAAGGACCCTGGTCAGATCGGCCGAACGGACTTCGCTCGCCGCCGGTTCTCGGCGATCTCCGCCGAGTGGAAGATGAGGTGGCATCCGACGATCGCCAAGGCGCTCGTACCCACCCGCGCTCCGCGAGCCCCCACCTCGGCGCCCCCCTGCTGCTGACGGGGCGAGCCCGGCGGCAGTCGGTCCCAGAATCAGCTCACTCCATTTGTGTTGATTCGCGTTCATTTGCGGGCCGACTTCTTCTATGCTGCGCGCCCATGCCGAACCGTCTCTACCGCTGGATCGACCGTAACATCCTGGAGCTCGGGCGCGAGCTCCGCCTCTCCTATCTGCCCCCGCTGATGGTGTATGTCGCCGCGGGGGTCTCCGGGCTCACCGCCATCGTCGGCACCTTCTTCGTCAAGGAGTACCTGGGGCTCTCGGCCGAGTTCCTCGCCGCGCTCGGATTCTGGGCGGGGATCCCCTGGGCGCTCAAGATGCCGCTGGGGCACCTGGTCGACCTCCTCTGGCGCTTTAAGTCGCTGCTGGTCTACCTCGGGGCGGGGCTGATCGCGGCGAGCCTCCTGATCATGGTCGGGCTCCTCGCGCACCCGGAGGCGATGGCGGCCTGGATGCCGGTCGAGGCCTGGTACGTGCTGAGCGCGCTCCTCGCCCCGACCGGCTACGTGGTGCAGGACGTGGTCGCCGATGCCATGACGGTGGAGGCCGTGCCCTCGGTCGACAAGGAGGGCCGCCCCATCCCCGGTGGCCAGCGCCGGCTGATGCACACCACCATGCAGACCCTCGGGCGAGTCGCGATCATCGGCGGCGGTGTCTTCGTCGCCCTGCTCAACGTCCTGATGTTCCAGGGCGTCGAGGCCATGCCGGAGGCGCAGAAGCTCGCGGTCTACGTGCGCATCTATGAGCTCGCGCTGAGCATCCCGGTGGTCTCGGTGCTGGGCGTCGTGCTCGGGGGCATGCTCACGCGCCGCGAGCTCAGGCGACTGATGGCGCTCGGTTTCGACCGGCTGACGGCGGAGGAGGCGATCCACGGCCACAGTGAACCGACCGAGCCCAACTGGTGGATCCTCGGCGGGAGCCTGGCCTTTGTGGTGTTCACCCTCGGGATGGGGCTCGGCGACGTCCCCTTTAACCAGGAGATCATCTTCGCCGGCTCGATGGCAATCCTGATCTTCCTGATCGCCCGCCTGATGCGCGAGCTCGCCCCGGAGGCGCGCCGGGTGCTGATCGGGACCGCCATCGTCCTGTTCGTCTACCGGGCCATGCCGAGCGCGGGCCCGGGCCAGACGTGGTGGATGATCGACGAGCTCGGCTTCGACCAGCAGTTCCTCTCGGTGCTCTCGCTGGTGGGGAGCGCCCTCACCCTTGCGGGGATGTTCATCTTCCGCCGCTTCATGGCGGAGCGGTCGATCGCCTACATCGTGGTCTTCCTGACACTGGCGGGGACCTTTCTGGCCCTGCCGATCCTCGGCATGTACCACGGCCTGCACGAGTGGACGGCGGCCGTCACCGGCGGCGTAGTCGACGCGCGCTTCATCGCCCTGGTTGACACCGCCCTGGAGTCGCCGCTCGGGCAGATCGCGATGATCCCGATGCTCGCCTGGATCGCCAACTCGGCCCCGCCGCATCTGAAGGCGACCTTCTTCGCGGTGATGGCGTCCTTCGCCAATCTGGCGCTCTCAATGAGCCAGCTCGGCACCAAGTACCTCAATCAGGTGTTCACCGTCACCCGCGAGGTGAGCGACCGCACCACCGGCGTAATCAGCGTACCGGCGGACTACTCCGAGCTCGGTACGCTGCTGGTTACCGTGATCACGCTCGGACTGATGCTGCCGCTGGCGGCGATCCTGCTCGTCAAGCTCCTGCGGCTGCGCACGGCCTAGTCCACCCGCTGCAGGTTCGCAGCCGTTCCAGGCCCTTGGGCTGCCCGCGGCTCGACGCGCAGCTCGACCCGGCGGAGGAAGACCTGGGTGCCGTCGGCCTCCAAGAGCGGCTCCCCCATCCCGCGGCCCTCGGCCCTGAGCCGCTCGGGCGCGATGCCCTCGCCGGCAAGCTGAGCGACGACCGCCTCTGCCCGCCGGAGTGACAGCTCTCGGTTGTGCACCAGCGCCCCGGAGCGGTCCGTGTGGCCGATGACGCGAACCTGGGTGGCGGGGTGCTCGGCCAAGGCACGGGCAAGGGCGCGCAGGGTCGGGATCGACGAGGCGGGTACGCTGGAGCTATCCACGTCGAAGGGAACCTCGGCCACGAGATCGAGCCGCAGCACGTCGCCCTCAAGCGTCGCGACGCCGAGCCCTCTCGCGGCCAGGGTCTCGGCGAGCGCGGCGAGGTCGGACCGGCGCGCTCGACTGGTCTCAGGGTCGGCCGGGACCTCCCTCGCTGGAGGCGCCCGCGACAGCGACGCGCCGCCGCCCAGCGCCACCCCCCCGGCGTCCGGCAGCAAGGGTCCGACCGAGGTCGTCGCCTCGGGCTCCGGCTCGCGCTCGGCGACCGACTGGGGCTCGCTCGGACCCTCCTCGGCCGTTCCCAGCGGCGGATCGACGACGGGCGACTGCCCTTCCGTCCCCCGCGAGACCGGGGCGTCCGGTGCGGCCAAGCGCCCCTCGGCGCCCTCGCCATCCGACGGCTCGGCCTGGGGTGCGAGGTCGTGCGCGCCGCGCTGCGTGACCGTTTGGCCCGGGACGAGCCCCTGCTCTCCCGGCTCGGCGGTCGCGAACAGCGAATCCAGCGAGGCGCCCGCACCTGTTGGATCAGTGGCCTCCGACGACTGAGCAACGGGATGGTTCGGCGCCAGCGGGACCAGCGGGGTGACCTCGAGCTCGGCCACGGGCCCAGTCGGCCGCCCCTCATCGGCCGCCCCCGCCGCAAGGGGGCGACTCGCGCCTTCCCAGGCGGACAGCCAGCGCTCCACCGAGGACCGCGCGGAGTCGGCCAGCGCGCCAAGCCGCGCTGGGCCGAGCAGGCCGTAGCCCGCGCCCGCGGCCAGCGTCAGCACGGCCGCCGCGGCCCACCGCCAGCGGTGCCGAGCTCGATGCGCCGAGCGCGCGCCTGGGGCCGGGTGCGGCATCTCGATCCTCGGGGCAGTAGGTGCCTCGGCCGGCCCGACCTCGGAGACATCCGCAATTGGCATCGCCGATCCGGCCAGCTCGGGGCTGACCCCTTGGGCACCCGCCGGCGGGGCGGGTGGCGGGAGCTCGGCCGGGTCGAAGCCGAGGTCGGCCAGATCGGGCGCACCACCCTGCCGGAGCAGGTCGCCGAGGGGGGCGTCCTGGGGAGTCAGGTACTCCTGGCGCAGCTCGGCCAGAACCAGATGCGCGTCCTCCACGGTCAGGATGTGGCGCCCTTCGATGCTGCCATGGACCAGGAGCCGGTCGCAGAACTTGTTGACCAGCCGTGGAATCCCACGGGCCGCGACATGGATCAGGCCGAGCGCCTGGCCGCAGATCGCGGGGTCCCCCTGCCAGCCGCCGCAGAGTAGTCGGTGCTGGATATAGCCGCGCATCTCCGCTGGGTTCAGCGGCTCGATGTGGCAGGCCGCGACGATGCGCTGGTGGAGCTGCTCCAGGCTCGGGTGGCGGATGCTGGTACGCAGCTCCTCCTGGCCGACGAGGAAGATCTGCACCAGCGGGGCCATCTCATCGTGCAGGTTGGTGATGAGCCGTAGCTCCTCGAGCGCCGCCGGCGGCAGATTCTGCGCCTCGTCCACGATCAGGATCGCGCGGTTCTGGCGACCCGCCCGCCGCCGCAGGAGGTGCTCGATGTCGTGGAGCAGGCTCGCCTTGTCGGCGCCGCGGGCGTCGATCCCGAAGGCATAGGCGACTAGGCGCAGCAGATCGTCGGCCTCGACCTGGGTGCTGTCGATGCGTGCGACCAGGAGCGAGGACTGGAGCAGATCCCGCACCAGGTCCTGGGTCAGTGTGGTCTTGCCCGTCCCGGGCCGCCCGGTGACCACCACGAAGCCCTCGCCCCGATGGATGGCGTACTCGAAGTAGGCCTTGGCCCGGGCGAAGCTCGGGTGCCGGTAACAGAAGCGGGGGTCGGGGCTCAGGCTGAAGGGCTCGACCGCGAGTCCGTAGAACTTGGCGTACAAGCGCTGGCCTCCGCTGGTGCTGTAGTGGTTGTGGCCGCCCCACCCGGGCCAACCCAGGGCGCGAGGGCCGAAACGATGGACGGGGGGACCCGGTAGTCAAGCCAGCCGCGACCCAGCGGTTGGAACGCAAAAACCATACCCCAGTGAGACAAGGCTGTCTCGGTATTGGCTCCCAGAGACCACCCCCTCGGGCGCCAAGGCACCCACTGTCACTCCGAAGCGACAGGTTGACGCGATCTGCCCCGAAGATGACCCAGATCAGGTTCCAACGGTATTACGATTCTACAAGTGGTGTGAAAATACGCCGGAACTGAGACCCGTCCGCCCCTTGCCCGCCACCATGCCCACGGCCCGACGTCGAGCGTCCACCGCTTTGGCCTTGCTCTTGACCGTGGCGACGGGCGCCCGGGCCCACGACTATTGGCTGGAGCCCGAGGGCAGCGACTACCTCCTCTGGCGCGGGCATCGGCATTCCCAGCACGCCGGCGAGGCCCTGGTCCCCTATGGGCCGCAGATCATCCGCGAGGTCCTCTGTGCCGACCCTCAGGGCGTGGTGCACCCCGTCGCGCCGAGCAAGACCTATCCCGTTCGCATCCCCGGCCCCTGCCTGGCCGTGACCGTCGAGGCGGACTCGGGCACCTGGTCGCAGACCCTCACCGGGACCAAGAACCAACCGCCGGGCGAGCTCGTCGGGGTCCTACGGAGCTGGCGGGCGATCGAAGGGGTCAAGCGGCTGGAGGGCTGGTCCGAGGGCCTCGCCCGGCCGCTCTCCGCCGGCCTGGAGCTGACCCCCACCGCGGATCCCTTCCGCCTGTCTGAGGGCGACAAGCTGCGCCTGCTGGTCACCTTCGCGGGACGCCCGCGCGCCGGGGTGACCGTCGCCTACGACGGTGAGCCGCGCGGCGTCACCGGGGCGGACGGTCGCATCAACCTGCGCATCCGCCACCGCGGGACCCAGGTGATCACGGCGAGTGTCGACGAGGCCGGGCCCGGGGGCGAGAAGCTGATGCGCTCGACCGCCTTGTTGCTCGACCTACCCTGAGGAGACGCAGTCATGCCGTACCGCACTGCCAAACCGAGCGCGACCGCCCTGGGCCTGGTCTCGGCCCTGCTCGCCGCCCCCGCCGCGGCCCATCACGGGGTCGCCGGGCTCGGCGCCGCCGGGCTGCTCGGGCCCGGCGCCCCCATCGAGGCGGCGACCTCGGCGACCCTGCCCCAGGGCGAGACGCTCCTCTACCTCAAGCTCGACCACGCCAAATACAAGACCTTCGACTCCGACCCCGACAACCTCGAGTCCGACTACGCCAACTACTGGATGGCCGGTATCGGCTACGGCTTCAAGCCCTGGCTGTCCGCCTATCTCTTCGTCCCGTATCACAGCAAGGTCGACGAGGACGGCGGATTCGACACCCACGGTTTCGCCGACATCTCGTTGTTCGGTCAGATCGGCCTCCGCTACGACGAGGGGCTCAAGCTGATCCCGGACAACGAGAGCCTCGACGACCTGGAGGACTGGCACTTCACGGTCTTCGGCGGCCTGACCCTGCCGACCGGCGACCCAGATCTTCGCGACCGCAACGGGGAGATCGACCCCGGCAAATCGACCGGCTTCGGCGAGCCGTCCTGGTCGGTCGGGGTGACCGCCACGCGCCAGTTCGCCCCGCGCTGGACCTTCAATCAGGAGCTCTCCTACCTCGGCTTTCAGGAGCACCAATACGCCGACGGCAACCGCACCCAATTCGGCGAGGAGATCCGGGCGAACAGCGCGCTCATCTACCGCCTGCACACCGACATGGAGCGCAAGCTGCGCGTGGACCTCGCCTTGGAGGCGCAGTACCTGCATCTGGGGCGCGACCGGACCAACGGCGAGGCCGAGCGGGCGACCGGCGGCGACATGATCTACGCGGTGCCCGGTGTACGGGTCTACTGGGACAG
This sequence comes from Chromatiaceae bacterium, assembly GCA_025458165.1. GTDB lineage: Bacteria > Pseudomonadota > Gammaproteobacteria > Chromatiales > Chromatiaceae > JALOTB01. The sequence goes on along the minus strand of JALOTB010000043.1, from coordinate 1,096 downwards.
GCTAAGCATCGGGCTTGGCTACAAGACCATCGCCTGGAAGGACCTGAACGAGGAGGACGAGCAGCAGGGCGGCGAGGGTACCGAGCGCTACCGGCTTCTGCTCACCGTCTCCGCCCTGTTTTGAGGGCCAGCGCGATGTCCAGACTGTGCCCTGCGCCGCTCATCCTGACCCTGTTGCTCGCCGCCGGCGCGGCGTCCGGCCACATCGAGGGCGGCCATGTCGGTGACGGCGGGCTGCTCACCGGGCTCTATCACCCGATCTCCGGCCTGGACCACGTCGTCGCCATGGTCGCGGTGGGGCTCTGGGGCGCCCAGCTCGGGGTCCCGGCGATCTGGCTACTGCCGGTCGCCTTCCCGCTGGTGATGGCGCTCGGCGGGCTCGCCGGGGTGACGGGGCTGCCGTTACCGGGGATCGAGGTCGGTATCGCGCTCTCCGGGGTGGTGCTGGGGCTCCTGGTCGCGCTCGCGGCGCGCCCGCCGCTCTCGGTCGCCCTGCTCCTGATCGCTGCCTTCGCGATCCTCCACGGGCACGCCCACGGCACCGAGCTGCCCGTCTATGGGGTGCCGATCCTCTATGCCGCCGGGTTCGTCATCGCCACCGGGCTGCTGCATGTCAGCGGCATCCTGATCGGGCTCACCCACGGCTGGCCCTGGGGCAGCGGCCTGGTCCGCGCCGGCGGAGCGGTTGTGCTGGTCATCGGCGCCTACTACCTGCTTCAGGCCGCGGGCCTGGCTTGATCGGGCGCCTCACCTTCGTCCTGGCGGCGGTCGCGACCCCGGTTGTTAGGGCACACGCTCCGGGCGGCCAACCGGCGGGGCTTGCGGAGGGGATGGCGCAGGTCTTGCTGGGTCCGGAGCACCTGGGTGCGATCCTCGCGCTCGGACTGCTCGCCGCCCTGCGCGGGCCGGATGCGGCACTGCGGATGCAGATCGCGGCCCCCATCGCGCTCGGGGCTGGTGCGCTCGCAGCGGCGGTCCCGCTCAGGGGCCTGGCCGCCGACCCCGCCGCGCTGGGCGTCACTGCCCTGCTCGGCCTGATGGCCGCCCTCGCCCTTCGCCTGCCGCTGGTCCTCTACCCGCTGCTTACGCTGGTCGC
>JALOTB010000042.1 GCA_025458165.1 Chromatiaceae bacterium | reverse complement strand
TCCGCTCCCATTGGTCGTCACGTAGGTTCTTGCGAGCCATAGTTCGTCCTGTCAGTGCATTGGGCGAACTATATCATGCCAAATGTCAACACTACCTAGGCTTCGCGTCGTGAACCTTCCCGGGGATGGGATTTTTCAAGGTCCCCGAAGTAGACTTGGGTCGCACCCAGGCGTCGCCGTCGCGGCGCTCTGGGGGCTGCCCGACACCACCAGGCAACCCATCACCGGAAGGAGTAATCACCGTGAAGCGTATCACCCAACTGAGCGCCCTGTTGGGCGTCGCCCTCGCCTCCAGTGCCATCGCCGGCGGCGCCGAGGATGCCAACGTCGCGGAGGCGAAAGGTATCGTTAAGCGGTTCGCCGAGACACTACAGGGCGAGCTTCAGGCCGCGATGAAGCAAGGCGGGCCGGTCAAGGCCATCGAGGTCTGCCAGCAGCGCGCCCCGGCCATTGCCAAGGCCCTGTCCGAAGAGACGGGCTGGGACGTCGGCCGAACCAGCCTCAAGGTGCGAAACGCGACCAACAACGCGCCGTTCGACTGGGAGCGACAGGTCTTGGTCCGCTTCGACGAGCGTCAAGCGGCCGGTGACGATGTGCAGGCCATGGCCTACGCCGAGGTGGTGGAGGTCGACGGGCAGAAGGTCTTCCGCTTCATGAAGGCCATCCCGGCCGGCGACGTGTGCATGGCCTGCCATGGCACCGCCATCACCCCCGAGGTCGCCGCCGCACTCGACGCCGCCTACCCGGACGACCAGGCACGCGGCTACACGCCAGGCCAGGTGCGCGGCGCCTTCACGCTCTCCAAGCCCCTCTGAGGTCCGGCCAAGCCCCCCGCGGGTGAGCGCCCGCGGGAGGGCATCGGGGGTACCCATGTCCGACGCCAGGTTCGACATCCTGTTCGCAGGCGAGACGCTGCCGGGCGCGAATCCGGCGGAGGTCCGCCGCCGCGTGCAGGCCCTATTCAAGGTCTCCGACGAGGCCGCCGAGCGGCTGTTCAGCGGTAAACCCATCGCAGTCAAGCGTGCCGTCGACGCGGAGACGTCGAGGCGCTACGACGCCCTCTTTCGCGACGCCGGGGCACTGGTGCGTATCGCACCCGTACCGGCCGAGAACCAGCCGGGGCGACCGGTCCCGCCGGCGGGGCCCCACACGCCCGAGCCCGCGTCGATAGGTTCCGGGGACTCCCAGCTCGGGCTCGCGCCGGAGTCGGATACGCCCTTGGAGCCGCCGGTCTCCGCCGCGCCCCCGCCCATTGACCTCAGCCATCTGAGCCTGGTCGAGGGCGACTGGAGTCTCTCCGACTGCGCCCCGCCCCCGCCGCCGCTGGCCGTCCCCGACATCGAGCACCTGGGCCTCGTCCCGACGGAGGGCGAGACCGGACGAGGGTCATGAGCACAAGCTGGGAGCACGTGGTCGTAGGGGCCGGGGTCAGCGGTCTGGGGCTCGCCCACCGCGCCGTCCGCGCGGGCATCCCGACCTTGGTATTGGAACGGGGTGAGCGCGTCGGGGGCTGCGTCAACAGCCGCACCTTTCCGGGATGCGGCGACTTCTGGGCCGAGGGCGGAGCGCACACCTGCTTCAACAGCTACGGCCACCTGATCGACATCCTGCGCGACCTCGGGCTGCAGGATCGCCTCACTGCCAAGGCCAAGACCTCCTACTCGCTCTGGAGCGGGGGCCAGCGCCGCTCCATTCTCTCCGCGCTGCATCCGCTGGAGCTGGCCGTCTCCCTGCCCAGGCTCTTCGCACGAGATAAGGCGGGGCGCAGCGTCGCCGACTACTACGGCGGGGGGCTCGGGCGGCGCAATTATCAGGACCTGTTCGGGCCAGCGTTCCGCGCCGTGATTTGCCAGCCGGCCGATGACTTCCCCGCGGACCTCCTCTTCCGGCGCAAGCCCCGGCGTAAGGAGGTGCTGCGCAGCTTCACCTTCCCGCGGGGGCTGAGCGACATCCCCAGGGCAATGGCCGAGCAGCCCGGGCTCAGCCTGCGCACGGCGAGTCCGGTCAGCGCGGTCCACCGCACCGGTGACCGCTTCCAGGTCATCGTCGGCGACGGCGAGGAGCTGCGCTGCCGCTTCCTCTCGCTGGCCGTGCCGCCCGACGTGGCCGCGTCCCTGATCCCCGAGGCGATGGGCGACCTGCGCCGAGCCGTCGCCGGCATCGGGACGGCCGAGACCGAGTCCCTGATCTTATGCGTACCTGCGGCCGAGCTCGGCCATCTGCCGCCGCTCGCGGGGCTGATCGCGGTCGACGACGCCTTCTACTCGATGGTCTCGCGCGACTACCTCGCCGATCCGCGCTACCGCGGCTTCACCTTCCACTTCCGGTCCGGCGCGCTGGCGCCGGCGGCCCAGGTGGAGCACGCCTGCCGCGTCCTCGGCATCCATCAGGAGCAGGTCGCCGGGATCGACCGCGCCATCAACCGGCTGCCGGCCCTGCGCGCCGGGCACCTGGAGCGGGTGGCCCGCATCGACGCGCTGCTCGCCGGCACGCGGCTCGCGCTCACCGGCAACTGGTTCGTCGGCGTCTCCATCGAGGACTGCCTCACCCGCAGTCATCGGGAGTTCCTGCGCCTCTTTGCCGGCTGACGCCCGATGCCAGATCGTCACACCCGGCAGATCGCCGTCATCCTGGCACTGAGTGCGGGCCTGATCGGGGCGGCGGTGCCCGCCTGCGCCGAGGAGCTCGGCACCGTCAGCACCCGCTTCAAGTGGCTCGGGCCCAACGACAAGATCGTCGTCGAGGTCTTCGACGACGCCGACATCCCCGGTGTCGCCTGTTACCTGAGCCGTGCGAAGACCGGTGGTATCTCAGGGGCGGTCGGGGTCGCCGAGGACACCTCCGACGCCTCCATCGCCTGCCGCCAGGTGGGCCCGATCACGCTGAGCGCGGACATCCGCAACCGCAAACGTGATGGGGAGGAGGTCTTCAAGAAGCGCACCTCGCTGATCTTCAAAACCTTGCAGGTGGTGCGTTTCTACGATGCCCGGCGCAACGTGCTGGTCTATCTGACCTTCAGCGACCGCATCATCGAGGGCTCACCGAAGAACAGCATCTCGGTGGTCCCGATCCAGCCCTGGCCGGCGGTCACCGCGCCCCAAGGGGCCGCCGATGAATGAGCCGCACCCGGCACCCCCTCGCCTGTGGTCGAGCACCCCAGTGCACGGCACACGCCTGCCCGACGCCGAGCGGATCAACGCCGCGCTCGCCGCCGCCTACCAGTCCCTGGGCGAGGGCGACTTCACTCGCCGCACCCACTACTTCGGCGGGCGCTACGAGAACCTCTACCTGGAGCGCACGCGCATCCCGGAGATCGCGCAGGTGCTCGACACGGCCGAGCGCTGCGCGCGCGAGATCCTGGGCAAGGAACAACCCCTGCGCTGCGGCTTCTGGCTCAACGCGCAGGGGCCAGGGCAGTCGACCACCGCGCACAACCACGACGAGAACGATGAGCTGCTCTCGGGCGTCTATTACGTGCAGGTGCCGCCCGACTCGGGCGACCTGTTGCTGCTCGACGGCTGGCTCAAGGCGCGCGTGACCCCGGCGCCGGGGCTCATGCTCTTCTTCCCGCCCCAGCTCGTGCACCAAGTGGAGACCAACCGCAGCGGGGAGCTGCGCTTATCGCTCGCCTTCAACTTCGGCCCTGCGGCTGGCTGAGCGCTGGGCTCAGCCACCAGCGGCAAGGCTGGCATGGTGGGCTTGGGCGAGGTGCACGTAGTTCTCGGCCACGTACTCGAGATACTCCAGCTCCTGGTCGGTCAGCGCCCTGGCCCGACGGGCGGGTGCGCCAACCCAGAGGTGGCCGCCTTCGAGCACCCGCCCCGGCGGGATCAGCGCGCCGGCGGCGATGATGGTATGCGGCTCGATCACCACGCGATCGAGGACGCGCGCGCCGATGCCGATGAGACAGAGCTCGCACACCTCGCAGCCGTGGAGGACCACCTGGTGGCCGACGGTGACCCGGTCGTGGATCAGCACCGGCGCCCCCCCAGGCAGGAACCGGCTGTCGTGCGAGACGTGCAGGATGCTGCCGTCCTGGATGTTGGTCTTGGCCCCGATGGTGATACGGTGGATGTCCCCGCGCAGGACGCACATCGGCCAAACGGACGAGCCCGGCCCGATCTCGACCTCGCCGATCACCAGTGCGCTGGGGTCGATCCAGGCGCTCGGGTCGACCCGCGGCCGCTTGTTTGCGAAGCTGCGTACGTTCGACGCCACCCTGACTTCCCCGCTGGGCTACCCCGGGTCGGGGTGTGCCCTTACATTGATCCCCAGCCGCACTCTAGCCGAAGCCCGATGATCCAGAAACCCGCCCTACGCATCGCCGCCGCGCTGCTCGTCGCCGGTGTCTCAGCCGGTCCCGCACTCGCCGAGCGACCCTTCCTCGACGAGTCGGGGCCGATCCCCCCAAGCTCCATCAAGGAGCCCGACTACTGGAGCGAGGGCATCGCCGATCTGCCCCCCTGGCCCAAGGACGCCGACCTGGTCGAGCTGCGGCTCGACGGCCCGCGCGGACCACTGCGCTACTACCTCGACGGCCGTCATCTCGCGGTCGGGAGCGATCAGGTGGTGCGCTACACCCTGGTGGCGGAGTCAGCGAGCGGGGCGCGCAATGTCTCCTTCGAGGGTATCCGCTGCACCCCCAAGGGCCAGCACAAGGTCTACGCCTTTGGCGTCGGTGGTCGCTTCGAGCCAGCGCCGGCGAGCGACTGGCAGGGGCTGCCGGAGGCCAACGACAACGACTACCGGCGTCAGCTCCACGGCCAGATCCTATGCGTGCCGCTCAAGTTCGAGCCACGCCCGAAGAAGGACATGATCCGCGCCATGAAGGGCCCCATCCACCCGCGCGAGAACGCCGGCTTCATGACCGACTGACGCCGCCACCACCCGATCATCCAAGCGAGCACTGACGATGGACAATCCACTCCTCGACATGCCCGGGCTGCCGCCCTTCTCACTCATCCGCCCCGAGCACGTGGAGCCCGCCGTCGACCGGCGGCTCGCGGAGTGCCGGGCCCGCATCGCCGAGCTGACCGCCAAGGCCGCGACCGAGCTCCCCACCTGGGAGTGCCTGGTCGAGCCCCTGGAGGAGGCCGACGATGCCTTGAACCGCACCTGGTCGCCCGTCAGCCACCTCAACTCGGTGATGGACAACGAGGGGCTCCGCCAGGTCTACAACGCCTGCCTGCCGAAGTTAAGCGAGTACGCGACCGAGGTCGGTCAGAACCGCGCCCTGTTCGAGGCCTACCGCGTCGTCGCCGGCGAGGAGCACCTCGACGGCGCCCAGCGCAAGCTCTTGGAGAACGCGCTGCGCGACTTCCGACTCTCCGGCGTCGACCTGCCCGAGGACAAGAAGGCCCGCTATAAGGCCATCAGCCAGGAGCTCTCCACGCTCACCAACAAGTACGGGGAGAACCTGCTCGACGCCACCAACGCCTGGAGCAAGCGCTTCGACGACGCCGCGGCACTTGCCGGGCTGCCCGAGTCCGCGCTCGCCCTCGCCCGCCAGACCGCCGAGCAGCGCGGCGAGACCGGCTGGACGATCACGCTCGATTTCCCCTCGTACCTCCCCGTCATGACCTACGCCGAGGACCGGGCGCTGCGCGAGGAGGTCTACACCGCCTACACCACGCGCGCCTCGGATCAGGGCCCGCACGCCGGGCAGTGGGACAACAGCGAGACGATGGAGCGCATCCTGGCGCTGCGCCACGAGCTGGCCGGGCTGCTCGGCTTCAGCAACTACGCCGAGCGCTCGCTCGCGACCAAGATGGCACGGAGCACCGACGAGGTGATGGGGTTCCTCAACGACCTCGCCGAGCGCTCGGTGAAGCGCGCGCGGGCTGAGCTCGCCGAGCTCCAGTCCTTCGCCCGCGAGCAGTGCGGCGCCGAGGACCTCCAGCCATGGGACCTGGCCTTCTACTCCGAGCGCCTGCGCGAGCACCGCTACCGGGTGACCCAGGAGGAGCTGCGCCCCTATTTCCCGATGCCGCGGGTCCTCGACGGGATGTTTCGGGTGGTCGAGCGGCTCTTCGACCTCAGGATCGACGAGGTCTCGCAATTCGATACCTGGCACCCCGATGTGCGCTTCTTCGAGATCCGCGACGCGGCGGGGGAGCTCCGCGGTCAGTTCTACCTCGACCCCTTCGCGCGGGCGAAGAAGCGGGGCGGCGCCTGGATGGACGTCTGCACCAACCGCCTACACACCAACCGCTGCGACCAGATCCCGGTCGCGTACCTGGTGTGCAACTTCACCCCGCCGGTGGGCGAGCGGCCGTCGCTGCTGACCCACGACGAGGTGCAGACCCTGTTCCACGAGTTCGGCCACGGCCTGCACCACATGCTGACCCGCGTCGACTACCCGGCGGTCGCCGGGATCAACGGGGTGCCCTGGGACGCGGTGGAGCTGCCGAGCCAGATCCTCGAGAACTGGTGCTGGGAGCGCGAGCCGCTCGACCTGATCTCCGGCCATGTCGAGACCGGCGAGCCCATCCCGGCCGACCTCTACCAGCGCATGCACGCGGCCAAGAATTTCCAGTCCGCGATGCAGATGGTCCGCCAGCTCGAGTTCGCCGTGCTCGATTTCCGCATCCACCTCGAGTATGACCCGGCGCGGGGCGGGCGCGTCTACGAGATCCTCGACGAGGTGCGCGAGCAGGTGGCGGTGCTGAAGCCCCCCGCCTTCAATCGCTTCGCCCACGGCTTCTCGCACATCTTCGCGGGCGGCTACGCGGCCGGCTACTACAGCTACAAATGGGCGGAGGTCCTCTCCGCGGACGCCTTCTCGCTCTTCGAGGAGCGCGGCGTGCTCGACACCGGCACCGGCCGCTCCTTCCGTGAGCAGATCCTGGAGAAGGGCGGCTCGGCCGAGGCGATGGACCTCTACGTCGCGTTCCGCGGGCGCGAGCCCACCATCGACGCCCTGCTGCGGCATACCGGCATCGCCGCCTGACCGAGCGCACAACAAAAAAGGCCCGGACTCGCGTCCGGGCCTCAAGCCAGTCACTGGCCGCTAGCGGCGGCTAACGGTTGAGCGTCAGTCCGGTACGCGTGTCCAGCCGCGAGAAGTTGTGGCAGGCCGCGCAGTCCTTGCCGCGGGTGTTCACGTGCCGGCTGTGCACCGTGCTGAACTCCCGGGCGCTGGCGTTCGTCTTGTTGCGGTGGCACTGCGAGCAGATGTTGTCGAGGTTGCCGTTCAGGTTCCCGCTGAACAGGGTCCCGACCACCGCGCTGGTCCCGGTGCGCAGCCCGTAGCCGTAGTTGGCCTTGAGGTCGATCCGCGCGGCGCTGCTCAGCGGCTTGTGGCAGGAGTTGCAGGCGAGCGCGTTGGCCTTGGGCTCCACCCCGTGGTTGATGGTCTGGAAGGTGTGGACCGGGACCACCGATACCGGGTCGCTGGTGCTCATGTTCGACGCACGCGTCAGGCCCTCGTCCACCGCACGGTCGAAGTCGCCGGTGCGGAAGAACTCGAAGGTCGAATGCGGGACCAGCGTGCCGGTGCGGTCGTTGCGCGCGAGCTTGCCCCAGTGCTCCTTCATTGGGTAGAGCTTGGCGTTGCTGTTGCTGACACCCAGGGTCATGTTGAGCGCGCCATTCGCGGCGATGATCGCGCTGGGGGCCCCGATCACGTAGGCCGGATCGCCGGCGTCGAAGTTGCCGACCGAGGTGCTGGCGAACTTCGAGTCGGTGGCGCTCGCCTTGAAGGGGGTGGCAATGCTCGCGACCAGCGGGATCGTCGGCACCCCGCTCAGGGCCTCGCCCAGATACGACACCTCGCTCAGCCCGTCGAACCAGGCGTAGCTCGGCACCAGGTTCAGCGCCCCCTTCATCTCGTTCGGGAGCCAGCCGCCGCGGCCGTTGCAGGCGGTCTGCGAGACGTGCGGGTCCTGCCAGTCACGCGCCACCTCGGTGGCGATCACCTTGCCGTAGGTCGGGATGTGGCAGGTCTGGCAGGCGACCTTGATCGCATGGCCGTCCCGGGTGGTGGCGACGCCGGTGCCGAAGTCCGCGTGCGGCCGGCTGGTGTGGCACCCGGCGCTGTCGCAGGTGAAGCGCTGCGGCACATCATTCACCCGCAGGTCGAGGCCGCGGCCGCGCACCCGATGGGCCCCCGCGCTGTGGCAGTCGGAGCAGGCCATGTTCTGGCCGGCCGGGCTCATGTGGTGGTCGAGCGTCGACGGCGGGCTGACCAGCGCGGTGGAGAGATCGCCGCGCTTGGCCCCGTCGGCACCCGCGGCGCCGGCATGGCAGTTCAGGCACGCCCGCCGGGTCGGCATGTGCACCGTCTCCGCCGCCTGGAGCGACGAGATGGTCATCTTGCGCGAGGTGGCGACATCGGCCAGCAGGGCGTTGAACGGGTCGGCGGGCACGAACAAGAAGTCCTGCTGAGCGCCGACCACCGGCAGGCCCTCGACCCCGTAGCGCAGGACCGTGCTCCCCGGCGAGGCGACCAGAAGGCCGTTGGTGTCCAGCGTGACGTTCAGCAGCTCAAAGTTGGTGAAGCCGCCGCCGGTCAGGGGGTCGGGATTGGGATAGCGCTTGTACACCTCCTGGTGACACATCAGGCAGTCGATGTTGGCGAGCTCCTGGAGCTGACCCGCGGTGTTCAGCGAGGCGAGCTGCTCCGGGGTCTTGGGCCAGCGCCCATTGCCCACGTGACAGCCCGAGCAGGTGAAGCGCGGCGAGCTCTCGTGGGTGCCGCAGTAGGTGTTCACCGCAATCACCGAGCTCACGGCCGGGGCACCGTTGCCGGCGGGGCCCTCCCCAGCGCTGCCACTGATGTTGGTGACATAGTCGGTGGGGCCGTGCTGCTGGTAGTGCACGCTCTTGTGGATGTCGCGCGCTTGGCCCTCGTGACAGGCGACGCAGGTGCCGGGGCCGGTGTAGTTGTCGAAGCAGCCGACGTGGCTACCGGTGGTCAGCGGGCTGCAGGAGAGGGCCTGCTGGGTGGTGGCGGTGGCGATGTTGGAGTAGGTGCTTAGATTGCCCGCCGCGTCGTTGGCCCGCACCCGATAGCGGTAGGTGGTGTTGGCCACTAGGCCATTGTTGGTGAAGCTCGGGCCGGTGGTCGTTGCGATCTCGCCGAAATTGGTGCAGGTGCTCGACCCCTGGCAGCGCTCGATGCGATAGCCGGTGACGCCCACGTTGTCGGTCGAGGCGGTCCAGGCGAGGCTGATCTGGCTCGAGCTGGTCGCGGTGGCGGAGAGGTTGCTCGGGGCGGTCGGGGCCTGGGTGTCGCCCCCGCCCGCGGAGACGGTGAACGTGCGGCTACAGCTCGTGCTCGTCCCGCCGCTTCCGCTCACCGTGAGGTTGGTGGTGGAGCTCCCCGAGGCGGCGTAGGTGACGGTCTGGCTCGCGTTGCTGCTGGAGGTCGGCGACGGGCTGCCGCCGCTGAAGGTCCAGGCGTACTTGTACTTGTTGGCGTTGCCGCTGACGCCGGTGATGTTGGTCACGGACCACTGGATGTTGCCGCCCACGCTCACCGAGGGGCTGGACGGGTTGATGGTGCAGGCGGCCTGGCTGAGGCTGGGCCAGGCCAACGCGCTGCTAACCAGCATCAGCGCGGCCGGGATGTATTGGGAACGGCGTCTGACGGGTTGCCGCCAGGCGGGACGACCCCCGCCGCCGACATGCGGCAGAGGGTCTGCCGCTGAAGATGAGAATGTAAGCATCGCTGGAACTCCTCCGGAGCATTTCGTTCGTTGATATTGCCGCCATGGCCGCTCCTCAGGCGCTCGCCCACCGGGCGATACCCGCGGCCTCTGGCAGCCGGTCGGACGTCCAAGTCACGGTTATTCGATGGCAAGGAGACGACGCTGGGCGCCGTCTTTCTCGCGGAGACAGTACGACATCGGCCGCTGGGGGCTTCCGGGCTCCCGGCAACGCACGCTGGTGCATCGAGGAACAGCGAGGGGCTGCGCGGCCGGCTAGCCCCCGACTCCTAAAGCGTTCTTTTCGTGCTCCCGGCGCCCCATCGGGCCGGGTGATACCTTCAATTGCTGGGTGTTGGCCTGTCCCGGTTCAGGCTCCCGCCCTGGGAAGCCTCGAGAGGATCCGTCATCGAGGGCCAGGGCATCTGGCCCTGTGTCTCAGGCCGTCGGCGGGCGAACGGGTGCCTTCGGCCGAAAGGGATCGAGATCGACACCCTCACCGACACCGGATGCGACGAACAGCCAAAGGCCGCGGGCGGTTTGGTGATACTGCGGGGGAGCCTTTACGAGCGGGCTCGGTCGGGACGATAGCCGGGAGCCCGCGCGGCGGTCAAGCTCCCGCCAAAAGTCGAGCCGTAAAGACACGAAAATCGAGCGAAAAGACTTCGATTCTTCCTGCCAGATCGCCGAGATGGACAGTGGGACGGCTTGCCGCGCCACCGGCACCACGGGAGATTCGACCGCGCTCGTGACACACTGTCGGACCGAGCAGAAGCTGGCCGCGTTCTGTGGGCAAATCCGGGGGCACCATGAAATACCAAGACCTTCGCGACTTCATCAGCCAGCTCGAGGCGCGCGGGGAGCTCAGGCGTATCAGCATCGAGGTCGACCCCTACCTGGAGGTCACCGAGATCTGCGACCGGACACTCCGTGCGGGCGGGCCGGCGCTGCTCTTCGAGCGCCCCAAGGGGTCCGCCATCCCGCTCCTTGGCAACCTCTTCGGGACGCCCAAGCGGGTGGCGCTCGGGATGGGCGAGGAGTCGGTCGAGGCCCTGCGCGAGGTCGGCAAGCTCCTCGCCTTCCTCAAGGAGCCCGACCCGCCGCGGGGGATGAAGGAGGCCTGGAAGACCCTGCCGATCTTCAAGAAGGTGCTCGACATGGCCCCCAAGGTCCGCCGCGGGGCGCCCTGCCAGGAGATCGTGCTCGAAGGACCGGAGGTCGACCTCGGCCGCCTGCCGATCCAGACCTGCTGGCCGGGGGACGCCGGTCCGCTGATCACCTGGGGACTAGTGGTCACCCGAGGGCCCGAGAAGCCGCGGCAGAACCTCGGCATCTACCGCATGCAGGTCCTCGGACCCAACCGGGTGATCATGCGCTGGCTAGCCCACCGCGGCGGGGCATTGGACTTCCGCGACTGGCAGCGCGCCCACCCCGGCGAGCCCTTCCCGGTCGCGGTCGCCCTCGGCGCCGACCCGGCGACCATCCTGGGGGCGGTCACCCCAGTCCCCGATAGCCTGTCCGAGTACGCCTTCGCCGGCCTGCTGCGTGGCAGCCGAACCGAGCTCGCCGCCTGCTTGGGGAGTGAGCTGCAAGTCCCGGCAAGCGCGGAGATCGTGCTGGAGGGCCGCATCCACCCGGACGACACCGCCCCCGAGGGACCCTTCGGCGATCACACCGGCTACTACAACGAGGTCGACCGCTTCCCGGTCCTCAGCATCGACCGCCTCACCCAGCGCCGCGAGCCCATCTATCACAGCACCTACACCGGCCGGCCGCCCGACGAGCCGGCGATCCTCGGGGTGGCGCTCAACGAGGTCTTCGTGCCCATCCTGCAGAAGCAGTTTCCCGAGATCACCGATTTCTATCTGCCGCCCGAAGGCTGCTCCTATCGGCTCGCGGTGGTGAGCATGAAGAAGGCGTATCCGGGTCACGCCAAGCGCGTGATGATGGGGGTCTGGTCCTTTCTGCGGCAGTTCATGTACACCAAGTTCGTCATCGTGGTCGATGACGACGTCTGCACGCGGGACTGGAAGGACGTGATCTGGGCCATCACCACCCGCATGGACCCGGCGCGGGACACGGTCCTAGTGGAGAGCACCCCGATCGACTATCTCGACTTCGCCTCACCGGTCTCGGGCCTGGGCTCCAAGATCGGGCTGGACGCGACCAACAAGTGGCCCGGTGAGACGCACCGAGAGTGGGGTCGGCCGATCCGCATGGACGCCGGTGTCAAGGCGCGAATCGACGCCATCTGGGATCGGCTCGGGATCGGCTGACCGGCTGCTGAGCGGACGCGAAAAGACGTACAGCCCGCGGCAGCGGGCCGCACGCCAATAGCTGGGGACCGGCCTGCCGGGGTGCGGGCGGCTAGCGGAACCGCCGCTGGGGCGGGCGCTCCGCCCGCGGCCGGGCCTCGTTGACGGTCAGCTTGCGCCCCTTGAACATGCTCTCGTTCAGGGCCTTGATCGCCGCGTCCGCGTCCGCGTTGTCGCGCATCTCGACGAACCCGAACCCTTTGGATTGGCCGGAGAACTTGTCCTTTACCACTTCCGCGCCGGTCAGCTCGCCGAACTCGCCGAAGGCGTCCCGCAGGTCCTCGTCGGTGACGCTGTAGGGCAGATTTCCTACGTAGATCCTCATCGCTCGCTCTCAGTCACAGGTGTGCATTGGTCGACCGGACACTGCCGCGGGCCAACGCACAAGCGGAGGCGGCAGTGCACGGCAGCTTTCTGCCGTGTTCGGCATCCCGCCCCAGGGCGGGGGCTCAGCGCGAGCGCTCGGGGATCCAACTGAGAGGAGACCGAAGGACGGGGCGGCTAGATGGGTGCAGGGGGTCACGCCGACGATTCTCCGACCCGCTGTGGCCGGACTGAGCGATCAGGTCCCGCAATCACACCCCGGTTAGCCCCGGGAGCTTGGGAGGCGGCTTCGGCTTTCCTAGACCCTCTCGAGACCCTAAAGCCTGCGTCGGCGTAAGTCTTGGCGAACGGTAGAGGATCTCTTGAAACGCGTCAACTTGGCCGGCAGAGGGCCATGCCCCCGGCCGGCCCGCCGCGTCAGTACCGATCGTAGTAGCGATCCTTCTCCTTCTCGTTCTGGTCGTAGAGATAGCCACCGAGGGCGCCAACCCCGGCGCCGATCAGCGCGCCCTTGCCGGCGTCGGCGCTCAGCGAGCCGATCGCAGCCCCGGTCGCGGCACCGACCGCGGCGCCGCTCGCCGTGCGCTCGCCGGTGGTGGTCCCGCAGCCGTTCAGGGCGGCGGCGGAGAACAGGATGGCCAACAGGACAAAGGTCTTCTTCATCTCGGTATCTCCAGTCGTCGAGCGTCAGTCGCTCATTGGGTTGCAGATGGTTGTATCGGGTGGTTGGGGCAATTGCGCCCCGCTCGGCCCCCTGCCCCGCGCGGGTAGACGAAAAGCGTCGGCATGTCGCTAGACCGCCGCCCGCAGTCCGGCGTCCAGGGTCGGGTAGCTTAGGCGCACCCCGAGCTCCTCGATCATGCGACGATTGCTCAGCCGCCGCGACTCGCTCATGTACGAGAGCATCCCGGGGGAGAGTGCCTCGCCGGCCTCGGCGAGCGAGATCACCGGCGGACGCGGCAGCCCGACGGCATCCGCGACGCGGAAGAAGTAGTCGGTCATGGTGGTTGGCGCGCCGTCGCAGACGTTGTAGACGGCCCCGTCCGCCCCGCGCTCCATGGCCGCGGCGCAGGCCGCGACCAGGTCATCGACATGGATGCGGTTGGAGTAGGGCGCCTCGGTCTCCCGCACCAGCGGCAGCCCTTGGCGGATGCGCTCCAACGGCAATCGGTCCGGCCCGTAGATCCCCGCCACCCGCAGAATCACGAGCGCCGCGCCGCTGTCCCGGCCCCAGGCGCGCAGCGTCTGCTCGGCGTCCCAGCGACGGCGCGCCCGATCGGCCATTGGGCGCGCCGGCCAGGTCTCGTCGACCCAGGCCCCGTCGCAGTCGCCGTAGACGCCGGTGGTGCTGATGTAGACCAGCCGGCTCGGCGGCGCATGCGCGAACGCGGCAACCAGTCTCCGGGTGTGCAGATCCTCCACGCCGCGGGCGGGCGGTGGCGCCAGGTGGAAGACCTGCGCGCCGGCGAGCGGCAGGCCCGCCAGGGCGTCGCCGGCCAGATCGCAGGCGCGAGCCGGGACGCCTTCACCCTCGAGCTCAGCGGCGCTAGACGCCGTGCGGGTGACGCCGAGCAAATCCTCCCGGCCGAGCGCGCGATAGTACTGGGCGAGGCGGCGGCCGACATAGCCGCAGCCGATGATGAGCAGACGAGTCAATGGATTTCTTGCCTTTTGGGTGAGGGGCCTGGCGGCCGCCGCGCTTGTCGATTCGGCTTGGGTCACCATATCTTGGCGCATTCCGGCGGACGCAAGCACCCGCGCGATCCCCTCTCACCGAGCGCAGACATCCTCATGAGCTTTCAGGTTCAGACCCAGCCCCGCGGCCACAAATTCCAGGTCGAGCCCGGCGAAACGGTGCTCGCCGCTGCGCTGCGCCAGGGGATCGGCCTGCCCTACGGCTGTCGCAACGGCCAATGCGGCTCGTGCAGCGCGACCCTGCTCGCCGGCGAGATCGGCTACCCGAGCGGCAAGACCGAGGCCCTCGCCGGCCAACGCGAGGACACCTGCCTGCTCTGCCAGGCGGTACCCGAGAGCGATCTGGTGCTCCAGGTTTCGGAGATCGAGTCCCTGGCCGAGATCGAGGTGCGTACCCTGCCCTGCCGAGTGGTCGCCAAGGAGCCCCTGAGCCACGATGTCATGCGGCTCTGGCTCAAGCTCCCCGAGAACCAGCGGCTACAGTTTCGCGCCGGACAGTACCTCGACTTCCTGCTGCGCGATGGGCGCACCCGCGCCTTCTCCATCGCCAACGCCCCCCACGACGACGAGCTGATCGAGCTGCACATCCGCTCTGTGCCGGGCGGCGAGTTCACCGACTACGTCTTCCGCAGCATGGCGGAGCGCAGCATCCTGCGCATCCGTGCCCCGCTCGGCACCTTCGTCCTGCGCGAGGACTCCGAGCGGCCGATCGTCCTCATGGGCGGTGGCACCGGCTTCGCGCCGCTGAAAGGCATGATCGAGCACGCCTTCCACACCGGAATCGAGCGCCCCATCCATCTTTACTGGGGGGTACGCGCGCGCCGCGACATCTACCTGCCGGACCTGCCGACGCAGTGGGTGCGGGAGCATGCCAACTTCGCGTTCACCCCGGTCCTGTCGGAGCCCGATGGCGACTGGGACGGGCGCACCGGCTTCGTGCACGAGGCGGTGATCGCCGATCACCCCGACATGAGCGGCTTCGATGTCTACATGAGTGGCCCGCCGATCATGGTGGAGAGCGGGCGGCGCGCATTCGAGGACCGCGGACTCTCGATGGACCACATGTACTCCGACGCCTTCGAGTACGCCGCCGACAGCAAGTCCAAGGCGGCGACCGCCTCCTGATCCGTCTCGCCGCTCGCGCAGACCCGGGGCCGCAGCCCGGCGCCTGCCCGCTGCGGCCCCCCCCCGCGCAGAGCGGGCCCCCAAGGGCGCTAGACTTGGGTTGGGCACCCCGCCCACCGCTGCCGGAGGGACAGCCATGGACATCCACCGCCTTGAGCGCCTGAGCGATACCGCCTGGCGCATCCCGCGCCGCGGCGACATGCGCGTGCCGGCAATCATCTTCGCTGACGCCGCCCTGATCCGCGACATGGACGACAAGGTCTGGGAGCAGGCCGCGAACGTGGCGCGACTTCCGGGGATCGTCGGCGCCTCCTACGCCATGCCCGATGCGCACTGGGGCTACGGATTCCCCATCGGCGGGGTCGCGGCCTTCGACCCGGCCGAGGGCGGGGTGATCTCGGCTGGGGGGGTCGGGTTCGACATCTCCTGCGGGGTGCGCACCCTACACACGGGCCTGAAGCGCGAGGCGGTGATGCCGCTGCAGAAGGCCCTGGCCGACGCCCTCTTCTACCGCATCCCCGCCGGCGTGGGCAGCACCGGACAGATCCGGCTCAGCGCCCGCGAGATGGACCAGATGCTGGCCGGCGGCGCCCGCTGGGCGGTGGACCAAGGCTACGGCGAGACCGCGGATCTCGCGCGCACCGAGGAGCACGGCTGCATGGCCGGGGCGGACCCCGGCGAGGTCTCTGCCCAGGCCAAGCAGCGCCAGCGCGACGAGATGGGCACCCTGGGCTCCGGCAATCACTACCTGGAGGTCCAGGAGGTCAAGCAGGTCTTCGACGCCGAGGCCGCGCGCGTCTACGACCTCGCCGAGGGCGACATCGTGGTGAGCATTCACTGTGGCTCGCGCGGCCTCGGCCACCAGATCGGCACCGAGTTCTTAAAGCGCATGCTCCTCGCCGCCGGCGGATATGGCATCCAGCTCCCCGACCGCGAGCTCGCTTGCGCCCCGATCGACTCGCCGGTCGGCCGCGCCTACCTCGGCGCCATGCGCGCCGGCATCAACTGCGCGCTGGCCAACCGCCAGATCCTCACCCAGCTCACCCGCCAGGCCTTTGCCGATCTGCTGCCGGGGGCGCGGCTCGCGCTCCTCTACGACGTCTCGCACAACACCTGCAAGGTCGAGGAGCACCTGGTCGAGGGCCGCCCGCGACGGCTCTACGTCCACCGCAAGGGGGCGACCCGTGCCCTCGGTCCTGGCCACCCCGACGTCGCCGAGCCCTTGCGGGCCGTCGGTCAGCCCGTGCTGATCGGCGGGACCATGGGGACGGGCTCCTACGTCCTCGCCGGGACCAACGAGAGCGAGCGCCAGGCCTTCAGCTCCGCCTGCCACGGCGCCGGCCGGGCGATGAGCCGCCACGCCGCCAAGCGCACCTGGAACGGCCGCTCGATCGTCGACGACCTGGCGCGCCGCGGCATCCTGATCCGCAGCCCGAGCCTGCGCGGGGTGGCCGAAGAGGCCCCGGGGGCCTACAAGGATGTGACCGCGGTCGTCGACGCCGCCGACGCGGCGGGACTGGCGCGCAAGGTGGCGCGGCTGGAGCCGCTGATCTGCGTCAAGGGCTAGCGCGGGCCGGCGCCGGGAGTCGGGTATGATGCCGCCCCGGCGCTGGTGGCCTCGGCCCCCCCTACGCCCTCTGTCCCTCGGGCCCCGCGTCTCGCCCCTTACCCCCGCCCGTTATGAAGATCGCCATCCTTTCCCGCGACCCCAAGCTCTACTCGACCCGCCGGCTGGTGGCGGCGGCGCGCCAGCGCGGGCACGAGGTCCGGGTGATCGATGTCCTGCGCTGCTACATGAACATCGCCTCCCACCGGCCATCGATTCATTACAAGGGCGAAGACCTGGGGGACTTCGACGCCGTCATCCCGCGGATCGGGGCCTCGGTCACCTTCTACGGCACGGCCGTGCTGCGCCAGTTTGAGATGATCGGGGTCTACCCGCTCAACGAGTCGGTCGCGATCGTGCGCGCGCGCGACAAGCTGCGCTCGCTCCAGCTCCTCGCGCGCAAGGGGATCGGGCTGCCCGTGACCGGGTTCGCCGACGCCCCCGACGACGTGCAAGACCTGATCAAGATGGTTGGCGGCGCCCCCTTGGTCATCAAGCTCCTGGAAGGCACGCAAGGGATCGGCGTGGTGCTCGCGGAGACCGAGCAAGCGGCCGCGAGCGTGGTCGAGGCCTTCATGGGGCTGCGCGCCAACATCCTGGTCCAGGAGTACATCCAGGAGGCCGGCGGTGCCGACATCCGTTGCTTCGTGATCGGCGACAAGGTGGTCGCCGCGATGAAGCGGCAGGCGAAACCGGGGGAGTTCCGCTCCAACCTCCACCGCGGCGGCACCGCGAGCCTGGTGCGGATCACCCCCGACGAGCGCTCCACCGCCGTGCGCGCCGCCAAGATCATCGGACTCAACGTCGCCGGCGTGGACATCCTGCGCTCCAAGCGCGGGCCGCTGGTGATGGAGGTCAACTCCTCGCCCGGGCTGGAAGGCATCGAGACCGCGACCGGCAAGGACATCGCCGGGATGGTGATCGCGCTGATCGAGCGCAACTTCGCCGCCGGCAAGACCAGCACCCGCGGCAAGGGCTGAGCGGCTCACCAGCGCCGGCGCGGGTCGTCGAGCGATAGCCATTCGCCCTGCTGGCGGCGTCCGGCGCGAATCACATGCACCGGGGTGCCGGTCGTGTCTCGCGCATCGGTATCCGTCGCGCTCGCGGCGGCCGTCGCAGTGTTCTTGGCAGGGCTGGTGGCAGGGGCCGTGTGGCGAGTGCCTTCACTCCCGGTGATCAGGATTGGATCACCCCGGCGGATGCGCTCGTAGACGAAACGGGCGTCCTCGTAATGCAGCCGCACGCAGCCGTGGGAGTCGTGATAGCCCGGCAGCCAGCCCTCGTGGACATAGTAGGGCCCGGAGAACTGCAAGGCGTACGGCATGGGGGTGGGCATGTCGAAGGCGTTGGTGTAGGAGCGGGAGACCTTGTCCTTCTCCTTGTTCAGTACCTTGAATCGGCCGGTCGGTGTGGGGTGCTGGGCGCTGCCGGCGGAGACCGGCCCGCTGCGCACCAGACGCCCGTCCTCGACGTAGCGGAACGTCTGGCTGCCGAGATCGATACGCAGGCTGCGGGAGCGCGCCGAAGGAAGGTGTTGAGGCTCGGCCACGCTCGGCTCGGGGTCAGGCGCTGTTGGTCCTGCGTCGGGCGGCGTGCTCGCGCACCCCGACAGCAGCATCAGGGCCAGCCACCAGCCCAGTGCGAGTGTCAGGCCAGGGGTAAAGACCGGGCTGAGTGCCCGGCCGGGCATGGGCCGCCAGCGGTTGTCCTCGTAAGGGCGCACTGGGGCAGGGGCTCGGGGTTGGGCTCGCGGCTGTGGGAGCGTAGGAGGCGGCGCGAGCGCCGCCCACGCCCAAGGTCAGCCGTCAGCTCAGATCGCGCCCCACTTCTTCCAGATCCCGGGCTTGGCCATCAGGTGGTCGGGAGCGGTGAGCTTGGTGTGGTTTGGGCTCTTGGGGTTGTTGCACCAGCCCATGCTCTGCGCAACCACCTGGGACTTGTCCTCCGAGAGCTTGCGCATGCCGCCCCAGAACTCGCAGGTAGCGCAGGTGTTCTCGGCCGAGGCGCTGACGGCCTGACCTTCACCCGAGCCGCCATGATCATGGGCGTGCTCTTCACTCGCTTGGGCGCCCAGCGCGCCCAACGCGGCGGCGCCGGCGAGCAGCGTACCCGAGGTCTTCAGAAAGTTACGGCGGGATTCGATTGACATGGGGAGTACTCCTCCAAGTAATGATGGCGTTTGCCTTGGTTGCGAGCGATGACCGGCGACCGACCGCGACCGGATCACACCGGGCGGGCGCCGGTCGGCCTTGAGTATCGCAGAGGACGGTGGATTGCGGAACGCAGCGGATTAGCTGCGCGGGCGTTGATTTGCGGACGCACGCGGCTTTCACGATGATGGGCCATCCACGGCCGTACCTGGAGCCAAGCCCATGACCCCCGAGCTCGATACCCTCAGTCGCATCCTCAGTGAGGCCGCGCGCGAGGAGATCCTGCCGCGCTTCCGCCAGGTCGCCTCGCGCGCCAAGGCCGACGGCAGCCTGGTGACCGACGCCGATCTCGCGGTGCAGGCGCGGGTCATCCAGGAGCTAGATCGCACGTTCCCGGGAATCCCCGTCCTCGGCGAGGAGATGCCGGCCGCGGAGCAGGAGCGTCTGCTGGCCGAGGCGCCGACCGGGGTTTGGTGTCTGGATCCGCTCGACGGGACCAGCAACTTCGCGGGCGGGTTCCCGTACTTCTCGGTGTCGGTCGCTCTGCTCGACGGTGCGCGGGTCGTCCGCGGGGCGATTGTCGACCCGGTGCGGGGGGAGTGCTTCGCAGCCGAGCTGGGCGGCGGTGCCTATCTCGACGGCCAGCCCCTGCGGCTGGCCGACACGCGCACCGAGCTGCGTGACTGCTTGGCCCTCGTCGACCTTAAACGCCTACCCCCCGCAGATGCGGCTCGCATGGGCGGCGACGCCCCCTTCCGCTCCCAGCGCAATCTGGGCTCGGTGGCGCTCGACTGGTGCTGGCTCGCCGCCGGGCGCGGCCAGCTCTATCTGCACGGCGGTCAGAAGCTCTGGGACCACGCCGCCGGCCGGCTCATCGCGAGCGAGGCCGGGGCGAGCTCCCGGCTGTTCGCCCCGGGCGGGATCGAGGTCTCCGAGCGCCTCGCGCTCGCCCCACGCATGGCGGTCGCCGCGGCGAGCGCCGGCCTTTTCGCGCACTGGATTGCCTGGCTCGGCCTGCCGCGACCGCTACCCGCGGCGCCCGCGCGTTGATTCCCTGGGCTGCGCCCTCAGCTTCCAGGCTCGTCGCGAGGCAAGCCTCGTGCCCCGAGCAACCCGAAGGGAAAGACCAATGACCGAAACATTCACCGACCTCGACATGGCGCTCACCAGCGGCATCGCCGCCTTCGAGTCCAAGCAATTCGCCCGCGCCGCCGGGCTCCTCTCGCCGCTCGCCGACAGCGGTCACCCCGAGGCCATGTACCGCATGGCGATCATGGCCCAGAACGGGCTGGGCATGCACGAGAACGCGCTGCTCGCCTTCAAGTACATGAAGGCCGCCGCCGAGGCGGGGCTCGACGTCGCCCAGCACGGGCTCGGCTTCATGTACATGGAAGGCGAGTGCACCGACAAGGACCCGGAACAGGCGGTGCACTGGTTCCGCAAGGCGGCCGAGCAGGGCCTGGCCGGCTCCCAGACCACGCTCGCGATGCTGTACGAGGAGGGCCGCGGGGTGGAGAAGGACCTCGAAGAGGCCAAGCGCTGGTATCGCCTGGCTGGATTCGACGAGCGTTGACCCGAACGCGGTTCAACTGCGTCAAGCCGATTGCTAGACTCCCGTCGAAGCCCGAGCGTCGCGCCCGCGACTCGGCGCCGACCCGGAGTCCCCGCTGATCCGATCCCATCCCCAGCACCCGATCCCCTGGTCCAAGCTGGCCGAGGCCGATGATGTCGCCGCCGCGCTCGCGCGGCTGGGTCTGGTCGCGCCCTGGCCAGTCATGGTCCTGGTCGGTGGTGCGGATGGCCTGGAGGCCGGTCCGGCGACGGCCGTCGCCGCGCTCTTCCGCGATGCGCTGGTCCCCTTGTGCGAGCGGCTTGGGGTGCTCGTCATCGACGGCGGCACGGATGCCGGTGTCATGGCCTTGATCGGCCGTGCGCGGGCCTGGGCCGGGGCCCACTTCCCCCTGCTCGGGGTGGCCGCACGGGGCACCGTGCGCTGGCCGGACGAGGCCGGACGACCCGAGCGCGCCACCCTGGAGCCGAACCACTCCCATTTCCTCCTCGTCCCCGGCAACCGCTGGGGCGACGAGGTCCCCTGGATCAGCGCCGCGGCGACCTGCCTCTCAGCCGGGAACGGCGCGCTGACCCTGGTCGCGGGCGGCGGGAAGGTGACCGAGCAGGATATCGCGACGAGCCTCGCGGCCGGCCGTCCCACGGTCCTGCTCGCCGGCAGCGGCGGTGCCGCCGACCGCATCGCTGCTGGGCTCACCACCGGGGCGGCTGAGGCGGGCGCGCCGCCTGGCCTCCTGCGCGCGCTGGCGCTCGGCGATGCACCCGCCGAGCTCGCACCCTTGCTCCAGGCCCTGCTCCTGGCCGGGGCGGTGGGCGGGGACTCGCCCGCCTCCCCGCGTTAGCGGGCTCGCGCGGCCGTGCTCCGCCGTCGGCTCGCGATCGTCGCCGGCCCGGGCAAGGCGGCCGATGCGGCGGCTCAGGGCTTGGTCGCGGCGGAATTTCGGGTGCGCCGGCTGCCCGACGCGGAGGCCGTCCTGTCGTTCGCCCGGGCAGCCGAGGTCTGCGTACTCGCCGGTGCCCCCAAGTCCGCCGCCGACCTGATCCCGCGCCTCGCCTCGGTGCGCCGGCCCCGCCGGCCGCTGCGGGTGATCCTGCTCGACACCGACGACGGGGCGGAGTCCTTGCCGCCGCTGCCGGATGGACCCCCTCTGCGCATCACGCGCTTCGACCCCGCTCGCGAGGCCGCGCGGCGGCTACTGGCGCGCTGGCCGCTGCATGCCGGGTTGGACCCCGGCTTCGGCCAGCGGCTGCACCTGCTGATCGCTGGGACCGCGCCGCCGGCCAAGGCCATTGCCTTACAGACCTTGCGCCTCGCCCATTACGGCGGCAGCGGCCCGGTCCTGACCCTGGCCAGCGCCGACCCCGAGGCCCAGCGCGCATCCTTGCTTGCCGACTACCCCCAGGTGGGCCAGTGGTGCCGGCTGCGCTTCGAGCCGATCGAGGCGGTCGGGCTCGGGGGCGAGCCGCCGGTCACCGCCGCCTTCGTCTGTGTCGATCCGCCGGAGGACGGGCTGCGGCTGGCACGCTCGTTGGCCGAGCGGACCGCCGAGGCGGGCGCCGGCGGCGCGCCGATCTATCTGGAGACCGGCGGGGCGTGCGCGCGCGGCGGGATCGACGACTGGGACGGGCGCATCCTGCCCTTCGCCTACTTGCAGGAGGCCTGCCGGGCCGAGGTCCTGCTCGATGGGCGCGGCGACGAGCTGGCGCGCGTGATCCACGACCACTACCGCGACAGCATCGCCGCCCAGGGCCGCGACCCGGCGACCGAGGCCGCCGGGCGCCCCTGGGAGGCCCTCGATCCGTCCTACCGCGACGCCTCGCGCCAGCAGGCCGATCACCTCTGGGCCAAGCTCGCGCTCGTCGACTGCCGGGCGGTGCCCGAGGAGCAGGTCGAGGTCTTCGCCTTCACCCCGCTGGAGGTCGAGCGCCTGGCGGTCATCGAGCACCAGCGCTGGGCCGCCGACCGCTGGCTCGCCGGCTGGACCTACGCACCCGTGCGTGACAACAGCCGTCGCCACCACCCCCAGCTCGTCCCCTACGAGGACCTCAGCGAGCCGATGAAGGACCTCGACCGCTACGCCGTGCGCCTGGTACCGACCCTGCTCGCCCGCGCAGGACGCGGGGTGCTGCGGCTGCTCCTCGTCGGAGTGCCGGCGAGCGGCTGCCCAGCGGACCGGAGCCTGCGCCGGCTCACCGAACGGACCCTAGAGCGTTTGGCCCTGCGCTACCCCGACCGCAGCCTGGTGCTGGCCTCGACCCTGGAGGACGCGGCCTCGCGCCTGATCGCGCGGCTGGCGCTCGACCGCTACGACGCCGGGCTCTTCCTGCTCTGTCCGCGCCCCCTGGCGAGCACCCTGGCCGCTCAGTCGGACGCCGCCGCTCGGCGCGACCTGCTCGAGCTGGTCGCCCGGGCCGAGCGGCGCATCCCGCTCGCGGGCGAGGCCGAGCTCGCACGCTGGCTCAGCGAGCGGGCCGAGATCGCGATCCTGACCGGGGATGGAGTCGCCGCCGAGGCCCCCCAGCGCCAAGTCCGCCTCGACCCGGCCGAGCGCGAGCCCCAGTGGGGTTTCGAATACTGAGCCGGGTCGATCCGGCTCGGGATGATCCCTAGCCCTTCCTGGTGCCCGCAGGGCGATCTCGGTGCCCCCGGCTCAGTCATCGAGGGTCATGCGCTCCGGCGGCCGGTCAGCGGGCGGGTTCGCGGCTCCATGCGAGGCATCGGGTCGCGATGGCCTGCTCCTGACGCTCGGCACAGCGACCGGCCGCCAAAGGCTGCCGGCAGCGAACTTGCCCCAACCCCAGCGCACCCAGCCGAGCACGGCGAAGGCGAGCCAGAGCGCCCAGGCGAGCATGAGCCCGCGGTAGACCAGCAACGGCACCGAGAGTACCTCGGCCTGGGGGTAGGTGCCGGGCACCCGGTCCTGGTACCAGTTGAGCGTGTAGGCCGAGGAGCCGTAGCCCTGGATCTGCATCTCGGGGAGCCCGAGCAGACCCTGTTGGACGGCCTGGAGCAGGGCCGCGGCCGCCGCAAACGTCAGCAGGACGATGCCGACCTGGACGGTGTTGAACCAGGCATTGGGCGTCTGCGCGTCAAGCTTGCCGCGGTAGTGCAGGAGGAAGAACCAGCCGGCGACCAACAGCAAGGACAGCACCGTCGCCTGGGTCAGCCCGACGCCGAGGAGCAGCCAAGAGACGAGCCCGAGCGGCAGATACGTCGAGGTCGCGAGGGTCAGTCCCACCGCGGCGATCACGACGACCGCGAGCACGCCCCAGAAGAGGATCGCAGGCCCGAGGTCCGGGCCGCGCAGCCAGAGCGTCCAGCGGTCCTGAGGCGGGGTGACGGTCAAATGGGCGTTGACGCTCGGCGCGCCCAGGTCGAGCTCGGGCGTGCGCCAGCGGGCCCCGATCCCGCTGTCCTCGCGCCAGACCAGCTCGAAGCGCTGCTCGCCGGGGATCAGCGGCAGCGACAGGCGCCGGCCCTCCGAACGGATCGGCTGCGTCGCCCCGTCGATCTTGACCGACTGCAGAACCGCGCCCGGCGGGAGCTCCAGGTCATGCCGCCCGCCCTGGCTCGCGCGCAGGCGCAGGCTCAGGGTCGCCTCGCTGGCGCGCTTACCGGGGGCGATGCGCAGCTCGCTCGCGTCGATCGTCAGCGTCCGGCCGGGGGCCCCGCTCGGGCGCTCGATCTTGAGCCGGATCGACTCCCCCGGCCAGGGGTGCCAGGCGGGGAGCCAGTTGCCCGCCCCGTCTTGGTGGTGGATCGGCGGGATGCCGTCGATCGCAACGTGCCAGATCGGCCCGATGTCGGCGCGCCAGGTCTCGATCCACTGGCTGGTCTCGGGGGCGGTCAGGGTCAGGGCGTCGGTCGGGTCGAGACGCGAGCGCCAGCCGGTCTCGCTCGCCTCCGCCGCCAGGCTGACCAGGACCTGCCCGTCGCGCACCCGCACCCCATCGGTGGTGACGGCCTCGCCGGGGATCAGCGGGATCGCGACCGAGAGCGGCACGCCGAGCGGCGAGGCACGGCGCACGCGGGTCTCGACCGCCCACTCGAGCCCGAGCCGGAGTACCCGCTCGACCCGCAGGAAGGACGGCAGGGTCGCGGGGGTGAGCTCGTCGCCCGCGCCCGCCGCGCCCTCGCGCACCCGCGTGAGACTGAGCTGGCCGTCCGGCACGCCGTTGTCGCCAATGCCCTCGACCAACCAGCCCTCCGCCGCCAACTCGACCCGGTGCGGCCGAAGCGGCAGCGGGATCTGGAGCTGGTCGGTGGGCGGGACGTAGGCGCTGAGCTCCACCCGGTGCTGGCCCTCCGGGACCCGCACCCAGAGCTGGTTGGGCTCAGCCCGGTAGAGCGCGGCCTGCGGCTCGTCGTCGATCTGCACCTGCACGGGCGTTGCCTGGCGCGTGTCGACCGGCAGGGGAATGGCGGTGGCCTCCAGGGCGTGCACGTCGAACGCCGCCCGGTAGCGCTCCGCGTCGATCTCGATCGACAGGCGCGGGACGCTCGCCAAAGGTGGCTCGAAGCGCCGCTCCAGCAGGCGCTGCTCCAACTGCTGAAGGAGCTCGGGCGACGGGAAGTCGCCGGCCACGCCGCTGCCGCTCCAGCCGGCCGAGAGTGCGACCACTAGGGCGCCGAGCGTGAGGCGTCCACCCTGGGTCCGGCGCAGGTCGAGGAAGCGCCAGGCGAGCAGCACCACCAGCGCGATGCTGAGCCACTTGTACGCGCGTTGGGCGCTGGGTCCGAGCAGGACCAGGCGGATCTCTTGGTCGGCGGCGACCGGCCCGTTCCAGCCCAGGTCGGCCCTGGTCCACTGCCAGCTCGGCAGACCGGGTCCAGTTTGCAGCCGCGCCTTGGGGTCGATCTGATCGATCGGCCGCTCGCGGGTAGGGGGCGCCGTCTCCTTCGATCGGATCGCCCCGACGATCGCCCCGTAGCTGCCGTCGCTCAACATCTCGCCCGGGCGGCGGGGGGCCGAGGGCACCGCCTCCTCGATCGGCACGGGCACCGACGCCAGGCTCGGGACCTGGGTCTGAGGGCCGACCCACGGCCGCTCCAACTGGGGATAGAGTCCCTCGCGCGCCTGCTGCACGAGGAAGGGCAGGGCGATGACCAGCAGGGCGACGAGCCCGAGCAGCCGTGCCCCCTGCGCGATCTGCTGGGCGCGCCCCGCGGCCGGGACCAGACGCACGAGGGCAGTCGCGGCGAGGAGATACAGCCAGATCATCTGCGGGGCGCGCGGCTCGTGCCAGGTGATCGCCAGGGCAATCAGGGCCAGCGGCGCCCAATACCAGCGCCACAGCCGCCCGGCCGCGAGGGCGATGATCAGGACCAGGAAGACGTCATAGAGCGTCCAGCGCTCCAGCCAGGAGTCGGGGACGTTATCGACCCCGCCGACAGCGAGCAGCCGCCAGCCGGGGGGCAGGTGCAGGGTCGCCGAGACCGACTGGAAGTCGCGCAGCCAACCCGTCGCGGGCAGGCTCGCCGTAGCGCCTTCGACGCGCGACTCGCCGATCAGATCGAGCTGCCCGCGGCGCACCTCCACCCCGGTCTCCCCGGCGAGCTCGGTGATGAGCTGCGGGCGGCCGTCGGCGGTCACCCGCCCCAGGGCCAGCGACGGGCTGGCGGTGAGGCGCCAGTCGCGGGTGATCTGGCCGCGGATCTGATCGCGGAGCGTGTAGCCGCCGCCGTCAAAGTCGAGCCAGAGGTCGCGCTGGAGCGTCAGCCGGTCGGGCTCGGGCTCGGGGTCGCCGCGGCGCAGGACCTCGAAGCCGAGCCGGTCGCCGGGAGCGAGCCGGTAGGCCGGCAGATTGGTGAAGTCCGCGGGCAGGGTGACCTGCCGCGGATCGACCTGCGCGACGCCCCCGATCTCCACCGTGCGGTCCTTGAGGGACGCCTGAAACACCCAAACCTCGCGCTCGGGCCAGGGGTCGGGCTGCGCGGGCAGGGCCAACCCCAGCACCTCGCCCGGATGTCGGGCAGCAACACGCAGCGACCAGCGCCCGGGCCGGACCTGCACGCGCAGCGCCCCGTCGGGCTCCAGGCGGGCGGGCAGCTTGCCCTCGATCCGCAACGGGATAAAGTCCGCGAGCAAGGGCTTGCCGAGGACCAGCTCGCGCTGGGCACCGGAGACCTCGAGGTTAAGGTCGGTGATCACCTCGAAGGGATGGCCGTCGGCGAGCAGACGGGCGACCTCCAGGCGCAGCCGGTCCTCCGGGGCCTTGGCGTCCGGACCGCCCGGGGTCGTCGCCAGCCAGAGCCGGCCATCGCGAAGCTGCGGGTGCCGGACCTCGCTCCCGCCCCGCCAGTAGCGCACCAGACCGGTCCGCTCGTCGATCCGCAGCGCATCTGGGGGTCGCGTCCAGGTGAACCGCCCCGCCAGACGATAGGTGCCTGCCGGTAGTTGGACGGTCGGCAGCTCCGCATCGCCCACCACCGTGATCGGCGTCCCGTCGGCGGTGACGTCCTGCGGCCAGTGCTCGCGGTCCCCCGGCAGCGCCACCCGTCCCTCACGGTAGACGACGACGGTTTGGGCGAAGCGCGCACCCGTATCGTCGACATCGAGCACCAGCTCCCCCGGCCAGACGCAGGTCCGCCCTTCCCCGGCGTAGGTCAGCGGGCAGTCCAGGTCCTTATGCGCGTGCAACACCCAGGGCACCCACGGCCGCAGCGACTCGGGGACGTCCTCGATCGCGGGCGGTGCACCGAGGCTGGTGGTTGACCAGAGGACGAGCAGGATGAAGACGAACAGGTGCATCTGAGATCCCTCGCGACGTCGTCGGGCCGCAGCGGTCGACCGAAGCACCGAGTATCGCCGCTCCGCCGCTGGGGGTATAGGCACGCAGGCGATCGCGACGGACCGTTTCTTAGGTGTCAGATCCGCGTGGTCGACTCGCGCAGGTGGCGCACGCGGATGCCGAGTGCAAGCAGCACGGCCGCGTAGACTGTTGCGCCGCCGGCGATCAGTCCGGAGAGCCAGAGCGCACGGTCCAAGGTCGGGAGCGCCAGCCAGCGCTCGGTGTCGCCGCTGCCGAACCAGAGGAGTGCGCCGAGCGCTAAACAGGCGGCGAGCCCCTTGGCGAGCAGCTTGCCCCAGCCGTTCTGCGGCCGGTAGACGCCGTTGCGCAGCAGCCCGCGCATCAGCAGGCCGGCGTTGACGCTGGCAGCGATGGTGGTGGCGAGTGCGAGGCCGGCGTGGCCGAGGGGAAACATCAGGGCCAGATTGAAGCTGATGTTGGTGAGCATGGCGATCACCGCGATTCGCACCGGCGTGCGCATGTCCTGGCGGGCGTAGAAGCCCGGGGCCAGCACCTTGATCCCGAGAAACGCCATCAAGCCCAGCGAATAGGCCATCAGGCTGCGCGCCGCCATGTGCACGTCATGGGCGGTGAACTCCCCGGAATAGAAAAGCGTGGCCAGGATCGGCCCCGCGAGGATCACCAGCCCCACCGCGCAGGGCGCCCCGAGCAGCCAGACCCAGCGTAGGCCCCAGTCGATCCCGCGTGAGAACTCGACCGGAGACTGCTCGGCGTGGCGCTGCGAGAGCTTCGGCAGGATCACCGTCCCCAATGCGACCCCAAGGATGCCGATCGGAAACTCCAGCAGACGGTCCGAGTAGTAGAGCCAGGAGATGCTCCCGGTCACCAGGAAGGAGGCGAGCAGGGTGTCGATCAACAGGCTGATCTGGGTCACCGAGACGCCGAACAGCGCCGGCACCATTAGGCGCAGGATGCGTCGCACCCCCTCGTCCTTGCGGTTGATCCGCGGACGCGGCAGGAGCCGTAGCCGGGCGAGGAAGGGGACCTGGAAAGCAAGCTGGGCGATGCCCGCGATCAGCACCCCCCAGGCCAGCGCGGTGATCGGCTGTTCCATGTGCGGGGCGAGCCACAGGGCGCACGCGATCAGTGACAGATTGAGCAGCACCGGCGTGAAGGCCGGCACGCCGAAGCGCTCGTAGGTGTTCAGGATGCCGCCGGCAAAGGCCGTCAGCGAGATGAAGAAGAGATAAGGGAAGGTCAGACGCAGCATCTCCGCGGCGAGCGCCTGCTTGTCGGCATGGCCGGCGAACCCTGGGGCGAAGATCAGGATCAGCACCGGCGCGGCGAGCACCCCGATCGCGGTCACGACCAGCAGGATCGCCCCCAGCGTCCCGGCCACGTCATCGACGAAACGCTTGAGCTCGGGGAAACTGCGCTTGGTCTTGTACTCGGCGAGCACCGGGACGAAGGCCATGGAGAAGGCCCCCTCGGCGAACAGCCGGCGCAGGAAGTTAGGGATCTTGAAGGCGACGAAGAAGGCGTCGGTGCCCGCGTCGGCGCCAAAGATGCGCGCCACCACCAGGTCGCGCACAAAGCCGAGCACGCGCGACAGGAAGGTGTTGCCACCGACCTTGGCGATCGATGCGGTGAGGGAGGCCAAGGGCGAGCTCCGGGAAAAGCGGCGATTATGCGGGAACGGACGACCATCCGCCCGTGTCCTGGTCGGCCCAGGGGGATCGACGACGCGTCCATCGTCGCCGCCAACTGGGTGCGAGTCCTACGCGGACCCGTCCAGGGTGAGTTCGGCCACGATGCCGAGATCCTCCACCAGCTTGATGGCGGCGCTGGCGGTAGGAAACGTCGTCTGACTCCAGCAGTCGCTTGCGGTCGGCCGTGATCAGCGTGGCCACGTCGATGATGCCGCGCTCGGCATCCGCGGACGCCACCGCCACGCCTTCCAGGAAGAAGGACACCCAGCCTTCCCAGTCGCCGTCGCCTCGGATGGCCGACAAGCGCCGGTAGTACTCGGCCTGGTGCTGCTTGCGGTAACCGCTCAGGACCATCAGCGGCTGTCTCAACAGCCGCCAGTGCTCCATCAGTGCGGTGATCAGCAGCCCCCCGATGCCCCCGTTGCCATCCAGGAAGGGGTGGATGGTCTCGAACTGGGCGTGGGTCAGGGCGACCCGGACCAGCGGTGGCAGGTCAGCGTCGGAGACGTGGATGAAGCGCTCCAGGTCCTTCAGCAGATCGGCCACTTGCTGCGGGGGCGGCGGCACGAAGGCGGCGTTGCCCGGGCGCGTGCCGCCGATCCAGTTCTGGGAGCGGCGCAGTTCGCCGGGCTGCTTGCCGGCGCCGCGCGCACCGTCGAGCAGCAGCCGATGGGCTTCGCACAGCAGGCGAACGCTGATAGGCAAGCCCTGCGGGTCACGCAACTGCCCCTGCGCCCAGCGGAAGGCGCGCAGATAGTTGGTGACCTCCTCGACATCGTCGGTGTTGCTGACCTTCAGGCCCGCCTCCTCGTCGAACAGGTCGGTGAGCGTGGCCTGGGTGCCCTCGATCTGCGAGCTGAGCAGCGCCTCCTTGGCGGTGAAGCTGTAGAGCAGCCATTCCACCGACGGGACCAGGCCCGCCACCCCGGCCAGGCGGGCCAGCGCCAGTTAGGCCTGCCGGTTCAGGTCGACGAAGCAGGTCGGCGCCAGCGGGGGGTCGGCCGGGGGTACCGGTCGTGGCACGAAGGCCCGGACCGACTCACCTAGGGTGGTCGTGGTGGCGTACGTGCCGGTGGTTCGGGGCATTGAAAGCATGCTTTATTTTGAAATGCCAGGATCAAAGCAGGCTTTCATACGGCGAGGCGTTGACCTCAATCCGATACCCCATCGCCCGGTAGCCGCGCTGGCGCTTGTCCCACATCCGCAGCAGCGCCGGGTGACCGGTGTCGACGAAGTCGATGATCCGCACGTCGGTCTTGCTGGCGTGCTCCCGGTGCAAGCGACCGGCGTACTGGTGAAGCGTGCCCTTCCACGACACCGGCATGGCGAGTACCAGCGTGTCGAGCGGCGGGTGGTCGAAGCCCTCGCCGACCAGCTTGCCGGTCGCCAGAAGCACGCGCGGCGCGTCGGCCTGCAGTGCATCCAGGTCTGCCACCAGCGCCGCACGCTGCTTTCTGGACATCCGGCCATGCAGTACGAAGGGCGCCGGTTCCAGGGCGCCGAGGGCCGCCTCGATGGCGTCGAGGTGTTCCATGCGCTCGGTCAGGACCAGCACCTTGCGGCCCTGCGCGAAGGCGTCGCGCACCTCGGCGGCAATGGCCTCGGTCCTGGCGTGATCGTTGGCCAGGTGGCGAAAGACGTCCTGGATGCTGGCATCTTGCGGCAGATCAATTGGGGCATGGCGGGTGCGGGGTGCCACCTCCAGATCGCGCGGCGCCCCTGCCGGCTTGGCCGCCGTGTGGCGGATCGGCCCGCACTGCATGAAGATGATCGGCTGCTGCCCGTCGCGTCGGATCGGGGTCGCCGTCAGGCCCAGCAAGTACTTCGCCTTGGTCCGCTTGAGGATCGCGTCGAAGGAGACGGCGCCGACGTGGTGGCACTCGTCGACGATCACGTGGCCGTAGTCCTCGACCAGCGGGTTCACCTCGCCCTGGCGGGACAAAGACTGCATCACGGCGATGTCGATCCTCCCTGTGGGTTTGGCCTTGCCGCCGCCAATGGTGCCGACCACACCCTTGCCGACGCCCAGAAACGCCTGCAGCCGCTCCTGCCACTGCTTGAGCAGTTCCGTACGATGCACCAGCACCAGGGTGTTGACACCCCGGCGCGCGATCATCGCCGCAGCCGTCACCGTCTTGCCGAAGGCGGTCGGTGCACACAGCACCCCGGCATCAAAGGGCAGCATCGCCGCGACGGCGGCCTCCTGGTCGGGACGCAGATTGCCGACGAACGACACGTCCAGCGGCTGGCCGCCAACGCGTTCGTCTCTCAGGTCGCAGGCGATGCCGTTCTCGCGCAGCAGTGACAGGGCGGCATCCAGGCACCCTCGGGGCAGCGCGATGTGCTGGGGGTAGTTCTCGGCGCAGCCGATGACACGCGGCTTGTCCCACACCGACATCCGCATCGCCTGGGCCTTGTAGAACTCGGGGTTCTGGAACGCTGCCAGCCGGATCAGGCGGTTGGCCAGCGCCTGCGGCAGTTGGGCCTTCTCGAAATAGATCAAGTTGGCCAGCGTCACGCTCAGGGACTTCGGCATCGGCCCTGGCAGCTTCTTGGTCGAAGTGCTCTCGCGTTTCCACGGCGTGGCCAGGTCTTCGTCGTCGATGAAGGTGACGTCCAGCGGATGGACGCCACCTGTAGCCCGCAGGATGGTCGGCTCGATGTCGTGCGCGGCCATCGGCTGGATGGAGGCCAGGAACGCCCACTGGTCCGGGTAGGGGCGTAGCTCAGCGTCGACGAACACGCTGTAGCCCTTCTCCCTCGGGCCCTTTTGCAGCGGCAAGGCAATCAGGTTGCCGAAGCCGCCCTTGGGCATCGTGTCCTGGTTCGGGAACAGCCGGTCGTAGGACGTGAGCCGGAGCTGCCGCTCGCGCGCACAGGTGTGGCTGATGATGGCCGTGCCCAGGCGGCGGGCGTCGCGCGCCGACACGCGACCGGCGAAGAACACCCAGGCATGGGCGCCCTGACCGGAGCGCGAGATCTCCAGCGCCGCCGGCACGCCCAGCTCCGCGCACGACTGCATGAACGCCCACGCGTCGTCCCGCCACTCGGCCTCGTCGAAGTCGACGGCCAGGAAGTAGCAGCCGTCGTCCTCCAACAGCGGATACACCCCGACGGTGTGCTCGCCGGCCAGGTGCTTGAAGATCACGGCGTCCGACAGCGGGATGAGCAGGCGATGGCCGCAGTCGCGGCACTTGATCCGCCGTTTGTCGCACACGCCGGCCCGCCACTCATTCGCGCAGGCCGGCGCGTAGCCCGACTTCCCCGTGGTCGTGCTCTCCCATCGAACCGGGAACATGTCGGTGCGGCCGCGGAACAGGCGTCGGAACAGCGCGACCTTCTCGTCGGTGGACAGCCTTGATGGCTCGGCAGATGGTGGCGAAGGCTGCGGAGCTGCACGCCACTCGATGCCGTGCGATTCGAGCAGCGCGATCAGCCGGCTGTTCTCCGCGCGCAGCGCGGTGAGCTCATCGGGATCCGCTATCGAATCCATGTTCGGCCAGGCCCTCCGGCTGGTCGACGGCCTTCTTGTAGTCCGCGAAGGCCTTCTTGGCCTTGGCGACCGAGGTGCCCTCGTTCTTGAACACGTCGGGCCACAGCCAGCGGTCGATGGTGGCGTTGTAGGGCTGCGGCACGTCCTCGCCGAGCCAAAAGCGGGCGTGGAGGAATGCCTGGCTGTCCTTGTTGGCGGCGTAGAGGTCTTGTCCCAGGCCGATCAGGTTGGCGCGGTCAATATCGGCCAGCTTGGATTTGAGGTCGCGCCAGCGCGGCGTGGTCTTCGTCATGTCCTCTCCACGGCCGGCTTGCCCCCAGCAGTTTTTAACCCCGGGTTGAGAACTGAATCCGGGGCGGATTTGCCGTCGGTCAAGATCGCCTGGCCGAGCTCGCGCAGCAGGTAGTCGTCCTCGAACAGCGAGTTCTGCAACGGCTGCTCAGACATGGGCGAGCGCCTCAGTCGAGAAGATACGTTCCAGTGTGGCCGGGATCAGCGCCGAATGGCACTGACTTAGGCCTAACCGCCTGTGTGGGCGGGGGAAAATAGGTGGCTGGCTGCTCCGAATGGTAGGCTGGAGGCTGCGACACCATGTC
>JALOTB010000041.1 GCA_025458165.1 Chromatiaceae bacterium | reverse complement strand
GGGGTGATGACCCCGCGGCGCGCGTAGTGCATCTGGGTGACATTGCGCCCGGCCTTGGCGCGGCGCGGCGCGCGGATGTGCTCGAAGCGCAGGTGCGCGAGCCCCGGGTCGCGCTGGCGCCGGCGGCCGAACTCCGAGCTTGGACCCGCGAGCCGATCGGTGTCGCCGCGCTCCTCGATCCAGCCCGAGCGCAGGTCCGGCAGCCCGGCGAGTAGGTCGATCCGCACCCGCGGGTCGGTGTAGGGCCCGGAGGTGTCGTAGACATAGACCGGCGGGTTCTCCTCGATGCCGCTGGTGGTCTGCGTTGGGGTCAGCGTCACCTCGCGCATCGGCACGCGGATGTCGGGGCGGCTGCCCTGCACGTAGACCTTGCGCGAGCTGGGGAAGGGCTGGGTGACCTCGTCGGAGAGGCGCGTGGTGCGCGCGACGAGCTCTTGGGGGATGGCGCTCATGTGGTGTCCTCGCAGCGGGTGGAGGCTGGGGCACGAGCGGCGCCGGTCGACCGGCTCGCCCTGGCTTCCCTCCGCCGGTGCTAGCCGGATCAGGTTCTAAGGGTGTTTCTCAGCCCGACCGCGTCGGGCACCCCCAGCAGGGTCGATGGGAAGCTAAAGGATGACCCCAGGATTTTCAAGCCGCTGGGGCGAGGCGTTTTCGCCCGCGCAGTGGCGCAGTCAGGGCCAGAAATCAGCGTGGAGGACCTGGTCCGCCGCGTAAGGGCAGGCGTTCGGAAACTGATCCGCGGGCAGTCCGGTCTCGGTGACCGCATTCCGCCTCGCCGACGGGTACTCTTTGGCGATCGTCTCCTCCAGCGATCGCCGCAGGCTCGGGCTGTCGTCCAGGATCACCTGAATGTCGCGGCGCGCGTTGTCGATGCGGAGCCGCCAGCTCGCACCGCGCAGGCCGGGCTGAAACTGCCACTTGAGCAGATGCGCCAACAGCACCCGCAGGTGGCTGGCCAAGGCACGGCGCTCGCTCTTACCCAAGTCCTCCAACTCCTCCACGAGGTGCGCGATGTCGACCTCCGCGACACGCCCTTCGCGCAGCAGCGCCGCGTTGGCCAGGGCCCAAGCAACCAAATCCTGCTCGTAGGCGGAATAGGCAGGGTCCGCTGGGCCGGGGGAACGGACGGGTCGGCTCATATCCAACGGGGGACGGGTGGCGCCATCGCTTGCGATCGGCCGGGCGAGACGGATTCGGCGCGGAGGTCCGGGGCCTCAGCCCGAGCGCAACGCCTCGTCCCCGCCGATCCGCCGCAGGATCTTTTGGACGTAGGCCTGGGTCTCGGCGTAGGGCGGGATGCCGCCGTGGCGCTCGACGGCCTTCTCGCCGGCGTTATAGCCGGCCAGCGCGAGCTTGACGTCGCCCTTGAAGTAGTCGAGCAGCCAGCGCAGGTAGGCCATCCCGCCGTGCAGATTCTGCTCGGGGTCCCACACGTCCCGAACCCCGAAGCGCTCGGCCGTGGCCGGGATCAACTGCATGAGTCCCTGGGCGTTCTTGGGCGAGACCGCCTTGGGATTGAAGTTCGACTCCACCTCGACGACGGCGAGGACCAAATTGGGATCGAGCCGGTAGCGCGGGGCCAGCGATCGCACCAGCCGCGCGATCTCCCCGGTCGCCGGATGCGGGCGGAAGGCAAGCTCGGGCGCCTCCCCACCCAGCGGGCAGCTCGCCGCGCGCTTGGGCTTGGATGTCACCTTGAGCACCTTGAGCAGGTTCTCAGCGCGCCGGTCGCCCGACTCGCTCGCCTGGTAGAGCCAGGCCGCGGCGATCTCCCGGTCGGCCTCGACCCCGCGGCCGAAGGCGTAGATCTGCCCCAGGCGGAAGCGGGCCTCGGTGTCGCCCTTGCGCGCCGCCTTGCAGTAGAGCCGGACCGCGTTGGCCGCGTCCTGACCCGCGCCGATCCCGTGCTCGTAGTGGCGCCCCCAGGCGACGAGCTGATGGGGATCATCGGATTGGTAGATCTTCTCGAAGCTCGCCCGCGCATCCGCGGCGAGTGCGCCCGAGGCGCCGATGGACAGGATCGCGGTCAGGGTTAGTGCTTGCCGTGCGTGCATGGTTTCGCCTTCACCGTTGGCCGAGAGCGGCGGCAGTCCTGGTCAGGAAGCGTCCCGAAAGGCCGCAAAGCGGCGACCAATGCCGATAACTCGCGGATATTATGGCAAAACGGGCCGATTAGGAAAGGCCCGCGTGTCTCCCCGACACCAGCGCACAACTCCGCGACGCCGGCATTTCGACCCGGCATCGACCGCTGAGAGGCCGATGCGATGCTCGGATCGTGCGCAGAACGGACCAACCGGGCTCACCGAATGAGCCACCACCGGGGTAACCTCCTTCTCAGCCACGCCCTGACTGCGACCAGTCCCTGCAGCGACGCGGTCGGCTCAGGAGATCCCCCAGGGCCGTCCCGGCGGAGCGAGATCGCGCAGGGCGAGACGCCGCAAGCGCGCGCGACCGCGGACCACAAGGAGGCGCACATGGAGCGCTCGGACACCCCCATCGCCCACGCCGTCGAGCGCGACGGCGTTTGGCAGATCCACGGGCTGGCGGACCATCTGCGGGCGGTCTCGTCTCTGGCCGCAGCGTTCGCGACTCGCTTCGATGCGGATCGCTGGGCATCCCTCGCCGGCTTGTGGCACGACCTGGGGAAATACCGAGCCCCCTTCCAACACTACATCCGCACCGCGACCGGCCTCGATGCCGAGAACGCCCACATCGAGCAGCGTCCCGGCCGCACCACACATTCCACCGCCGGCGCGCTCCTGGCCCAGCAGCGCTTGGGGCCGGTCGGGCATGTGCTCGCCTATCTCATCGCCGGCCACCACGCCGGGCTGAACAACTGGCACGGGGGCCTGCACGAGCGACTCACCAGCGAAGAGGCGGGGCGGGAGCTCGACGAGAGCCTTAGCGCCGGACCACCGGCGGACATCCTGCAACCGGGCGAGGACGGGCTCGACCTGCGGGGCATTCCCGGAGGACGCGACGGCTTCGCGCTCTGGGTCCGGATGCTCTTCTCCTGCCTGGTGGATGCGGACTTTCTCGATACCGAGGCCTTCATGAATCCCGCCAGGGCTGGGCAACCGGGCGACTGGCCGGATCTGAACGAGCTGCATGGGCGCTTCGTCACTGACATGCTGCGACTCGATGAAAGCGCGCCGACGACGCCGGTGAACCGCCTGCGCCGCGAGGTGAGAGACCATTGCCTGCACGCGGCCGCCCTGCCGCCCGGCCTGTTCTCGCTCACCGTCCCGACCGGCGGCGGCAAAACGCTGTCCAGCATGGCCTTCGCCTTGGAGCACGCTGGCCGCCACGGCAAGCGCCGTATCGTCTACGTCATCCCCTACACCAGCATCATCGAGCAGACCGCGGACGTCTTCCGCGGGATCTTCGGCGAGGCGGTCATTGAGCACCACAGCAACGCCGAATCCGACCCCGGTGATGAGACGGCCAAATCCCGTCTCGCCTGCGAGAACTGGGACGCCCCGATCGTCGTGACCACGAGCGTTCAGTTCTTTGAGTCCCTGTTCGCGGCACGAACCTCCCGCTGCCGGAAGCTCCACAACCTGATCGACAGCGTGGTCGTTATCGACGAGGCGCAGCTCCTCTCGCCCGAGCTCCTGCAACCGATCCTCGATGTGCTGAACCTGCTGGCCCGGCACTACGGGGTGACCGTCGTGCTGGCGACGGCCACCCAACCGGCGCTCGCGAGCCGCACCTATTTCGACGCGCGCCAGAACCTCCGGGGCCTGGACGGCGTGCGCGAGATCATCCCGGACCCGGACGACCTCTACCGCCAGCTCAAACGGGTCGAGGTCCGCCTACCGGCGGACTGGCACCGGCCGACGACCTTGGAGGACCTCGCCGAGCGCCTGACCACACACCCCAGCGCGCTGGCCATCGTCAACACTCGCCGCCATGCGAGAACCCTGCACAGCCTGATGCCAGCGGGCACTCTGCACCTCTCGGCGCTCATGTGCGGGGCGCACCGCTCCGGCGTCATCGCCGACATCAAGGCGCGGCTCAAGGCCGGCGTCGCGACCCGCGCCGTCAGCACCCAGCTCGTCGAGGCCGGAGTCGATCTCGACTTCCCGGTCGTGTACCGCGCCGTCGCCGGACTCGACTCCATCGCCCAGGCGGCCGGGCGTTGCAACAGGGAGGGCAGGCTCAACACGGGTGAGGTCATGGTCTTCGTCCCGCCCCAGGTCCCTCCTCCGGGGCTCCTGCGCAAGGGCGCCGATGCCTGCGTCGCGACGCTGCACGGCCACACCGGAGATCCCCTCGACCGCGCCCTCTTCGAGGCCTACTTCCGGCGTCTCTACCACGCCTGCGATCTCGACGAGGCCGGGATCGGCAAACTGCTGGAGCCCGACGGCCGGACCCTGGCGGTGAACTTTCGCACGGCGGCTGACCAGTTCCGATTGATCCTCGACGAAGAAAGCGCCCCGGTGATCTGCGTGTACCGCGGACCCGACGGGACCGACACCAACATCGACGTGCTCCTTGGCCGGCTTCGCAATGACGGACCGGAGCGCTGTCTGATGCGCAGGCTCCAGCGCTACACGGTGAACATCCATCGGCGCGAGGCGGAGCGGCTGCTCCAGCAAAGGGACATCGAAGAGATCATGCCTGGACTGTATGCCCAGTTCAGCGATCTGCTCTACCACCCAACGCTGGGCCTGCTGACTGACGAGGCCGCGTCAGCGGTGCCGGCCTCGGCCTGGGTTGTGTGATGACCACGTCCAGCTTAATATGACCATATCCTATAGTCATCTGGAGAGGCCAATGAGCATCAGCGCCGCCGAATTCAAGGCCAAGTGCCTGAAATTGATCGACGAAGTCGCCAAAAGCCATGTGCCCCTCATCATCACCAAACGGGGCAAACCCGTCGCCAAGCTCGCGCCCATCGACGAGGACACGCCGAAGAGCCTGTTCGGCTACATGCGCGGCAAAGGCCAGATACTCGGCGACATCGTGAACCTGCCCCAAGAACCCTGGGCCGCGGAGACCGGCGAGGAAGACGACCTCTACGCCGGGCTAACGCCCAGTCGGGCGAAGGCGAGTCATGAACAGTAAGCGGGTGCTCTTGCTAGACACCCATGTCTGGCTGTGGCTCGCCTTCGGTGCACCCGGAAAGATCCCCCCCCATGTCATCAGCGAATTCGACGAGAGCCATGCCACCTCGCCGCTTTGGGTCTCCATCATCTCCATCTGGGAGCTGGCCTTGCTGGAATCGAAGGGGCGCCTGAGGCTGCCGATGAGCGTAGATGCCTGGGTTCGTGAAGCTCTGAGCCCACCGACACTTCGCCTGCTGGGGCTGGATTCGCCACAGGTGGTGATCGATAGCTGCAAGCTGCCGGGGCAGTTCCACGCCGACCCGGCGGACCGCCTACTGGTCGCCAGCGCGCGCCACCTCGATGCCCATCTGGTGACGCACGACCAGAAGATCATCGATTATGGCAAGGCCGGCTATGTGCAGGTCTTGCCTGTGTGACTCCCAGGGGAGACCCATGAAAACTCACTGCCTGGAGGTCTGGGGCGACTTTGCCTGCTTCACCCGCCCGGAGATGAAGGTGGAGCGCGTGAGCTACGACTGCATCACCCCATCGGCCGCACGGGCCGTCTTCGAGGCCATCCTCTGGAAGCCGGCCGTCCGCTGGCATGTCCGCCAGATCGAGGTCCTCAAGCCGATCCGCTGGATCAACCTGCGCCGCAACGAGGTCGGCAGCGTCGTCTCGACGCGCAATGTCGAGACCGCCATGCGCGCGGGTAGCGGCGACCTCGGCCTCTTTATCGAGGATGACCGCCAGCAGCGCGCCGGGCTCTTCCTGCGCGACGTCGCCTACCGGCTCCATGCCGACCTGGAGCTCCGCCGCGAGGCGGACCCCGAGGCCAGCCCGCTCAAATACCAGGAGATGTTCGAGCGCCGCGCCCGCAAGGGCCAATGCGTCAACCAGCCCTATCTCGGCTGCCGGGAGTTCGCCGCGGCCTTCCGCTTGGTGGACGATCTGGCCGCCGAGCCGCCGCCCATCCCGGAGACGCGGGACCTCGGCTACATGCTCTACGACCTGGACTTCGCCAACCCCGCCGATCCCAGCCCGCGCTTCTTCCGCGCCCGCATGGAGTCCGGAGCGCTCGCCGTCCCCGCCTCGGACAGCCCGGAGGTGCGCGGATGATCCTCCAGGCCCTGGCCGACTATTACTGGCGCAAGCAGTCTGACCCCGACCCGGCGGAGCGGCTACCGGCCTACGGGCTGGAAGAGAAGGAGATCGCGTTCGTCATCGAGCTCGACGCCGACGGGACCCTGATCGGCGTGGGCGACACGCGGACGGGCGAGGGTAAGCAGCGCGTCGGACAACGTTTCCTCGTGCCCCAGGGCGTAAAGAAGACTTCGGGCGTAGCGGCCAACCTGCTGTGGGACAACGCCGAGTATCTCCTGGGTGTCCCCGACCCCAAGAAGCTCGAGAGCAAGCGGCGCGACGGGGAGGAGAAGGCGGCCGACTACCTCGCCCGTCTCGGCGAGATGCGCGCGGCCTTCCGCGCCAAGGTCGAAGCCCTTCCAGAACCGGCGAAGTCGGACCCCGGTACTCGGGCCGTGCTCGCCTTCCTCACGGGACTGGACCGGGCGGTCCTCGAATCATTGCCGGTCTGGCCCGATATCCTCTCGGGCGCACCCCTGCTGAGCTTCCGGCTGCACGGGGACCTTGACCTCGTCTGCCAACGGTCGGCCGTGATCGCCATCGCCACGCGCGGCGGAGGCGATGCCTGCGACGGGCACTGCCTCCTGACCGGAGAAGCGGCGCCCATCGAGCGCCTGCATACCGCAATCAAGGGCGTCTGGGGCGCTCAAACCTCGGGGGCCAACATCGTCTCCTTCAACCTCGACGCCTTTCGCTCCTACGGCAAGGAGAAGGGTGAGAACGCCCCCATCGGCAAACCCGCCGCGTTCGCCTACACGACTGCCCTCAATAACCTCCTCAGCAAAGGGTCGCGCCAGCGCCTCCAGGTCGGCGACGCATCCACCGTCTTCTGGGCCGAGCGGCCGAACGACCTGGAGAACCTGGTCCCCGACCTCTTCGGCGAGCCCGGTAAAGACAATCCCGACGCGGGCACGGACGCGCTCCGGGCGCTCTACACGGCGGTCCAATCCGGCCGCTTCGCCGTAGGTGACGGGCAGGACCGATTCCATGTCCTGGGTCTGGCCCCCAACGCGGCCCGCATCAGCATCCGCTTCTGGGAGACCGCCCCCGCGCTGGAGCTGGCGCGGCGCATCCTGCGGCACTTCGAGGCGCTGCGGATCGCCCGTGGCCCCAGGGACCCCGAGCACCTGTCCCTGTTCCGGCTGCTCGCTGCCTGTGCCGTCCAGGGTAAGGCCGACAACATCCCGCCGACCCTCGGCGGCGACGTCATGCGCGCCATCCTGCAGGACCTGCCCTACCCGGCGACCCTGCTCCACGCGACCGTCCTGCGCTGCCGGGCCGAACAGCGGGTCACCTACCCCCGCGCCGCCGTCATCAAGGCCTGGCTGATCCGCGCGGGGCGAGTCCAGCGCCCAGCCCCAACGCCATTCGAGAAGGAGATCCTACCCATGCTCGACCCCGACAACCCGAGCCCCGCCTATCGCATGGGCCGGCTCTTCGCAGCGCTTGAGAAAATCCAGGAGGAGGCCAGTCCCAGCCTCAACGCCACCATCCGGGACCGCTATTACGGGGCGGCCTCCGGCACCCCGGTCGCGGTCTTCCCGGCTCTGCTGCGGCTCAAAAATCACCACCTCGGCAAGCTCAACCCCGGCCGGTCGGTGAACCTGGAGCGGCTCCTGGGCGAGATCCTGAGCGAGGTCCACGACTTCCCCACCCACCTCTCGATGCCCGACCAGGGCCGCTTCGCGCTTGGCTACTACCACCAGCGCCAAGCCTTCTTCACCCGTTCTGAAAAGACCGACGATCCGGCCGCCGACAAGGAGTGACACCGTGAGCCTCGACAACCGCTACGACTTCGTCCTGCTCTTCGACGTCACCAATGGCAACCCCAATGGCGATCCGGACGCCGGCAACCTCCCCCGCCTGGACGCGGAGACGGGCAACGGTCTGGTTACCGATGTGTCCCTCAAGCGCAAGGTGCGCAACTACGTCGGCATGCTAAAAGGCGAGCAGCCTCCGTTCGAGATCTACGTGAAGGAGAAGGCGATCCTCAACAATCAACACAAGCGGGCGTACATCGGCATCGACCGGGCCGATCTGCTCGTGGGAGACGACAAGAAGCGAAAAGGGGGTGAGGCCGTGGACAAGGCCCGCGCCTGGATGTGTCAAAACTTCTTCGATGTGCGGACCTTCGGCGCCGTGATGTCCACCGGCATCAACTGCGGCCAGGTCCGCGGCCCCGTCCAGTTGACCTTTGCCCGCTCCATCGACCCCATCGTCGCCCAGGAGCACTCCATCACCCGCATGGCCGTGGCGACAGAGGCGGAGGCCGAGAAACAGGAGGGTGACAACCGCACCATGGGCCGCAAGCACACCGTCCCTTACGGTCTCTACCTCACCCACGGCTTCGTCTCCGCCTTCCTCGCCGAGCAGACTGGGTTCTCGGAGGAGGACCTGTCGCTCCTCTGGCAGGCGCTCGGTCAGATGTTCGACCACGATCGCTCCGCGGCCCGCGGCGAGATGGCTACTCGCGGGCTGTACGTCTTCAAGCACGACTCCGAGCTCGGAAACGCGCCCGCTCACAAACTATTCGATCTGATTCAGGTCAACCGGAAAGACAGCGGCCTCCCCGCGCGCGGGTTCGGTGACTACGAGGTCTGCGCACCGGAGGTCGGGCGGTTAACGGATTTCCCTGGCGTCGAGCTTCAGTCACTCTGCCCCTGAGGTCATCGCGATGTGGTCACAGACATTGACTCCCACGAGCCGCAAGCTGACCGTCGAGGTGCCCGAAGCACTGGTGAATCAGCCTCTGGAAGTCGTCCTCATCCCCGCCCAGCTCTCCGTCGACCGTGAGACGAGGCGGCGCCAGCTCCACGCCTTTTTCGGCCAGTTCCAGGCCGACGCCGGACGGCTCAAGTACGAGCGCGCCGAGCTCCATGAGCGTTAAGCCCTTCCTCGACACCAACGTCGTCGCCTACGCCCTGGCGAACGACATGCGCAA
Organism: Chromatiaceae bacterium; assembly: GCA_025458165.1. GTDB lineage: Bacteria > Pseudomonadota > Gammaproteobacteria > Chromatiales > Chromatiaceae > JALOTB01. Next base: position 20,035 of record JALOTB010000041.1, on the reverse strand, counting down.
GAAGGGCATCGCCGAAGAGCTGCTGCTCGACCGCCCGCATGTCAGTGTCCAGGTCATCAACGAGCTGGTCAGCGTCGCCGTCCGCAAGCTCGGATACTCGCGAGAGGCATCCATCGCCGCCGCCCGGATGGTGATGCAACAGTGTGTGGTGCTCCCCATGGACGGCACGGATATCTAGCGCGCCTTCGAGATCACCGAGCGCTACGGGTTCGCCCACTGGGACGCCTTGATCCTCGCGGTTGCCCTTCGCCACGGATGCGACACCGTCTACTCCGAGGACCTCCAGCACGGCCAGCGCATCGAGCCCGGCCTAACCGTTGCGAACCCGTTCGCGTAGTTGACGGCACCGCAGGGACGCCCATGGCCGAGTCGGAGCCAATCCCAATCTCCGCCCTCCAGCACTGGGCGTACTGCCCCCGCCAATGCGCATTGATCCATCAGGAGCAGGAGTTCGCCGACAACGTCCACACTGCCCGCGGACAGGCGGTGCATCACCTGGTGGACCAACCCGGATACGAGCGGAAGGCCGGGGTTCGAGTGGAGCGGTCCCTGCCCCTCTGGTCCGAGCGGCTGGGGCTCATCGGCAAGGCGGACCTCGTGGAGCTTCACCCGGACGGCACGGCGTTTCCCGTGGAGTTCAAGCACGGGCGCAAGCGGCGCGCACGGCACGACGACATCCAGCTCGCCGCCCAGGCCCTGTGCCTGGAGGAAATGCTCGGGCGTCCCGTCCCCAAGGGCGCGATCTACCATGCCTCCAGCCACCGGCGCCGCGAGGTCGAGATCACGCCAGAGCTGCGTGCGCTGGTTGCGAAGACCGCCGACGCCATCCGCGCGATGCTCGCCTCCGGCCGCCTGCCACCGCCCGTGAACGACCAACGCTGCCGCGAGTGCTCCCTGAAGGACATCTGCCAGCCGGAGGTCACCGCCGGCCGGGACCAGCACCGACTGGCGCTCGCGACCCTGTTCGATCCCGATCCAGCGAGCTGAGGCGGACGTGTACCAGGTCCAGAACACCCTCTACGTCATGACCGCCAACGCCTATGCGCACCTCGACAACGCCACGGTGCGCATCGAGGTCGAGCGGGAGACGCGGCTGCGTGTGCCCCTGCACCACATCGGCGCCCTGGTCTGCTTCGGCAACGTCCTGGTCTCCCCGGCACTCATGCACCGGCTCGCGGACGAGGGCAAGACCCTGGTCCTGCTCGACCACACCGGCCGCTTCAAGGCACGGCTGGAGGGGCCCTGCTCCGGCAACGTCCTCCTGCGCCAGGCGCAGCACCGGTCCGCCGGCGACCCCGAGACCACGCTGGGCATCGCCCGTGCCCTGATCGCCGGAAAACTGCGCAACAGCCGCAGCGTCCTGCTGCGGGGCGCTCGCGAGGCCGCTGAGCCGATCGAGTCCGACACCTTGAGCCGTGCGGCCGATGCGCTGGCCGCGTCCCTGCGCGCGGCCAAGATGGCCGATCGCCTCGATGCGCTGCGCGGTGTCGAGGGAGAGGCCGCTCGCGGCTATTTCGCGGCTCTCAACCTCATCGTCAAACCCCAAGCACGCGCCGGCTTCACCCTGGACGGACGCACCCGGCGGCCCCCGCGGGACCGCTTCAACGCCCTGCTCTCCTTCCTCTACTCGATGCTGATGAACGACTGCCGATCGGCGGTCGAGGCGGTGGGACTCGATCCGCAGCTCGGCTTTCTGCACGCCGTGCGGCCCGGCCGGGCGGCCTTGGCGCTGGACATCCAAGAGGAGTTCCGCTCGGTGCTCGCCGACCGGCTGGCACTCACGCTGATCAATCGGGGCCAGATCAGCGCCCGCGACTTCGACGAGCGCGAAGGCGGCGCGGTGATGCTGAACGAGCCTGGCCGCCGGGCCGTGGTGACCGCCTGGCAGGAGCGCAAACTGGAAGAGATCACCCACCCCCTACTGGATACCAAGGTACCCCTCGGCGTCCTCCCCTTCCTGCAGGCCCGCATCCTTGCCCGCACCCTGCGCGGCGATATCGCCGGCTATCTCCCCTACCTCGCCAGATAAGCAACCGCTTCGAGACCACCCCGACGCCATGCTGGTCATCGCCACCTACGATGTATCCACCGAAACGCCCGAAGGGCGCCGCCGGCTCCGGCGCGTCGCAAAGGTCTGCGAGCGGGTCGGCCAGCGCGTGCAGAAGTCCGTCTTCGAGTGCCAGGTCAACGAGATGCAGTTCGAGGAGCTGGAGCGCGCCCTCCTCGCCGAGATCGACCTCGAAGAAGACAACCTGCGCTTTTATCGTCTCACCGAGCCCCATGAGCTCCGAATCAAGCAATACGGCGTCTTCCGCTCGGTCGACTTCGAGGGCCCGCTGGTCGTCTGATGCGCGCGAACCTCCAGCGACGGGCAGAAACCGGCCCCTTTCGCGCGGAAGCTAACCCATTGCTCCAACGAAGAATGTCCCGGTCCGCGGCACATCGTGGACGCGCCCTGGTTGCGCGCTCCCACCGCTTCGCGCAAGCTGACGCCGTTCCGTCGCCCAAACAGCGAGTTGCGCGCGCGGAGCATCGCCCGGCCAATTGGCCGGGCGTGGATTGAAACCTGCGCATGCCCGGTCTCACCCTCGGCGGTGGAGCGGCATCGCCCGGCCAATTGGCCGGGCGTGGATTGAAACGAGCTGGGGCACTTGATCTCAACTCCGCTCATTGTGCATCGCCCGGCCAATTGGCCGGGCGTGGATTGAAACGCCTGCGGCCCGTCGTCATCCTCAGACGCCAGCCCGCATCGCCCGGCCAATTGGCCGGGCGTGGATTGAAACGCTCAGAAGCCCCCGATCTCGCCGCCATCCGTGCGGGTGATAACGATGGTGGCAGAGCGCGGGCGGGGGCCGCGATCGGGCCAGTTGCTGACCAGGGTCGGGTTGTCGGTGGTCCCACCCTCGCCCGGATGCTGGAAGTTGACGAACATGGTCTTGCGATCGGGGGTGGTGACCACGCCGGTCACCTCACAGCCGCGCGGCCCGGTGAGGAAGCGGCGGATCTCCCTGGTCTGCGGATCGGCACAGAGCATCTGATTGGTGCCGATGTTCTCGTTGACCCCACCGACGGCGTAGCTGGAGCTGCTGGTACTGGCGTCGGTCTGGATCCACAGGCGACCGGCCGAGTCGAACCAGAGTCCGTCCGGGCTGTTGAAGTCGTCGCCGATGGTGTCGCCCTGCAGCCGGGGCTCAACCCGGGTCCTGTCGCCGGCCAGCACGAAGATGTCCCAGGTGAAGCTCAGCGCGGTGTTGTCCCCGCCGTCCTCGTTCCAGCGGATGATGTGGCCGTAGACGTTACCGGAGGGCACGCCCGGCGCGGCGTCGCCACCGCGCGGGTTGGCGGCGTCGGCCGCAGGCCGGGCCGAACCAGCAGTGGTGGTGCCGTCGGGATTGTTGCTCGACGGCGGCGTGCGCCCGCGATTGCTGTTGTTGGTCAGCGTGCAGTAGACGCTCGACTTCTCCAACGGGTTGGCGCTGATCCACTCGGGGCGGTCCATCATGGTGGCGCCGACGGCATCGGCGGCCTGCCGGGTGCGGATGCAGATCTCGGCCTGGCTCCAACCGGACAGGGCGGGATTGTTGGGGGTGAGCTCCAGCCATTCGCCGCTGCCGTCGTCGTTGAACCGGGCGACGTAGAGGGTGCCCTGATCCAACAGGTCCATGTTGGCGCGGCGGTTGTTGGGGTTGAACTTGCCCGAGGTGACGAACTTGTAGATGTACTCGTTGCGCTCGTCGTCACCGGTGTAGACCACCACCTTGCCGTTCTTCGCGACGACCAGCTCGGCGTTCTCGTGCTTCACCCGACCGATCGCGGTGCGCTTCTTCGGGGTGCTCGCGCGGTCGTAGGGGTCGATTTCCACCACATAGCCGAAGCGGCTGGGCTCGTTGGGGTTGAGGTCGGCGCGGAAGCGCTCGTCGACCTCGTGCCAGAGGTAGCCGAAGCCCGTGGTGGTGATCCCATAGCGCGACTGCCCGCCCAGGATCTCGAGCTTCTGATCCGTACCCGGCACGCCCTCCACATCGCCGGTGGGATTTGCGAAGTAGCCGTTCCAGTTCTCCTCGCAGGTGAGGTAGGTACCCCATGGCGTATAGCCGTGGGCACAGTTGTTGAGGGTGCCGAGCACGCGGGTCCCGCTGGCATCGGCCGCCGTCTTCATCAGGTCATGGCCCGCGGCCGGACCGGTGATCTGCATCGGGGTGTTACCGTGGACGCGGCGGGCGTAGGTCGAGGGACGCTTGACCTCCCACTTGCCAGTGCGCGGACTTACCCAGATCTCGACCACGGAGACACCGTGGGCGTGCTGGGACTTGCGCGCCTTCTCTAGCGACCAGTTCGCCACGCCGTCCGGGAACAGGATGAGCTGATCGTTGTACTCGTGATTGACGCAGAGGATGCCGTGGCGGGAGCCGCGGGCGCCCGGGAACGGGAAGTAATGCATGCCGTCGTGATGATCGCCGGCCTGCAGGGTTTGCTCCGCGGCCGTGTTGCTGGCGTCGTCCTTCCAGGCCGGTAGACCGGGCTTGAGGCCGACCGCACCGATCGGGTCGCCCCAGGCGTACAGGACCTCGTACTTGTAGCCCGGCGGAAGCAGGACGTCGTCGATCAATCCGTTGGCGAGCGTGTTCGGCTCGATGCCGTCGAAGCCGATACCGCCGAAGCCGCCGGCGGGGGGCTTTGGTCGGGCGACCGGGGCCGCGCTCGCGGTTGAGATGCCGCTCAGCGCCGGGGCACCCAGGAAGCCAACCGCCGCAGCACCCAGCCCCCCAAGTAGGAGCTTGCGGCGCTTGAGATTGACCTCGAGGACGTCGTCGAAGTGTCGGTTGTTGCTGGGATTGCTCAGGGTATCGTCGTCGTGAAGGGCCATGGGGTTCCTCGTCATTCTGTTCGGTCGATGGAAATGCGCTCGGGCGACGGCGGCGCAGTCGCGCCGACCGGCGGGGATGTTGGCAGGGGAATGTGACGGATCGGCGACCGATCCGGTTACGATCCCGAGACATTTACTTGGTCTTTCTGCCGACTTTTCGCCGGCATGACGGGGGGCTGCGCAGCAGTCAAGGACCGCGCAGTCGACCGCCGCGAGCACGGAAATCGACCGGGTAGCAAGGAATCGCGGGGACGGCGGTGACGGCGGCGAAGCGCCGCGAGAACGGGCGGCCGCGGGCCCATGAGCCGCCCGCTCCCGCCGATACCGGGCGGGGGACGGAGCTACGGCCGGCAATCCGTTGCGTCGATCAATCCGGGGTCAGGCTCAGCGGGGCCCTCTGGCCTCAGGCGTATCGCCGTACCTCGCCCGCGCCCGCGACGTTCTCGACACAGCGACCGCAGAGCTCGGGGTGGTCGAGGTGGGTGCCGACGTCGGCGCGATGGTGCCAGCAACGCACGCACTTGGTGTGGCTCGACGGACTGACTAGCACGGCGAGTCCGGCCAGCTCGGTGTCGGCGGCCTGCGGTGGCCGGATAGCAAGGGAGCGCACCCGGGCATCGGAGGTGATGAGAACGAAACGCAGCTCCTCACCAAGGCGCGCGAGCAGCGCCGCCAGCTCCGGGGCGCAGTAGAGATCGAGCTCGGCGTCGAGCGACGAGCCGATCACACCGGCCTTGCGTGCGGTCTCCAGGTGGGGGGCGACCGCCACTCGCACGGCCAGCACCTGGTCCCAGAAGGCGCGATCGAAGGGGTCCCCGTCATCCAAGGCGAAGAGCCCCTGGTACCAGGTCTCCAGGAACACCGACTCGGACCGCTGGCCCGGGATGTGCGCCCAGATCTCGTCGGCGGTAAAGCTCAGGATCGGGGCGAGCCAGCGGGTCATGGCCTCGACGATGTGGTACATCGCCGTCTGGCAGGAGCGCCGCGGCAGGCCCTCGGCGCGGGTGGTGTACTGGCGGTCCTTGATGACGTCGAGATAGAAGCCGCCCATGTCCACCACGCAGAAGTTGTGGATCTTCTGGTAGATCAGATGGAACTGGTAGTCGGCGTAGGCCTGGCGGATCTCCTCCTGGAGCCGATAGGCGCGGTCGACCGCCCAGCAGTCGAGCTCGATCATCTGGGCTGGGGGGACGAGATTCACCGCCGGGTCGAAGCCGTTCAGGTTGGCGAGCAGGAAGCGGGCAGTGTTGCGGATGCGCCGATAGGCGTCGGCGGTGCGCTTCAAGATCTCGTCGGAGACGCCCATCTCGCCGCGGTAGTCGGTGGCCGCCACCCACAGGCGGATGATGTCGGCCCCGAGGGTCTTCATTACGTCCTGCGGCCGCACCACGTTACCCTTGGACTTGGACATCTTCTCGCCCTTGGCGTCGACCGTGAAGCCGTGGGTGAGGACCTGGGCGTAGGGCGCGCGGTCGTACATGGCGACCGAGGTCAGTAGCGAGGACTGAAACCAGCCGCGGTGCTGGTCCGAGCCCTCCAGATAGAGATCCGCCGGGGCGCGCAGCCCCTCGCGGTGCTCCAGTACGCAGGCGTGGGTGACGCCGGAGTCGAACCAGACGTCGAGGGTGTCGTGGACCTTCTCGTAGCGCGCGCCCTCCTCCTCGCCGAGTAGGTCCTGAGGCATGAGCTCGAACCAGGCATCGATCCCCTTCGCTTCGACCCGCTGCGCCACCTGCTCGATAAGTCCGGCCGTGTCCGGATGACGCGCGCCGGTCTCGCGGTGGATCAGGAGCGGGATCGGCACGCCCCAGGTGCGCTGGCGCGAGATGCACCAGTCGGGGCGGTTGCCCACCATGCCCTCGATGCGCGACTGGCCCCAGTCGGGCATCCAGCGCACCTGGGTGATCTCGCGCAGGGCCGCGGCGCGCAGCCCGCGGCGCTCCATGCTGATGAACCACTGCGGGGTGGCGCGGAAGACGATCGGCGACTTGTGCCGCCAGCAGTGCGGATAGGCGTGGGTGAAGCGGGCCTCGCGCAGCAGCGCGCCGCGGGCCTTCAGCACCTCGACGACCCGCTCGTTGGCCTGGAAGACGTGCTCGCCGGCAAAGAGCGGCGTGCCGGGCAGGAAGCGGCCGTCGCCGCCGACCGGGTTGTCGACCTCCAGCCCGTAACGCTGGCCGACGATGTAGTCGTCGAGACCATGGCCGGGGGCGGTGTGCACGGCGCCAGTGCCGGCCTCCAGGGTGACGTGCTCGCCGAGGATGGTCGGGACCTCTCGGTCGTAGAAGGGGTGCTGCAGGGCGAGCCCCTCCCAAGCGTCGCCCCGCGCATAGCAGATCACCCGATAGCGTTCGATTCCGCAGCGGTCCATGGCGTCCTTGAGCAGCCCCTCGGCCAGGATCAGGCGCTCGCGGCCGTGGTCGCCCTCGGTCTGGACGACGACGTATTCCAGCTCGGGGTTGAGCGCGACCGCCCGGTTGGCGGGCAGGGTCCAGGGGGTCGTCGTCCAGATCACTACCGACATGGGCCCGTCGCCATGGCCGTCGGGGACGGTATGGCAACGCGCGAGGACCGCCTCCTCGTCGAGCACGCGGAAGCGAACATCGATGGCGATCGACTCCTTCTCCGCGTACTCGACCTCCGCCTCGGCCAGCGCCGAGCCGCAGTCGATGCACCAGTGCACCGGCTTCTCGCCCTGCTGGACATGGCCGTTGGCGATGATCCGCCCGAGCGCGCGGATGATGTCGGCCTCGAAGCGGTAGTCCATGGTGAGATAGGGCCGCTCCCAGTCGCCGAGCACCCCGAGCCGCTTGAAGTCCGCCCGCTGGCCGTCGACCTGCTTGGCGGCGTACTCGCGGCAGGCCTGGCGGAAGCGCGCCGCGCTCACCTTGGCACCCGGCTTGCCGACCTTCTTCTCGACCTGCAGCTCGATCGGGAGCCCATGGCAGTCCCAGCCGGGGACATAGGGTGCGTTGAGCCCGTCTAAGCTACGTGCCTTGACGATGACGTCCTTCAAGACCTTGTTGACCGCGTGGCCGATGTGGATCTCGCCGTTGGCGTAGGGCGGGCCGTCATGGAGGATGAAGGTTGGCGCCCCGGCGCGGGCGGCCCGGATGCGGCCGTAGAGGTCGAGTCCCTCCCAGTGCCGCAGCATCTCGGGCTCGCGCTGGGCCAGGTTGGCCTTCATCGGGAAGGCGGTGTTGGGCAGATTCAGGGTGTCTTTGTAGTCAGCCACGGAAGGGTGTTCCTGGGGATGTTCGTGATGTGGGGGCACGCCAAGGCCCAGATCCCTGGGGCCAGAGCGCGTATCCTGGGTGTGGGTCGGGGCCGCCCATCTCCCATCAAGGGTGCGCGCGAAGATAGTCGCGCGCGGCCGCTGCGTCGCGGTCGATCTGCACCCGCAGCTCCTCGAAAGAGGCGAACTTGCGCTCTTCGCGGAGCTTGAGCCGAAACTCCACCTGGACGTGGCGCCCGTAGATCTCGCCGGCGAAGTCGAACAGATGGACCTCCAGCAGGTGCCGGCGCGCCCCGCCCACCGTGGGTCGAAAGCCGATGTTGGCCACCCCCGGCCAGGGGTGCTCGGCGAGCCCGTGCAGGACCACAGCGTAGACCCCGCGCAGCGGGCTCGCCCGCCGGTGCAGGTCGACGTTGGCGGTCGGGAAACCGATGGTGCGCCCGCGCTTGTCGCCGTGCGCGACCCGGCCGCAGATCCGGTAGGGGCGGCCGAGCAGGTGCCGCGCGAGGTCGAGATCGCCGCGGGCCAGGGCCTCGCGGATGCGGGTGCTGCTCACGCGCTCCTCGCCGTGGGTCACAGTGTGCAGGTCCTCGACCGCGAAGCCATGGTCGCGGCCCACCGCCTCCAGGAGCGCATAGCCCCCCTCACGGCCGCGACCGAAGCGGAAGTCGTCGCCGACCAGGAGGTGGCGCACCGCCAGCCCGTCGATCAGCAGCCCGCGCACGAAGTCGCGCGCGCCCATCTGCGACAGCCGCGGCCCGAACTCCAGCAGCACCACCTGATCGATGCCGCAGTCGGCGAGCGCGGCCAGCTTCTCGCGCAGCCGCGTGAGGCGAGCGGGAGCGGCATCGGGGGCGAAGTACTCCATCGCCTGGGGCTCGAAGGTGATCACCGTGGTCGGCAGGCCCAGGGCCTTGCCGCGCTCGCGCAGCCGCTGAAAGATCGCGCGGTGCCCGAGGTGCACACCGTCGAAGTTGCCGATGGTCGCCACGCACCCGCGGTCCCTCGGTCTCAGGTTGTGCAGTCCGCGGATGATCCTCATTCCCACGCAGCGCCTTGCGCTAAAAGCTTGCGAGTATACCCATGGCGCGTCGATTTTGCGGAAAGTGGGCGGGGCAGAGTCAACTCGCCCGCCCGCGGGAGGGATTTTCAATGGCGACGGCGGCCATCCGCTTCCATCAGGGGCTGACCCGACAATCCGTTTCGCTGCCGTTTGCGTTCGTTTGCGAGTCCGTTTGCTCCATCCCCGTCGCCCCGGCGAGGGACCAGGCCCTACAATCCGCCCATGTCCATTCGGTTACATCCTAACGGCGAGGCGACCGCGGAGCCCTCCGGGGCGCTCGGCTGGCTGGCCCGGCTCGGTCTCGCCTGGCTGACCCTGCGCGCCTGCCTCGGGCATTACGGGGCCGTGCTGCTCGGGCGAGCCCGGCTCGACCTGCCCGCGCTCGCCGCGGCGCTGCGCCAGGGGGGACTCTCGGTCCTCCCAGCCATCACCCTGGTGGCGGCGGCGCTGGGCATGATCTTGGGCAGCCAGACCGCCTCGATCCTGGAGCGCTTTAACCTCCCCGGGCTGGTCCTGCTCTCACTCACCTACGGGGCGGTGATGGAGCTGGTGCCGGTGCTGGTAGGCATCCTAGTCGCTGGGCGTGCCGGGGTCGCGCTGGCGGTGCGCCAGGCGACGCTCACGGTGAGCGGGGAGATGGACGGGCTCATCGCCGCTGGCATCCACCCCCTGCGCTACACGGTCGCGCCGGCGCTGCTCGCGATGCTGGCGATGTCCTTCGCCTTCGCGGTCTGGGCCAGTCTGGTGACCTTCGCCGCCGCGCTGCTGTGGCTCTGGGGCGCCGCCGGGATCGCCCCGGCCCAGTTCCTGGAGGCCCTACGCCAGGCGCTCACACCCGGCGACCTCGCCGAGGCTCTGCTCAAGCCGGTGGTCTTCGCGTTGCTCGCCGCGCTCATCGCCGGGGTGAACGGCAGCCTCGCCGGGCGCGATCCGGGCGGCATCGCCCGGGCGGCGACGCGGACCATGATCGGGGCGGTGGCCGCAATCCTGCTCGCCGACCTCGCCTTCATCCTGCTCGGGGACGGGTAGCCCGCTGGACGCCGCGATCGACATCCGCGACGCCTATCAGCACGTCAGCGGCCGCTGCGCCCTGGCGGGGATCTCGCTGCGGCTCGCGCGCGGCGAGTGGCTGCTGCTGGTGGGGCTGAACGGCGCGGGCAAGAGCCTGCTCACCCGGCTGGTGCTGGGCCTCGACGCCCCGTCGGCCGGCTCGGTCGAGGTCTTGGGTCAGGACCTCGCAGCACTGCGCGGGGACCAACGCCAGCGGCTGCGCGGTCAGATCGGCGCGGTACTCCAGCGCGGCTCGCTGGTCGAGGACCTGACGGTGCTGGAGAATCTGCTCCTGCCGCTGCGCGACGCCCCGATGAGCCGCGACCAGATGGCCCGGGCCGCACGCCTCACCCTGACCCAATTGGAGCTCGACGGCCTGGAGAACCACCTGCCCCGCGCCCTGTCGCTCGGGCTGCGCCGGCGGGTGGAGCTGGCCCGGGCGCTGATCCACAAGCCGGCGCTGCTGGTCTGGGACGGGCTCGGCGACGGGCTCGACGCCGCGACCCTGCGCGAGACCCTCGCGGTACTGCGCGCCCAGCGCGGGGTGCGCGAGCTCGCGCTGCTCGCGACCGACAACCGCCCCGAGCTCTACGCCCAGGCCGACGACCGGGTGGCGGTGCTCGACCGCGGGCGGCTGCTCTTCGACGGCACCCACGCCGAGCTGCAGGCGGCCGCGCGCGCGCGCCTGGAGCTGCGCTACGTGCTGGAGGGACGCCCGTGAGCGCTCTGGAGCGCCTCTACGCCCCGCCCGAGATCGGCGCGCCGGGCAAGCGCGCCGGGCAGCGGCGGCGCCGCGACCTGATCCTTTCCGGGCTATTCGTCCTCGCCATGGCCCTGGTGGCCCTTGGGACTCTTGCCCTGCTGATCCCGGGGCTGCTCGGCGGGGCCTACCGCATCCATGCCTATTTCCCCGAGGCGCGCGGGCTCACCGCGGGCATCCCGGTGCTCCAGGAAGGCTACACGATCGGGCTGGTCGAGGCGGTCGAGCCGGTCTTCCCCGGCCGCGACGCGGATGCCGGGCACTGCCCCACCGGGGCCGAGGGCGTGGCGCGCCCGCTCGCGCGCCCCTGCTTCCGGGCGCTGCTGCGCATCGTCGGGGACTGGCCGATCAGCGCCGACAGCCGCGCCGAACCGGGCAGCGCCGGGCTGCTCCAGGGGGGAGCCATCCTGATCCGGCCGGGCGACTCGCCGCTGCTGCTCGCCGCCGGCGACAGCATCGCGGTCGCCCCCGGGGCCCCGGACCTCCCGGCCCAGCTCGCCGCGCTCACCGACTCGCTCCAGTCCCTGGTCGATCAGACGATCGCCCCGGCGCTCGCCAGCATCCAGCGCCAGATCGAGACCATCGGCAACCTGCTCGGGACCGATGCCCCCGACCCCGCCGATCGCGAGCGTCTCTCGGGGATCTTCGGCAACCTGGAGCGGCTCTCGGCCGACCTGGAGCAGGTGGTCGACCCGGAGCGGCTGGGCGCCATCCTGGAGAACGTCAACGCGATGTCGGAGGACCTGCGAAGGGTGACCGCGTCGCTCGAAGGACGCAGCGAAGACATCCGTCAGGCGGTGGGTCAGTATGGCGCGCTGGCCGGCGACATCCAGGCCGTGGTCAAGGAGAACCGTCCAGCGCTGCGCAGCTCGCTCGACGACACCCAATTCGTGCTCCAACAGGTCGCAACCAGCCTGATGCCCGTCCTCACCAACCTCGAAGACGCCACGCGAAACCTCGCCGCACTCACCCGCGATCTGCGCGCCAATCCCGGGGTGATCATCCGCGGGCGCGAGGTGGAGCCGCAGACGCCATGGTTCCGCTGAGCCGCACGATCGCGCTGCTCCCCGCCGCGCTCGCCCTGCTGCTCGGCGCCTGCGCCAGCGCCCCGCCGGCCGAGCGCGACCGCTTCTTCCGCCTGGAGGCGCCAGTCGCCGCGATCCCGGCCGGTGCCCCGGTAAGCGCGACCCTGGTGGTCAACGACCTGCGGGCGGGCGGTTTCGAGGGCGGCCAGCGCATCGTCTACCGGACCCCCGAGGCCCCCCTGCAAACCCACCGCTACCCGACCCTCTGGTGGGAGGAGCCGCCGGGGCGCGCGCTCGCCGGGCTGCTCGCCGAGGGTCTGCGCGCGGCGGGGCTGGTCGGCTTCGTGGTGAGACCGGATCAGCGCGTGCGCGGTGATTATCTGCTCGGCGGCGAGCTCGCCCGCCTCGAGCACCGCCCGACCGACCAGCCGCCGCGGGTGGTCGGCGATTTCACCCTCACCCTGGTGCGCGCGAGCGACCGCAGCCCGCTGCTCAGCCGCCGCTACCAGGGCGAGGAGCCCGTCCGCGAGAGCACGCCGGAGGCCATGGCGGCCGCCTTCAACCGGCTCGCCGGACGGCTGGTGGGCGAGGCCGTCGCGGACCTCGCGGCCCTGCGTCCGCGGCTGCGGGGACCGACGTGAGCCGGGACACCTTCGCAGCCCTCTATCCGGATGGGGTAGAGGCCATGCCGGTCGCCTGGAAGCGGATGCGCATCCCGGGCCTGCCCCCCGCCTTCGCCCTCCAGCCCGACGAGCGGTCCCACCCCGACCCCTCGGTGAGCTACCGGCGGCGGACCATCCAGACCCTCACCGCGGGCGGCGAGCGCCTGGTGCTGGTCGACAAGGCCAGCCCGCATGCCCGGCACGACCTGATGGTGAGCGGGGTGGCGGTACCGCCCATGCCCGGGCCGGACGACGTCCCCCATGCCCTGGGCGAGACCCTCTGGCGCACGGCGCTGGCCTTCGTGTGCTTCGTATCCGACCCCAAGGTGCAGCGCGAATACGGTCTGGACGGCGGGCGCCTGCACCTCGCGCTCAACTGCGACCCCAACACCCTTGATCGCGAGAGCTGTCAGGCGAACAAGGAGTTTCACCTGCATCTCCTCTACTGGACGGCTGCCGAGCTGGCCCCATTGGATCGCCCCGAGCGGCTCGGAGACTTCGCCGATGCCTGTCTCCGGAGGCAGGCCCTAGACCCCCTCGCCTTCCTGGGCGCCCGGCTGATCGCCGAGGCCCTGGCGGATCTGGACCTCGTCCTCCCCGGAGCATCCCTGCTCCCGGACGACCCCGCCGCGGTGATCGCCGGGCACCGGCCGCTCGGCTGCCTGATGACCCTGCCGGGCTGGGCGGTACTGGAAGACGCGGCCTTCGAGCCCCTGATCCGCCGCATCGACCGGCGCCTCGCGGCCGTCGCGGCGGACCTGCTCGCGGCCTTCACCGGCCGGCGGGACGCGCCTCGGCCCTGGCAGCGCCATGCCCTGCTCCCCCGCGCTGAGATCCGGCGAAACCTGGATCGGCTAACCTGGTCGGCCGAGGTCCGCGCCGGGCTCCAGGAGCTCGCCGCCCGACTCCATGACCTGCCGCCGCGGCTTGCCGAGCGGCTGCGCGCGGCGGCCCCGGCCCGGCGCAAGCACCAGATGGCGCTCAACCAACCGGTCTACTCGCTCAACCTCTACGCCCCGGCGGTCAATACCCCGGAGGCGCCGGTCCTAGACGGCGGCCCAGTCTGGCTTATCCTCCAGACCAAGCTCTTCTCCGGGATCGGGGGGGCCGGACTGCTGAGCCTCGGCGCCATCCCCAGCGTGCGCATCCTGCGCGGCGAGGGGAGCTTCAGCGAAGACGACTGGTACGGTCGGGCGCGGTTCCAGGCGGCCTTCGCGGCCTTCAACCGAGCCCGACTCGATGGAGCTCGCGGGGTCCAGGCCGGACTTGCCGGCCGCCTGGGGGATCTCGGTCAGGGCTGGCTCCAGGGCTGAGGCGATGGACTGGAGCGCACTCGCACCCTTCTGGATCGTCTTCCCGCTGCTCTCGGCCTTCTTTCACGCCTCGCGCCTGGCGGTCACCAAGCATCTCAGCCTCAGCTTCTCGGCGCGGGCGCTCACGCTCTACGTCAACCTCGTGAGCCTGGTGGTGACCGCCCCGCTGGTGATCTGGCACCACGACTTTCCGCTCCATGACCCGCACTATCTGTGGGCCGTGCTGGTCGGCGGGGTGGTGTCGGGGCTCGGCGCCTGGGCGCTCAACCACGCGATCCAGGTGAGCGAGATCTCGCTCGTCGGTCCGGTGATCAGCCTCACACCGGGCTTCGTCATCCTGATCGAGTGGGCGGTCACGGGCGACCGGCCGGGGCTCCTCGGCTTCGCCGGTATCGCGCTGCTCATCGCCGGGGGCTACCTGGTGAGCCTGGAGCGCGACCTGCCCCATTGGTACACGCCGCTGCAGCGGCTGCTCGCGGCGCCGGGGAGCCGCTTTGCCCTGATCGCCGCCTTCTGCTTCGCGGCTGCGTCGACCTTCGGGCGGGTGGGCATCCAGTTGAGCGACCCGCTGTCCTTTGCCGTGATGGTCGCGGTGGTCAACCCAGTCATCCTGTTCCTGATCTTCAGCGTGCAGGACCGGCGCCTCTACCGCGAGGTCGGCAATGGCGAGCTGCGCCGCCAGGCGCGCCCGCTCCTGCTGCTCGGCGTGCTCTTCGCGCTCATGCGCGTCGCCGACCAGATCGCCCTCGCGCTCACGCTCGCCTCCTACGCCATGGCGGTCAAGCGCAGCGGGGGGATGTTCTCGGTGATCCTCGGCTGGCTGATCTACCGCGAGCACCAGATCGCCGCCCGTCTTGCAGGCAGTGCGGTGATGCTCGCGGGGCTCTTCGTCCTGCTTCGGGATTGAGCCGCTCGGCAAGCGCGGATCGGCCCGCCGACCGATCGACAGGGATGGACCCATGCGACCAGCGGCTCACTGATCCCGCGCCAGGCCACCCTCGTCGAGACGATTCTCGGCGCGGAAGCGCGCGGCCTCGCGGACGATCGCGAGCCGGGCACGCTCGCCGCCCCAGGCGGCCGCCAGCCCCGCCGGGGTGTCCTCGTCCTCGGTCCACAGGCGCCAGAGCACAGCGGCATTCTCCCAGTAGGCCCCGGCGAGATAGCGCCCGTCCGGGCTGAAGGCGGCGAAGGCCACGCCACCCAGCTTGGCGTCAAGCACCAGGTAAGAGGCCAGGGTCCCCTCCTGAGCCGCGGGCGGGACCTTCCACACCCGCACCGCACCGTCGCGCGAGGCCGTCAGGGCGAAGTCGCCCCTGGGGCTGAGCTCGGCCCGATAGATCCGGTCGCGGTGTCCGACCAGGGTGGCCAGCAGGCGCCCATCGCGGTGCCAGACCCGCGCCGTACCGTCCAGCGAGGCGGTGATCAGCCGGGTCCCGTCCGGGGAGAAGTGGACGCTGTAGAGGGCGCCGGCGTGGCCGTCGAGCAGACGCGGCTCGCCGCAACTGTCCTGCGCGATCTCGACCAGGGCGGCGCGGCCGTCCTCCGCGGCGCTCGCGAGCCAGCGCCCGTCCTCGCCGAAGGTGAGGTCGGCGACGGCGCCGGCATGAGGCGTCAGGGTGCACAGCAGCTCGGGGGCCTGGCCGGGCCGCTTGCGCAGCACGCGCAGGCGTCCGGCGTCGTCACCCGAGGCGATCAGGACATCCCCGGCCCCGCGGGCGGCGACGGCGGCCACCTGAGCGCGCGGCCCAGGGGCGGCAAGGTCCCCGGCCGGCAGCGCCGCGCATTCCTGTAGGTCCCACAGACGCAGCGGGCCGTCGGGATCGTTCGAGGCCGTGACCAGCCAGCGCTCGTCGGGGCTGAACAGGGCGTGGTAGACCTCCACCCGTCCCCCGTCGCTCCGCACCGGGAGCACGCAGGCGGCCGTCCCGGCGGTCACGTCCCAGACCCGGGCGGTGCCATCGTAGGCCGCAGTCGCGAGCCAGCGCGCGCTGGGCGAGAAGGCGACGCGACGGATGCGCTCCTCATGTCCGTCGAGGGTCCAGAGCGGCTCGGGCGGCTGGCCACCGCTCGCCCGGTCGTAGGCCCAGATGCGTGCGCGGCCGGCAAAGTCGGCACTCGCCACCAAGAGGAGTCGGCCGTCGGGATCGAGCTCGACGGGGGCCGCCGCCAGGTCCAGGTGCCAGACGTGGTCGTCGTGCGGCAGCGCATAGGCGAGCCGCGACACCGGCTCCAGGCTCCACAGCCGGGCCGAACCGTCGGCGACCGAATGGGTCGTGACACGATCCCCCCCAGCGGCAAACTCGGCGCTGCCCACCGCGTCGTCGTGGCTGAAGACGGCGAGCTCCTTGCCAGTATCCATGTGCCAGAGGCGGGCGCTCTTGTCGAGCGAGGCGGTGAGGACGAGAGGCACCCCCTCCCAGCGGCCGGTCCCCAGCCCGACGCGAACCTGCTCGGCGCTCAGATCGTGTTGGCCGAGGACCGCGGCGCGGGCGTCGGCGCCGAGGTCCCAGCGCACCACCTGGCCCTCGTCGTCCACCGCGAGCAGGTACTGGCCGTCGGGCGAGAAGGCGACATCGCGCACGGCGGTGCTGTGGACCTTGTAGCGGCGCCCGCCCACCTCGGCCCAGGCGAGCTCGCGGGCAAGCCGGCCGTCACGCCCGTAGACGCGGACGGTTTCGTCCGCGGCGGCCAGCGCGATGCGCTCGCCGGCGGCGTCGAACACCGCGCGGTTGACCGGCCGGCGCAGCGGTCCGCCAGGCGGGAGGGTGAGCAGCGTCTCCCCCGTCTCGGCCGCAAGCAGGCGGGCGCTGCCATCGCGCGAGGCGGTGACGAGCTCGGTCCCGTCGGGGGAGAAGCCCAGGCCGCGGATCTCGCCCTGGTGGACCGGGGTGTCGAAGCGCAGCTCGCCGGGCCGAGCGGGGTCGAAGACGCAGACCGCGAAGCGGTCGCGCTCGGCGGCATGGGCCAGGGCAACCAGCCCGCTCGGAGCGACCGCGGTGACGATCGGCGCCGCGCCCCCGCAGGGCCAGTCAGGCGGTGCCCCCGGCGCCGCCGGCAGCCGCCATATCCCCTCGGGGCCGATCCCAAGGACCTGGGCCTCCCCCTCGCTCGTCTGGCGTAGCACGAGGCCCTGGAGGTCGAGGTCGGTCCCGTCGAGCTCGCGCTCGGGGACATAGCGCCCGTCCCCGAGGCGCCACAGCCTCGCCCCTTGCCCCGGCACTGCGGTGGCCAAGTAGCGGCCGTCGGCGCTGAAGGCGGGGGCGACCGGCCGCTCGTCGGCGGCCACGGCGAGCCGCGCCATCGCGATCAGCCGATTGGAGGTGAAGGCCCGGCTCAGCGTCTCGAGGGCTGGGTAGGGGAGATAGGGGGCGGCGTTCAGGGCGAGGACCACGGCGCGGGGCGTATTGCCGCGCGCGATGGCCAGGTCGGCGGCGTTGAGCTGGCTGCGGTGGAGGTTGAGCGTCGCGGACCGCGAGGCGTCCTGGGCCCAGAGGGCGGCGAGGGTGGCGAGGACCAGGAGTGCCGCAAGCAGGGCGCCGGTGATGCGCACCAGGCGATTGCCGCGGCGCTGGTAGCGCAAAAAGGCGTCGGACTGGGCAATCAGCTCGGCCTCGGCGGGCTCCAGCTCGGCCCCGCGATCAGCGGCGAGGCGCGCCGCGGCGGCATAACCGCTCTCACCGAGCAGGTACTCGCGATTGCAATCGGTGCGTTTCCAGAGCTGGGCTTGGCGCGTGATCTGGGCGCGCAGCCGCAGCACCTCGCGGTTGGCGGGGTCGGCCAGCCAATCGCGCATGGGCGCCCAGCGCTCGATCAGCACCGGGTGGGCCAGGGTCGCGGTGCGCCGGTAGCTCGACCAATCGGTCTCCGTCCCCGGCGTCGCCGTGGGCATCGCACCCGGGCCTTCGACCGCCAGCTCGGCGGGGCGCGCGCGGCGCGCGCGCCACTCCTCCCGCGTCTCACGCACCACCCGGCCGAGGGTCCCGCGCAGGGAGTAGTCGGGCTGGGGGCAAGGGGCGGTCAGCACCGGATCGGGCTCGCCCTCGGCGAGCACCAGGCGCGCCTCAATCATCGCCTGGAGCAGGCGGCGACAGGCGGGATCGGTTTCCAGGATGTCGAGGTCACCGGTGCGCGGGACCGGGCGCGCCTTGACCTTGGCCTCGAGGGTCACCAGGGCCCGGCAGAGCCGCGGCAGGGCGGCGCGGGCGTCCTCGTCGAGCCCGTCCCAGAGCCGATCGGCGCGGCGCAAGGCCTCCCCCGCGAGCCCGCCGCTCGCGCGCAGTTCGGCCACGCGCAGCCGCTCCGGGCGCCCGGACGCCCCCGCAGACCGCGCGTAGAGGTGATCGAGCGCCCCCTGTAGCAATGGGGCCCACAGACGCAGGCGCGCCGCCTCCGACTCCAGTAGGTCGACCAGGCCGCGCCCGGGCGGATTTTCATACTCCAGCCCGGCAACCAGGGCTGGGATCTCGATCACCTGACGGATACGCGCCGGGGCCGGCGGATCGAGACGAATCCAGGCGGTCGGATCGAGCGCCGCGCCGAGCGCCCCGAGCTCGGGGACACGCGCGAGGTGATCGCTGCGCAGGAGCGCGAGGACCCAGGCGGCCCCGCTCTCGGCGATCGCGCTGAGGGCGGAGCCGAAGCCCGCGGCTGCCGCAGGTGCGAGGGCCTCCAGCGGATCGACGACGACCATCAGGCGTACCGCCGCGCTCTCCCCGGTCTCGTCCCGCAGGACGCGGGCCAGACCGTCGAGGGCGGCGCGGAGCTGGGTGGCGGCGATCTCGGGCTCCAGCTCCAGCGATCGGCGCAGCAGCGGGGGGTCGAGTCCGAAGCCGCCGAGCACCTCGCCCAGCACCCCGGGCGTGCACAGGGCCTCCGCCAGGACCAGCAGCGGGTCGCCCGCGGCGCGCGGGTCGACCAGGCACCAGCGGCAGCCCGCGACGCCCTCGATCTGGTAAGGGCGTACCAGCCGCGGCAGGAGCCCGGCGCGCACCAGCGAGGACTTGCCGCAGCCGCTCGGGCCGCTCAGCAGGAGCAGGCCCCGGCCCGCCTCCATGCGCTCCTGGAGGCGGTGAAGGAGGTCGCGGGTCTCGCCCTCGCGTCCGGTGAAGATGCGCTCGTCGGCGAGCTCGTAGGGGCCGGCAGGCCGGAAGGGGCTGCCGTACCACTGGGTCCCCTGCGCCGCGCCGCGCTTCTCGACGAAGATGCGCCGGTTGAGCAGCTTGCGGAGCTGCACCTCAACCAGGTTGCGGAAGTCCGCGTCGCTGTCGAAGGTGCGGAAGGCGCGGCGGAAGGTGCGGTCTTCGTTGAAGAAGTGGCGTTGGAAGAACTCCTCGAGCCGCTTGCGGTCCTCGATCGCCTCCAGGGTGGCCTTGGGATTGGTGATGTCGACCAGCTTGGGGTTGGTCTTCTTGTAGACCAGGACCTCGGGGCGGCGCCCCTCGCCCCCCGCCTCCACCGCGTTGAAGAACTCCCATTCGGTCCCGGTCATCCCTTGAAAGGGGTCCTGCGGGAGGGGCGAGCCGAGCCGGGTCCAGACCACCACGAGCACGATGTCGCACTCCGCCGGCGGCACCAGACCGGCCTGGAAGGTGCGGTCGGCGGTCAGCGCCTCCTCCTCCCAGAGGATCGGCTCGAGGGTGAAGTAGGGCAGGAACTCCTGGGCCAGGCGCTCGATGATGTCCTTGACGATGCCCCGCTCGTGCTCCACGTCGGCGGGAGAGGAGACGAAGATGCGGACCTTGGCGTCGTTCATGGCGGGGCGCAGGCGGCGGCTCAGCGCGCACTATACCGGGCGCCGTGAGGGGGAGGAACCGCGCTGACCGGCCCCGGCACCACGAGCTAGCGCGCACAAAAAAGCCCCGCCGGGGCGGGGCTTGTCGTCGGGCGGATGCGGGTCGCGCTTACATCATGCCCATGTCGCCCATCCCGCCCATGCCACCGCCGCCGGGCATGGGGGTCTCCTCCTTGGGCTCCTCCGCCACCATCGCCTCGGTGGTGATCATCAGCCCGGCGATCGAGGCGGCGTTCTGCAGCGCGGTGCGGGTGACCTTGGTGGGGTCG
>JALOTB010000113.1 GCA_025458165.1 Chromatiaceae bacterium | reverse complement strand
CGCGGCCGAGGCGGTCGCGACCGGCCGCTGGCGCTTGCGCCTGTCGGTCGCGGACACGGGTCCCGGGATACCGGAGGCCGAGCGGCAGGTCATCTTCGACAGCTTCACCCAGGGTAAGGCCGGTGCCCAGCCGGGCCGCACGGGGGCCGGACTGGGGCTGGCCATCAGCCGCCGTCTGGCCGGCCTGATGGGCGGCGACATCCGCCTGGAGAGCACGCCTGGGCGCGGCAGCCGTTTTGTCCTCGATCTGCCGGAGGTCGCGCCCGCACCGATGGTTGCCGTGGCACCGGGCGAGCTTGGGCCAGAGGTCGAGCCAGAGGTCGAAACGGCGCCGGCGCTAGCCCCGGCCCGGATCCTGATCGCCGACGATCAGCCCGAGAACCGCGCCCTGCTGAGGGACTTCCTGGCCGGCCTGCCGCTCACGCCGATCGAGGCGGGCGACGGCGCCGAGGCCCTCGCCCTGGCGCGGGCGCGCCCGCCGGACCTGATCCTGATGGACCTGGCCATGCCCGGCCTGGACGGGCTGGCGGCGACGCGGCGGCTGAAGGTGGACCCCGCGACCGCCCGCATCCCGGTGCTGGCGGTCACGGCCGCGGTGAGCACCGACCAGGACGCGGGGCTGCAGGCGCTGCGGCCGCCGCTGACCTCCATGAATGAGATCGCGGCCTTCGCGGAGGATCTGCGTGCCCTGGCCGAGGGGAGCCGCGATCCCTGGCTCCGCATCCAGGCCCGTGAGCTCTCCGCGGCGGCCGAGACCTTCGATCTGGGGACCTTGGCGCGGCGGCTCGACGCCCTCAGGGACCGGGCCGATGGGTTGGATCGCGAGCCTGCCCCAGACGCGGTGGCGGCGTGACCGCCCAGGCCCAGACCCCAAAGTCGCCAGAAACGGAGGGCCGGCGGGTCCTGGTGGTGGACGACGATCCCCAGGGTCTGCGTCTCGTGGGCCAGCTCCTGATGGGGGCGGGCTACCGCGTCCATGCCGCCGACGGGGGCCGGCTCGCCATCCGGATCGCCGAGCAGGTGCACCCGGACCTGATCCTGCTCGACATCCACATGCCCGACCTGGACGGTATCGCCACCTGCCGCCTCCTGAAGCAGCAAGCGGTGACCCGGTCCATCCCCATCGTCTTCCTCACCGGACGCGACGACGAGCCGAGCCTACTCGATGCCTTCGACGCGGGCGCCGCGGACTATGTGGTCAAGCCCTTTGAGCCGCGCATCCTGCTCGCGCGCGTGCGCACCCATGTGGCCCTCGGCGAGCTCTCTCGCGGCCTGGAGCGGGCCCTGGCGGAGCGCACCCGGGAGCTCGCGGAGGCGAACGCCCGGCTGCGGCGGCTGGCCCTGGACCTATCGCTGCTGGACGAGGCCGCGCGCGCCCGGCTCGCCGCCGAGCTGCACGACAGCCCAATGCAGAAGCTCGCCCTGGCGCAGATCCAGATCGAGACCGCCGACCAGCCGCCCGATGCGGAGACCCCGGAGCGGCTCGCGGCGGGTCGGGCCCTCCTGCGGGAGGCCATCGCGGAGCTGCGCACCCTGCAGTTCGATCTCAGCCCGCCCGTGCTGGCCCGCCAGGGGCTGGCGGCGGCCTTGGCCTGGCTCGCGGAGAGCGCCAC
Organism: Chromatiaceae bacterium; assembly: GCA_025458165.1. GTDB lineage: Bacteria > Pseudomonadota > Gammaproteobacteria > Chromatiales > Chromatiaceae > JALOTB01. Next base: position 7,569 of record JALOTB010000113.1, on the reverse strand, counting down.
CTCCCGCCGGGACATCCGCCTCTCCTGTACCATCGCCCCCGAACTGCCGTCGATCGGCCACGCGGGCTCCGTGATCCTCTTCCAATGCGCCCGGGAGCTGGTCTACAACCTGTTGAAGCACGCCCGGGCCCGTCACGGGGCCATCCATCTGGGCACGCTGGTGGGGTGGCTGGAGCTCCGTGTCGAGGACGACGGTGTCGGCTTGGCGCCGAGCGCGACCGACCTGCCGCCGGGGCCCGGCGGGGGCTATGGGCTCTACAGCGTGCGGGAACGGCTCGCCCTGCTCGGCGGCTCCCTGCACCTGGAGCCCGCTCGCTTGGGCACGCACCTGTGCATGCGGGTGCCACTCCCCGTCGGTCCGCTCCCCTCCGGCGAGGACGACACATCCGGGTGGTTCAACCGAGGGGACCCGGGCCCCTGATCCCCCTAAGCAGCCCCACTGACGAGCCACCGCTGATCTGTCATGCCGACCATCCTGCTCTGTGACGATCACCAACTCTTCCGCGAGGGCCTGGCCGCCCTGCTGCTGCAGCGGCAGCCGACCTGGCAGGTGGTGGGACAGGCCGGCAGCGGGGAGGAGGCGGTCCGTCTCGCCGAGGCCCTGGGGCCCGAGGTCGCGATCCTGGATCTCGCCATGCCCGGCATGGACGGTATCGAGGCGGCGAAGCGGATCCGCGAACGGTCGCCCCAGACCCGCATCGTCGCCCTCTCCATGTACGGCGACCCCCACTACCGCCGGCGGATGCTTGCCGCGGGGGCCTCGGCCTATGTGCTCAAGAACGAGGCCGGCGCCGACCTGATGGCGGCGATCGAGGCCGTGCTGCGCGGCGAGACCTTCGTCAGCCCGTCCTTGGCCGCATCCGCTGGGCAACCATCGACCGGCAGGGAGGGCGGACGCAGCGCGCAGATGGACTACGCGACCCTGACCGGGCGCGAGCGGGAGGTGCTGCGGCTCCTGGCCCAGGGTCGGCGCACCCGGGAGATCGCCCTCACGCTGGGCATCAGCGCCAAGACCGTCTAGACCTACCGCGGGCGCCTCATGCTCAAGCTCGGCGTCGACAACCTGAGCGGCCTGGTCCTCTTCGCGGTGCGCGCCGGGGTGGTCGTCGCGGAGTGATGGCGTCGGCGAAAGGACACCTCTCGGCCCAGGACGATGCTGGGACGGTGGTGACGGAGCCGCGCCACAGCATCACCGATGCGGGGCTTCGACGTTGCTCTCCCCCACCGCGATGTGCACCTTGCCGTCTTGAGCCCCATCCTCGTCGAGGTGTCGACTGGACCCGACGGGGGCGGGCCTGGAGTACCTGCTAGAATCGACCCATGCCCCGATCCGTCACCCCCGCCGATACCGCCCGCCATCTGCGCCAACGTGCCCTGTCCGCCGAGGCCTTGGGTGCCGAGCGCGCGCGACACCTGCGGGCGCGGCTGCCCGCCGCCGTGCGGTGCCTGCGCGAGCGGCACGGAGCGGAGGCGGTCATCCTGTTCGGCTCCCTCGCCGCTGGGACCTGTCGCGCCGACAGCGACCTGGACCTCGCAACCTCCGGACTCAGCGCGCACCGGTATTTCAAGGCCCTGGCGGACCTGATGGAGGTCTTCGAGGGCCCCGTCGACCTAGTCCGCCTGGAAGAGGCCCCGGAGAGTCTGCGCGAGCGCATCGCGGCCGAGGGTGAGCCCCTGTGAACGCCGCGCTGCAGCGACTCCGTGCGGAGATCAGGTTCGACCGCGAGACGTTCCAGAAACGGCTTGACGAGCTGGAGACGATCCCCCTCGGCACCGAAGCAAGTCCGGCGAGCTGCGCCCAGGCGGCGGTGGCCTTGCACCACGCGTATGGGGCTATCGAGAGCATCCTGGAGCGGATTGCACGTGGGGTCGATGGTGACCTGCTGTCGGGTCCCGACTGGCACCAGGCCCTCCTGCACGGGATGGGACTTGAGATCGAAGGCGTCAGGCCCGCCGTGCTGTCACGCGAATCGGTCGCGGGACTCCGCGAGGTGCTGTCGTTTCGGCACTTCTTTCGTCACGCCTACGCGGTGGAATTGAACCCAGCGCAGCTCGCCGACCTGCGCCGCGTCCTAAGCGACGCCGCCCCGGGATTGAGCGCGGAGCTGACGGCGTTCGACGCCTTTCTCGCGGAGGTCGCCGCCGGCAACGCGTGATCTCGCCGCGGCTCAGGGCTTGGCCGAGCCGCGCCGCCTTATCCCAACCTTCGTTCTCCGCATGCGCGCACCGCGCCAGTGCTGGGTGCCCCAGGGTCTTCAGCGTGGGGTGCGCGTCCACGCACCCCTGCGTTGGGACCGGATCCCCCCTGCGGACGAGGGCGGGCGAGTTGCGGCTCTTGCCTCCTTACGCTTGGTCGCGATGGCGCATGCAATTGGCCGTCAGGAAATGCATTACAGGGAACCCCCGATGCTCCCCCAAGAATCGGATCGCTATGATGCGGCCTCATCCCAGGGGGTAGTCAGGTCCAGACACCAAGGACAGTGGATGCCGCCCTTCACACCTTGCCGAGACGAGCCTCATGCGGTCAGCGCTAGTCCTTATCCTCGCCGGATTCTTGTTGACCATGGGAGACCAGCCCGGGGCCCTGGCGGGTGAGGCCCCGCCCGACCGCCCACTCTGGCTGCGCCACCCGGCGGTCTCCCCCGATGGGCAGACCATCGCCTTCGTTTACGGCGGGCAGCTCTGGCGGGTCCCCGCGAGCGGCGGCGAGGCGGTACCGCTCACCAGTGCCCTGTTCGCCGCCAGCACGCCCGTGTGGTCGCCGGACGGACACTGGATCGCCTTCAGCTCCACCCGGCATGGGAACGCGGATGTCTTCATCATGCCGGCGGCGGGCGGGGAGATCCGGCGCCTCACCACCCACTCGGCGGCGGACACGCCGTATGCGTTTTCGCCGGACGGGAAGCTGGTGTATTACAGCTCGATGCGGTTGGGCGATCCCAAGGTGGCGTTCGGCGGGCAACTGATGGGCGCCTCGATCCAGCTTTACTCGATCCCGGCAGCCGGTGGCCGGGAGCGGCTGGTGATCCCGGTCCCGGCCCTCGACGCCAGCCCCAGCCCGGATGGTCGATTCATCCTCTATACCAGCCTCAACTCCGCGGAGAACGAGTGGCGCAAGCATGCGGTGTCCGAGGCCACGCGGGACATCTGGGTCTATGACACCGCGACCGGCACCCACCGCCAGCTCACGACCTGGCGTGGCGAGGATCGCAACGCGCTGTGGAGCGCCGATGGGAAGTCGATCTACTGGCTGAGCGAGCGATCCGGTTCGTTCAATGTGTGGCGGCAAGCCATCGACGGCGAGGCGAAGCCGGTGCAGCTCACCTTTCACGACACCCATCCGGTGCGCTTCCTCAGCCGCACCGGCGGTGGCGACCTGGTCTACGGCTACGACGGCGAGGTCTGGCGGCTCGCTCAGGGCGCGCAGGCCCCGCGGTGGGTCCCGGTACACATCAGCCAGGGGTCGCTGCTCGGCGGCAGCCTCTTCGCCAAGATGAACGATGAGGTCTCCGAGCTCGCGGCGTCGGCGGATGGCTCCCAGCTCGCCGTGGTGGCGCGGGGTGAGATCTTTGTCATCGATGGGGCCAGCGGCAAGACCCGGCGCATCACCGACACGCCGCAGCACGAGCGCAATGTCAGCTTCAGCCCGGAGGGCAAGGCGCTGCTCTACGTCAGCGAGCGCGACGGCCGCTACGATGCCTATGAGACGACGCTCGACACGCCCGTCGCGACCTCCTTGCTCGCACCCGGCCCGCTCAAGGAGACCCGCCTCACCGATACGACGACGGATGTCACCGAGCCCGCCTATTCGCCCGATGGCCAGCGTATCGCCTACCTGGAGGACCGCACCCGCCTGGTGGTGATGGATCGGGCGACCAGGCAGACGGTCACCGCGATGCCGCCGGGCCTGTCCTACTCCTACAAGGATGGCGATCTGCCCTTCGTGTGGTCGCCCGATAGTCGCCGGCTGGCGGCCACGACCGGCTCCGCGGTGACCAGCTTCGACGTGAGCCTGATTGATGCCAGCGGGAAGAGGCCGCCGGTGAATCTCACGCGCAGCGGTTTCGATGCCGTCGCGCCTGCCTTCTCGCCCGACGGCAAGGCCGTGTTCTACTTGACCACCCGCGACGGCCTGCAAACCGCCGATTCCAAGGCGGCGCAGTTGGATGTCTACGCCACCTTCCTGACCCAGGCGGCCTACGATGCGATGGTCCACCAGGCGGATCAGATGGCCGCTCCGCCCGCGACGTCCGCCGATGCCAAGGCCGCCGCGCCAGCCCCGGCGCAGCAGGAACCGGCTTGGGAACCCGAGCTCGATGATCTCGCCAGCCGCACGGTGCGGATCACGCCGTTTTCCTCGTTGGTCCAGACCTTCAAGATCGCGCCGGACGGCAAGTCGCTCGTGCTGGTCAGCGTGTCGCCGCAGTCCGGCATGACCGGTTACAAGATCCCGCTCGGCAAGCCCGGCGTGGCCCCACTGTTCACCAAGGTGCCCAGTGCCGTGGACAGCTATCCCACCGACGGCAAGGGCGAGAACCTGTTCTTCGTCGGCGCGACCGGCATCGAGAAGGTGAACCTCGCCACGGGCGCCGCCAGCACGATCCCGTTCAGCGCCGAAGTGGCCTACGACCTGCCGGGCGAGATCCGCTGGTTCTTCGAGCACGTCTGGCGCATGACGCAACAGAAGTTCTATCGGGCCGACATGGGCGGCGTGGACTGGGATCGGTATCGCCAGGAATACGCCAAGTATCTGCCGCACATCAGCCGGGGCGAGGATCTCGCCGAATTGCTGAGCGAGATGGCGGGCGAGCTGAACGCCTCCCACATGGGCTCGGCGTACAAGGCCCCCGTCACCTATGGCGACGAGACGGCCTCGCTCGGCCTCTATTACGATCATGCCTACACCGGACCGGGCATGAAGATCGCCGATTACCTAGAGACCGGCCCGGCCGGTCGCGCCGACAGTCTGCTGCGGCCCGGCGCCATCATCCTCGCGGTGAACGGCGAGCCCATCCGCGCGGACATGGACATCCACCCCCTGCTCAATCGCATGGCCGGCCAGCCCGTGCGCCTCTCGATCCAGCCCGCCGGCGGCGGCGCGCCGGCCGATGAGATCGTCACGCCCGAGCCCTTCGTGAACAGCCTGGTCAAGGCCCACGACCGCTGGGTCGCGCAGCGCCAGGACCTCACCGAACAGCTCTCCCAGGGCCGACTCGGCTACGTCCACATCGCCCTCATGGATACCGCGAACTACCAGCGATTCGTCAACGATCTGTTCGGGCGCTACAAGGACAAGGAGGCCGTCATCGTCGACGTGCGCTTCAACGGCGGCGGCAATCTCGCCGACCGACTCATCGCCGATCTCTCTGCCAAGTCCGCCGGTCATGGCGTGGATCGCGAGGGCAACATCCTGGCCGACATCCCCGCCACCCGCTGGACCAAACCGAGCATCCTCCTCGCCAACGCCTTCAGCTACTCCGACGGCAGCATCTTCCCGCACCTCTACACGCAGGCGAAGCTCGGCGCCTTCGTCGGCGAGCCCGTGCCCGGCACCGGTACTGCGGTGTGGTGGATGGAGCTGCTGCCCGGTAAGCGCTTCCAATACGGCATCCCCGAGATCGGCCGCAAATCGCCCGACGGCCGCTTCTTCGAAAATACCGAGGACCAGCCTGACGTACTCGTTCGCCGCAGCCCCGACGCCGTCGAGGAAGGTCGCGACGAGCAGCTCGAGACCGCCGTGAGCACCCTGCTGAGGCAGCTCGATACCCAATGATCCACCTGGCGATCCTGCCCATGAAGACATCCATCACGACATCCATCCTTGCGCTCGCCGCCGTCCTCCTGCCCCCGGCCGCTCAGGCCTCCACGGCATTTGAGACGACCGAGGCTCTCCAGGGCATCGCCTTCAAGGTCACCAGCCCCAACACGCCGACGGCCAACGCCGTGACCATCACGCCGGCCGGCCTGGAGATCGACAACAGCCCCATCGCGGTCGAGACCACGGGCATCGTCACGGGCGCCGAGGTAGGCGACATCAACGCCGACGGCTCCCCCGAGATCTACGTCCACGCGGTCGAGCCAGGGGAGGACAGGCGCGCCGTGCTCATCGCCTTCAGCGCCAACAGGAAGAAGTCGCTGAGCCAGATCTACCTCCCGCCGCTGGAGGACGACGCCGCGAATGCCAAGGGCTATCGCGGGAGGGATGAATTCGCGGTCGTCGAGGGCATCATCGCCCGCCGTTTCCCCATCTACCCGGAGGACGCGACGCGCACCGAGCCCACCGGGAAGATGCGCCAAATCCAATACAGGCTGGTCCCAGGCGAGGCCGGTTGGGTGCTGAAGGTCGACCGCGTCGTGGAGTTCTGACTCTGCGCCCCGTTCGCCTGTCTGGCGCGGTGATGAGCGAACTGTGATGGACTCAAGGCGCTCCGCCCTGATTGCCATCGGATTCTTCGGGGTCTGGATGGGAATCCTGTATGCCGGGGCCGATCACCCGCCTCCAGCGGGATTCCTTTGGCTCCTGCCCCTCGTCGCCCTGTGCGCCGTCCTCGTAGGCTGGCGCCTGCCAACCTATGCGGCCTGGTCCCGATCGCTGCGACCCCATCGCCTCCTGCGCGTCGTGCGCGATGGGCTTGCAGCGGGAATCTTGGTGGGGCTTGCCGTGCCTTTGCTTCCTCCCGCGGGGGCGTTTGCCCTCACCTCCATCGGCCTTGGCGATGTCCTGGTTTGGCTTGCCGTCTTGGCGGCAGTCGGCACGGCAAACGCCTTTGCCATCTATGCCCTCGCGTCCGTTTTCACCGAAAGGGCGTAAGAGCCGGAACGCAGGGGCAAATGCTCGGATCGTCCGGCGTGCGCCGGGGAGCGGGGCGTGCGTCGTTAGTCCAGCAGCAGCACCAGGAAGACGCCGCGGCCGTCGGCGAGACGGGCGGCGACCTCCACGCCGGCCATCTGCCCGCCGTCGCCCAGGGCGTACAGGCGCAGGTCTGCCACGGCGGGGCCGTCGAATACCGCCGCGACGGCGGTACGCGCCGCGGCGGGGTCTTCCATGTCGTCGACCATGGCGGTAACGACGCCGCGCAGCGCCGCATCCGTGAGGGCGTGTAGCTCCGCAGCGATGCCGCGGGTGTCGCCGCCCACAGGCGCTCAGTCGCCGTCCCGGCCGGTGAACTCCACGCCCTGCACATGGCCATGTGCGTCGCTCAGGCAGTGCCAGGGGGCGCTCGCGTCCGGTACCTCAACCATGACCGAGGTACCCGACTCGGCGGTCGTGACGTCGCTCACGGAGAGACTGCTGAGGGAGACGTGCGTCGCCTTGGCGACGGCCGCCAGACACGCCTTCTCGGCGACGCGGGTCTCGCTGTCGCTCTCCTGCTGGCTGCCGCTCTGGTGCCCGCCACCTGTCCGCGAACTGGCCGCTGAGCAGATCCCGTTGGCCCCGTGCTGGCCGGTGTAGGTGACCGTCGCCGAGCCATCGGGCTGATCTTCCCCCTCTAAACCGACCACTGAGGTGCCGGCAACCCAGTAGCGGTGCGGCCTGAAGGGGATTGCTGGATCTGGCGGTGTAGCCAT
>JALOTB010000040.1 GCA_025458165.1 Chromatiaceae bacterium | reverse complement strand
GAGGAGCTCAGCGCCACCGAGACGATCTTCCCGCGCACGAATCTGCGCCTGGTGCTGAAATTGGGCTCAACATAAATTCCCCGAAGTCAGGTCATCTGTAGGTGTGCAACTTCCTTATGCGCCCGTGTTCTTGCTTGGCTGAGTGTTGTCGACAGTGGAGAGGGTTTGATTCTTTCCCACTCGTTTGGATCATCAAAGTAATCAGCAGGAATTACATCGTCGGGTTGTAGGTTAGCGGGCGGATAGAAGAAGTAGAGAAGCCCACGAAAGTGAATTACAAATGACTCCAAGAGCGCATTTGCAAGCCAGCCCTGCGCGGCAATACCCGACGCGAGACCCTGAGCCACAGAGAGAAGCATGGTGTATTCGTATTGGAGGTGGTTCGACGCCTCCTGAAGGTCCTTATCTGTTCGTTTTGTCCGCGCCATATTTGAAAACTCGGTGGCCTAACAGTTGAAATGGACTGACGTCCGTGATCGCGGTGCTAGGCTTACCTCAGCCAAGCACGCCATTGTCAGACCGCTATGTTCCGCGCGCACTCCGATGTCGCCGTCCCTTCTTCCCAGGAGGCGCCAGAACACTCCGGCATGAGAGCGGCAAGGGTCAGGTGTTGCGAACCAGGATCTTCGGGCAGCTCGCGGACCTGTTTGCAGGACCTTTGCCGACGGCCCGCCGCTAACCAGCGAAACTCCCGATCCGTCTCAATCCTCCCCCATCCCCGCTCCCGCCTCAACCCTCCCGCCTGCCCCGCATGGCGAGTCCGGCGATGATCACGGCGAGGGTGACGAAGAGGACGATCAGGGTCGCCAGCGCATTGATCTGCGGCGAGACGCCCATGCGCACGCTGGAGTACACGACCATTGGGAGGGTGGTGGAGCCCGGGCCGGAGACGAAGCTCGCGATGACGAGATCATCGAGCGAGAGGGTGAATGCGAGCAGCCAGCCGGAGACCAGGGCCGGGGCGATGAGCGGCAGGGTGATCTGCAGATACACGGTGAGCGGGCGGGCGCCGAGGTCCATGGCGGCCTCCTCCAACGAGCGGTCCATCTGGCCGAGGCGGGTGTTCACCACCACCGCGACGTAGGCCATGCTGAAGGTGATGTGGGCAATGGTGATAGTGGTGAAGCCGCGCCCGTCGGGCCAGCCGATGACCTGCTGCAGGGTGACGAAGAGGAGCAGGAGCGAGAGCCCGATGATGACGTCGGGCATCACCAGCGGGGCAGTCAGCAGCAGGCTGAACCCGGTGCGCCCGCGGAACCGCCCATGGCGCACCAGGGCATTGGCGGCCAGCGTCCCGAGCAGCACCGCGAACGTCGCATTGACCGCCGCGATGCGCACGCTGAGCCAGGCCGCATCGAGGAGCTGGCGGTTCTGCAGCAGCTCCCCGTACCACTTGGTCGAGAACCCGCCCCAGACGGTGACCAGCCGCGACTCGTTGAACGAGTAGATGATGAGCAGCAGCACCGGCACGTACAGGAACGCATAGCCGAAGGCCAGCACGGTGTAGAGCGTCCACGGGTTGCGCTTCATGCGGACCACCCGCGGCGCGATCGCCCGTTGCCCGGCGCCTTCGCACTCACGTCCGCTGCCCCTCGATGCGCTGCTGCCAGCGCTGCATGGCGACGAAGGGGATCACCAGCAGGAGCAGGAGCACGATGGCGAGCGCCGAGGCCAGCGGCCAATCCTTGTTGTTGAAGAACTCGGTCCAGAGCATGCGCCCGACCATCAGCGACTGCGGACCGCCGAGCAGGTCCGGGATGACGAACTCACCGACCGCGGGGATGAACACCAGCATGCTCCCGGCGATGATTCCGGGCATGGAGAGCGGAAGGGTCACCCGCAGGAAGGCCTGCGCCGGACGGCAGCCGAGGTCCGCCGCAGCCTCGAGCAGGGTGTGGTCCATCCGCGCCAGGTTGGCGTAAAGGGGCAGGATCATGAACGGCAGGTACGAATAGACGATGCCGATGTAGATCGCGAGCTGGGTGTGGAGGATCACCAGCGGCTCGTCGATCAGCCCAAGCGCCATGAGGTAATTGTTGAGCAGGCCGTTGGGCTTGAGGATGCCAATCCAGGCGTAGACCCGGATCAGGAACGAGGTCCAGAACGGCAGCACGATCAGCATCAGGAGTGGCATCCGCCAGCGCTCGGGGGCGGTGGCGATGGCATAGGCCATGGGGTAGCCGATCAAGAGACAGAGCAGCGTGCAGACCAGCGCGATCCAGAGTGAATTGAGAAAGGCCGCGAGATAAAGGTCGTCCTCCAGCACCAGCAGGTAATTGGCCAGGTTGAGCCGGACCTGGACCATCGCATCCCCGGCCCACTCCCAGAGCGCGGTGTAGGGCGGCTGGCCGAGCATGGGCTCCGCGAGGCTGATCTGGAGCACGATGACGAAGGGCAGCAGAAAGAAGACGAGGAGCCAAAAATACGGCACCCCGACGTTGAGCCAGTGCGACAGCCGCGCCGCCCGGCTCGGCCGGCCGCTGGCCTCGGGGGGGCGCTGCTGGATGCGGGACGAGGCCAAGGCGGCTCAGTCCGTCAGCACCACGCCGCTGGTCGGCGACCACTCCATCGCCACCTCCTGGCCCCAGGTCAGGGCCTGCTCGGTGCGCGGCTGGATGTTGGCGAGCGTCATCTCGACCATCGGACCGTCCGCGATGCGCACGTGGTAGATCGACACGTCGCCGAGATAGGCGATGTCCTCCACCGTACCGCGCACCTGGTTCACGCCATCGTCCGTGTAGCGTTCGCAGGGGCGGAGCTTCTCCGGGCGCACCCCCACCGCGACCGGCGTACCCAGGGCGAGGGGCTGCAGGCAGCGCATGCGCATCGGCCGGCCGATGGCGCCCTCGATCAGGACCTCGTCGCCGACCCGATCCACCACCTTGCCGTCGAACAGGTTGATCGAGCCGATGAACTCGGCGACCAGCCGGGAGTTGGGGTACTCGTAGATTCCGGTGGGGGTGTCGACCTGGACGATCTGGCCGGCGTCCATCACCGCGATCCGGGTCGACATGGTCATCGCCTCCTCCTGGTCGTGGGTGACGGTGACGAAGGTGATGCCGAGCCGCTCCTGCAGGTTGACGAGCTCGAACTGGGTGTTCTCGCGGAGCTTCTTGTCCAGCGCCCCGAGCGGCTCGTCGAGCAGCAGGAGCTTGGGGTGCTTGACCAGCGCCCGGGCGAGCGCCACGCGCTGGCGCTGTCCGCCGGAGATCTGGTGCGGCCGGCGCTTGCGCAGCTCGGCGATCTTGAGGAGATCGAGCATCTCCGCGACCCGCTCGCTGCGCTCGGCCCGCGGCAGGCGCTCCTGGCGCAGCCCGAACTCGACGTTGCGCTCCACGCTCATGTGCGGGAAGAGCGCGTAGGACTGGAACATCATGTTGACCGGGCGGCGGTAGGGCGGGATGTCAGTAACATCGGCCCCATCGATATAGATGCGCCCGGCGCTCGGCTGCTCTAGCCCCGCGAGCATGCGCAGCAGCGTCGTCTTGCCGCAGCCGGAGCTGCCGAGGAGGGAGAAGAACTCGCCCTGAAAGATGGCGAGCGAGACGTCGTCGACGGCGTAGACGTCGCCGTATTTCTTGGTGACGCGCTCGATGCGCAGATAGGGCTGGGCCTTGGGGTCCTGCCAAGGCTCCAGCAGCCGACGCTCGGGCGGACCCACCATGGCGCGAGGACCCGGTGGGCGCTCTAACGGTTGGCCTTGAGCCGGGTCCAGAGCCGGTTGAGGTTGCGGATCTCCGCGTCGCTGCGCTGGGGGGTGACGACCAGGCGGGCACGCACCTCGTCCGCGGGGTAGATGGACCCGTCCTCGCGTAGCGCCTCGTCGAGATGCGCCTCGGACGCCTGGTTCGGGTTGGCGTAGTAGACGTGGTTGGAGACCGCCGCGATCACCTGGGGGTCGAGCAGGTAGGCGATGAAGGTGTGGGCGGCCTCGGGGTTCGGGGCGTCCTTGGGGATCGCCATCACGTCGGTCCAGAGCACCGCGCCCTCGCGCGGGATCAGGTAACCGACCTCAACCCCCCTGCCCGCCTCCTCCGCGTTGGACTGGGCCTGGAGCACGTCGCCGGAGTAGCCCAGGGCGACACAGATGTCGCCGTTCGCGAGGTCGCTGATGTATTGCGAGGAGTGGAAATAGCGGACGAACGGGTGGACCTTCTGCAACAGGGCCTGGGCCGCCTCCAGGTCCTCGGCGGCGAGGCTGTTGGGGTCCTTGCCCAGATAGGCCAGGGCGGCGGCATAAACCTCGGTGGCATCGTCCAGCAGCGCGATGCCGCAAGCGGCGAGCTTCTCGGCCTTGGCCGGGTCGAAGATCAGCCCCCAGGTGTTCTCCGGCTCCTCGCCCAGCGCGGCCGTCACCTTGGCCGAATTGAGCCCGATCCCGGAGGTGCCCCACATGTAGGGGACCAGGTAACGGTTGCCGGGGTCGACGTCCTCCAGCGACTTGAGGATCGCAGGATCGAGGTTCTCCCAGCCGGGGAGCTTGTCGCGGTCGAGCTCGCGGTAGATACCGGCCTTGATGTGGCGAGCGGCGAAGGGACGCGCGGTCGGGAAGACCAGGTCATAGCCGCTGCGGCCGGCGAGCAGCTTGGCCTCCAGGATCTCGTTGGCGTCGTAGACATCGAGTACCGGTCGGATGCCGGTGCGCTCCTTGAAGCCGTCGAGGGTGTCGGGGGCGAAGTAATCGTTCCAGTTGTAGAGATGGACGACGCCCTCGCCGATCGCCGCCGTAGCGGACAGGACGGCGATCAGACCGGCCGCGACGCTACCGAGAACCTTGCGCCCCTGAAGCATGACGTTTCCCCCGTATCCGAGCGCGCTCCGCGCAACCCCAAGGCCGAAATGCTACTGCAAATCGGGGCCAGACACATCGACAACGCCCCGGATACCGCCCGATGGGAGGCCGCGAGGCGCTTGCCTGCCGGGGCGCGCACAGGGCATCCTCCGCGCCACACCCACCGCGCGGAGATCCGCATGGCGAGCGACGCCGGCCCACTCCACTCGCCTGCCCTGGAGCGCCTCGCCACCGAGCGCACCGGCGCGCTGCTGGAGGCCGCCGCGCAACACTTCCGCACCCCGATCCCGCAACCGGTGATCCGCTTCGATCTGCGCGGCCGGACGGCCGGTCAGATCCGCATCCACGAGGCGCAGACCTGGGAGATCCGTTACAACCCGACTCTGCTGGCGCGCAACCCGGAGGATTTCCTCGCGCAGACCCTGCCCCACGAGGTCGCCCACCTGGTGGCCTACCGCCTGTTCGGCCGGCGGATCCGGCCGCACGGGCCGCACTGGCGAGCGGTAATGGGCTTTTTCGGGGCCAGCCCCGAGCGCTGCCATCGCTACGACGTCAGCGGGCTGCCGGCCCGCAGGCTGCGCCACTACGAGTACCGCTGCGGCTGCCGTGTGCACCGCCTGAGCAGCATCCGACACAACCGCATCGGTGCGGGCCGGGTCTACCTCTGCCGCCAGTGCGGCGAGGAGCTAACCCGGGTCTTGGAACCGCGGGCGGCCGGGCTCGTCTGAAGATCGAAAGCCGTGCCCAGGCCGCCCGAGCCCGTCGCCGCGGCCGCTTGAGGACCAGCGCCCGCACTCCGATACCCGAGCCGAACCATGTTGACCCGCGTCCGAGACTTCTTCCGCACCCATCTGCAGATCCCCGGCGAGCAGGCCGGCCGCGACCCCGGGCACGCCCTGAGGGTCGCCGCCGCGGCCCTGCTCGTCGAGATGACGCGGATGGACCCCGACTCCGAAGACGCCGAACGCGACGCCGTCACCGCCGCGGTGCGCGAGCACTTCGGGATCACGCGGGAGGAGGCCGAGGAGCTGATCGCCTGCGCGGAGGATGAGCAGGCCGAGGCGACCGACTATTTTCAGTTCACGTCGCTCATCAACCGCTCCTACACCAGCCGCCAGAAGGCGGAGCTGATCGAGCTCCTATGGCGGATCGCCTACGCCGACGAGCGCCTGCATCGCTATGAGGAGCACCTGGTACGCCGGGTGGCGGAGCTGCTCTACGTGCCGCACAGCGTCTTCATCGCGGCCAAGCACCGCGTCCAGGGCGAGGGCTGAGTGAGCGCCGGAGGGACTCGCCCGGCCTAGCGCGGCGGCCAGTAAGGCGGCGGCAAGGGATAGGGTTGCGGGTGGTAGCCCGGCACCCAGGGCACGCCATAGGGCATGGCGGGCCTGCTCATCCCCTGCCAGCGCTGGCGCATCTCCTTCTCGGCGCTCCGGCGCATGGCCTCGTACTCGGCCATCAGCCTTGCCCGCTGCGCCGCTCGATCGTCCCCCGTCGCGACGGGCGTCGGCCCGGCGGACGCCGCTGCCGACGGCTCCTGCTCGGTCGGCGCGCTCGGATCGGGCGGGGGCTCGGGCTCGCTGAGCACGGCCTTGGCGAAGGCTGCGGCCTCGGCCACCGAGACCTCCTCGGTGGCAGGCTGGGCCACCGGCGGCTCAGGAATGGTGGGTGCCTCGGTCGCCACGGGCTCCGGCCCGACCGCCGGGGGCTCGGTCCCGAGGGACCCCGGCGCCGCCGGCTCGCCGGCGAGACTGGCCGTATCGGCGGGGGGTGGCTCGGCCTCCGGCGGATCGGGGATGCTCGGGCTGGGCGCGACCATGGGTGCCGCGACCGCGGGTACCGGGGCTTCCTGCGGCGCGTCGATCGGCGGCGGCTGCTCCCGGCGCTCGTCCTTGGCCACCTTGTGGTTGACCGAGCCCAGGTAGAGCGCCCCGACCGCGATCACCGCGGCCCAGATCGCCACCTTGGGCCAGAACCCCAAGCCCTTGCTCGGTGCCGCATCGGCCATCGTTGGATCTCCTCGAGTGACTCGCGCGGGGCGCGGCCTTGGGTAAACGCAGTATCGCCCTGCCGGGCCTCAGGCGCGGACCGCCGCCAAGGCGGTGAGCAGTGCCCGGATGCGGTCGCTGCACGCGGCGATATTGGCCTCGATCTCCGTCATCAGGATCTCGCCCTCCGCCTTGCCCGCCGCCCAGTTGACCACGAAGGCGCAGCAGGCGTAGCAGAGTCCGGCCTCGCGGGCCAGGGCCGCCTCGGGCATCCCGGTCATGCCGACCAGGTCGCAGCCGTCGCGCTCCAGCCGCCGCACCTCGGCGGCGGTCTCCAGCCGCGGGCCTTGGGCGACGCCGTAGGTCCCGCCGTCGACCACCGCCACGCCGGCCGCGGCGGCGGCGGCGAGCAGGTCCGCGCGCAGGTCGGCACAGTAAGGCTCGGTGAAGTCGATGTGGACCACCTCGCTGCCTTCCCCGTCGAAAAAGGTCTGCGCCCGCCCGTAGGTGTAGTCGATGATCTGATCGGGAACGGCGAGGACTCCGGGACCGAAGCGGGCCCCGATCCCACCGACCGCGGCGAGCCCCACCAGACGCTGCGCCCCGCAGGCCTTGAGTGCCGAGATGTTGGCGCGGTAGTCGATGCGATGGGGCGGGATGCTGTGAGCGGCCCCGTGCCGGGGCAGGAACAAGACCTCGCCGTCGCCCAGACGGCCGTGGATGATCGGCCCCGAGGGGGGGCCGTAGGGGGTGTCCGGCAGCTCCCGGCCAAGCTCCGCGAGCCCGCCCATGGCGGCGAACCCGGAGCCACCGATCACCGCGAGCCGGCCCATGGCGCCATCCCCCATCAACCTGCGAGGGCGGCAAGTTTACCCAAGGCAGCGGGTTCGCCGAAGCAAAAAAACAGCCGGCGCTGAGTGGCAGCCGCCGGCCCTAGGAGAGGTCGAATGCGAGCGGGACGCGCGCTCAGTGGCGCGCCCCCGTAAGGCAGGTTCTCAGGCGCGGGCCTCCTCGAACAGGCCGATCTCCACCAGCTTAGGGAACAGGACCTGCTCCTCACGCTCGATGCGGTAGACCAGCATGTCGAAGATCTCGCGGGTCTCGCGCACGAAGTCCTCGGTGAAGTTGAAGTCGCAGTTCTTCAGCCACTTCTTGTGGTAATCGTCGAAGGTCTTGCGCAGCGGCTTCTCGCCGCTGATGAAGCCCCAGGCGATGGACTTCACCTTGGGGTCCTCGTGGATGAGCAAGGTGGGGTAGAGCCCCTTGTCCTCCTCAGCCAGGTGCTGCTTGACCTTGTCGGCCAGGTCGCAAAGGAGCTGGTAGGCGGTCTTGGCGTTGGGGCGAATCCTCAGTTGCTCCATCGTCAGGATCGACTGCAGGTCGTCGATGGTCTGGAGCAGCTCGGCGTGGCGCTCGCGGTAACCGGAAAGAGATTTCATGGAACCGTCCTCCTAATCTTGGTGTGGGGCAGGCGGGCCAGCGGCCGGGGGACGCCGCTGCGCGTCGGTGATGCGGACAGGCCCAGAAAACGCACTCCTGCTCGGAGTCCGGGGCGAAACCACCCGTCCCGCATGTCGGGGGTTTAACCCAAAACCCCCGGGCTGTCAAAAAGTCATTAATTATATTAGCTTTTTATCGTTACCTTAACAGCCCAACCGGACCCTCTCCTGGAGTGCGAGGGGGACAAGGAGCGACTGACCGCGAGTCTAACGGCAACCCTCAGACGTCCTCGGGCGCGACGGCGTAGATGCCGTCGGCATTGCGAAAATAGCCCTTGTAGTCCAGCCCGCAGCCGTAGAGGTAGCGGTCGGGCACCCGCACCCCGACGAAATCCGCTTGGCAGGCACCGGGGCGCTCCCGCATCTTCTCGACCAGGACGGCACTGTGCACGCTCGCGGCCCCATCCTCCCGGCAGGCGGCGACCACCGCCTCCAGGGTCAGCCCGGCGTCGAGGATGTCATCGACGACCAGCACATGCTCCCCGCGGATGGCCGCCGAGGGCCGATAGCGCCACTCCAGGGCACCGCCGCTGGTCGCCCCCCGGTAGCGCGTCGCGTGGATGTAGCTCAGCCGCAGCGGGAAGCGCAGTCGGTGCAGCAGCCGCCCGACGACCGGGACCCCGCCGGTCATCACGCACAGCACCAAGGGGTCGCGCTCACCGAGCGCGGCGGTGATGCCATCGGCCATCCGGTCCATCGCCCGCTCGATCTCCGCCCCCGACACCAGTCGCTCCGCCCGGGCGGAAACCGCCTCGTACTCCTCTCGCGTGATGCTCATCCCCAGCCCTCAGGTCGTTGGTTGATCTGGCGACACCGACTCGTCCGGCCCCAGTGCGAGGGGGAGCGACTCCGTGGCCTCCAGCGCCGCCACCGCGCGCACGCCCCGCTGCCAGCGCGGATCGAGGTGGAGGCGGTCGCGTGGGACACCGGCGCGCCCGTGCATGCGCAGGCAGCGCAGGTGGCTCACCGGGTCGTCCTGCCCGCGCACGGCCTCCAGCACCTCGATCGCGGCCGGCCGATCGTTGCACACCAGGAGGACGTCACAGCCGGCGGCCAGGGCCGCGCGCGCCCGCTCCGGGTAGCCGCCGCCCGCCGCCGCGGCGGCCATGCTGAGGTCGTCGCTGAAGATCACCCCCTCGAACCCCAACCGACCGCGCAGCACCCGGCGCAGCCAGAAGTCGGAGAATCCCGCCGGCCGGGGGTCGACCCGGGGATAGACCACATGGGCCGGCATGACCGCCTCGAGGCCGCGGCGGATCAACCGCTCGAAGGGCACCAGGTCCTCCAGCTCGATGTCGGGCAGCCCCCGCTGATCGATCGGCAGCTCGTGGTGCGAGTCGGCCGCGACGCCGCCGTGCCCGGGAAAGTGCTTGCCGACCGCGGCCATGCCGGCGGCACGCACGCCGGTCACCCAGGCCGCGGCGAGGTCCGAGACCGCATTGATGCCGCGGCCGAAGGCGCGGTCACCGACCACCGGATTGAGCCCGCGATCCAGGTCCAGCACCGGCGCGAAGCTGAAATCCACCCCCACCGCGCGCAGCTCCGCCGCCATCAGCCAGGCGACCTCGGTCGCGGCGCGCCGGGCGTGGCCCGGGTCGCGACCCGCGAGTATGCCCAGGGCCCCGGCGGGCGGCAGGCGGGTAAATCCCTCGCGGAAGCGCTGCACCCGCCCGCCTTCCTGGTCCACCGCAACCAGGAGGTGCGGATCGCGCAACGCGTGGATGGCCCCGGTCAGCGCGGCGATCTGCTCGGGGTCCTGATAGTTGCGCGCGAAAAGAATCACCCCGCCGACCGCGGGGTGGCATAAGACCTCGCGATCCTCGGCGCTCAGCACCGGGCCGGCGAGGTCGAGCATCACCGGCCCGAGCCTCACCGCCGCCCCTCCCAGTCGCGCTCAGCGCTCGAAGGTGAAGAAAACATCGGCACCCTGGGCATCCCCGGTCTCGGTCTGAAGCTGGATCAAACGGTTGAGATCGTATCTCATCCGCACCCGGTCGGCGGTGTCGCCAAGGCCCGTCTCGAACTCCATGAAGAGCCGCGGCGCGACGTAGGTCCCCACGGCCAGCGAGCGGTCGGCCTCCTCGGCACCGCCCCGCCGCGGCGGCACACCGGTGACGAGAAAGCTGGTGACCTCGGCCTGGGTCAGACTCGGGTCCGAGTCGGAGAAAAAGGTGAGCCTCGGGTCCCTGAGCGTCCCCCCGACCCGCACCCCGGCGGTCATGTCCCCGCCCTCGCGGGTCGCCGTGAGCAGGAGCGCCGGATTGTCCAGCGGGGTACGGGCGAAGACCAGGCGCCCCTGCTCGACGGTGAGGGGCTGGCCGATGGCCGCCATCAGCCGGAAGCCGGTCGAGAGCCGGTAGCTGCCGTCGACCACCGCCACCGTACCGTCGCCGAGGAGCTGGGCGCGGCCGGGGTCCTGGAGTACGCGAAGGTCGCCGCGCAGCAGACCGCGCAGCCCGAAGGCGTCGATCGACACCTGGTCGCCCAGCACCAAACGCAGGTCGAGGGCGAGCGGCATCGCGGCGGCGCGATCGGCCTCGCCCGCCAGCACCACGTCGGGCGAGGGGGTGACGGTCCCGGCCGGGATGATGCGCGGGCGGATGCGCGCCTCGGGGACGCGCACCTCCCCGGTGACCGCTAGCCCCTGCGCACCTGCCGTGAGCTGAATGTCGGGCGTGACCAGGGCCATGTACTGCCGGGAGTCGGCAACCCGCAGCCGGTCACCCGAGGCGCGCAGCCGGGTCTCCCAGGCGGCCCCTCGCCGCTGGCTCTCGCCCTCCAGGGCGAGGCGCCCACCGCCGATGGTCATACCCCCGCTGTAGTCGATCCGGTCGCCACCGCGCGCGTTGGCCTCCAACGCCCCCTCGGAGACGACGAGTCCGATCAGCGGCACGCGGAATCCGACGTCGGTGACCCGCGCGGACCCGTTGAGCCCCGGTGCGGCGAGGGTCCCGGTGAGGCCGAGATCGGCGTCCACACGCCCCGTCAGGTTGGTCAGGTCCCGCACCAAGAGCGGGGCGGGACCCAGGTTGTCCGCCCGCGCGCGCAACCGCCCGCGCAGGGGTTGCTCGGGACGCGCGGGGGCGTCGAGCCGCCAGCCCGGAAGATCGACATCCCCCTGAAGATTGCCGACCCCCGCCAGGGGCACCTCCGCGGCCGCCCTGAGCCCCCCGCCGTTGACGTCGAGCGTGAGGCGTGCCGCCGAGAAATCCGCGAGCACGCCGCCCCCGGGGCCCCCGCTCAAGACCCCCCGCGGCGCCCGCAGGCTGGCGTTGCCGCTAAGCACGCCGTTGGCGGCACGAACGCTGGCCTGGGCCTGGACCTCGCCGTCGAGTGTCAGACCATCCGGCAGCAAGGGCGCGGCGAGACCAAGCCCGAGGCGGGTGACATCGACCTCCGCCTCCCAGCGCCCGGCCTCGGCCTGGGCGAAGCTCAAGCAACCGCCGGCGTCGCCCGCCGAGCCCAGGCAGACCGGCCCGATCCGGACCTGGGGTCCGGCCAGCCGCAGATCGGCCGGGCGCTGGAGCCGCCAGTCGCCGAAATCGGTGGTACGCAGGACCAGCGTCCCGATCCGCCCGGCGTAGACCTGATCCTGCCCGAGCCCGCCGGTCGCCTGGAGCTCGAAGGCGACCGGCTCGCCCTCCGCCGTGGCCGAGAGGCGGTGGGCGGCGAGCTCGCCGTCGCCCTGCACGCGCAGCCGGGCAAACGCCAGTCCCCCGGCGCGGATGCCCTGGCCGGCCAGGTCGAGATCGATGCGCCCGCCTGGGATCAGATCCAGTGCGGCGCTACCGGTAAGCTCGTCGACTCCCTGTTCGGCGAGCTCGACGGCGCGGGCGGCGAGCTCGACGCGCACCTGCGGGGCGCTCGGCGTACCCGCGGCGGTACCGCTCGCCGCGAAACGGCCGCGGGCCTGCGGGAGCAGGGTCGAGAGGTCCGGCGAATCGACCTCGAAGGCCAGGCTCAGGCGGTCGGCGGACAGCTCCCCCTTGGCATCGAGCCGGCTCGGCCCCGAGTTGACCGCGAGGTGGTTGATGCGGATCGCCCCGCCCTGCCCCGCGATCTCCGCGTCCGCCGCCACCGGGAAACCGCGCAGCTCGCCCTGGACCCCGTCGACCACGAGCCGCAAGACCAGCCCGGCATCCTCCAGGCGGCCGTCGCTCTTGACCTCCCCGCCGAGCCGTCCCGGCCAATCTGCCCAATGGGTCCCGGGGTCGATGTCCACGGCGGCGAGGCGCGCCTCCCAGCTCAGGTGCGGCGCCCAGCCGACCGAGCCGTCGCCCTCGATGCGCCCGCCTAGGGTGTCGACGCGCAGCGACTCGATGCGAGCCCCGGCGCGGTCGCCCTCCCCCGTCAGGCGCAGTGCGGCGGCGGGGAAGACCTGGCTCTCGATGCCGCCGTCAATCCGGTACACAAAACCGTCGAGCCCGCCGCTGCTGGTGACCCCGACCCCGGCGCGCCCATCGAGACCCGGCCACTGCCGGCCCGGATCGAGCCCGTCACCGGTCAGCTCCAGGTCCCAGGCCAGCTCGGGGGACCAGGCGAGCGTCCCGGACGCGCTGATCCGCCCATCGAGGGCGTCGATGCGCAGCTCGCCGAGGCGCGCGCCCGCGCGGTCGCCCTTACCGTTGAGCGAAAGGCCCACGGCGGGAAAGTCGGCACCCCAGACCTCGGCCTCGAGCGCATAGCGGAAATCGCCGAAGCTGCCTTCGGCGTCTAGGCGGCCCTGCCGCGACTCGGCCAGGGCGTCCCCGGCCAGGGGCCAGCGCAGCCCTTCCCAGGCCGCGCCCAGGGTGAAGCGCGCGTCAGCCGCAGCCAGGTCAAGCTCGCCGGTCGCGGTCAGCAGCGCCCCGGAGCCGTCCTCGCGCAGCTCCAGGGCGGCGAGGCGCAGGACCTGCTCCTGCCAGGTGACATCGAGCCTCGCCTGGAGCGCCCCGAGGTCGGGCAGCTCGGGGGCGGTGCCGTCCAGCCGTCCCTGGACGCGGGCGTCGTCGAGATCGCCGCTGGTCGCGAGTCGACCGGAGAGCGCCAGCGTCGGCAGGCCCTCGCCAAAGGCCGGCAGATCGACCCCCGCCAGCGCGGCGGTCCCCTCCCAGCGCGGGCGATCGAGTAGGTTAAGCAGCTCCACCCCGAGACTCGCCTGGACGGCACCCCTGACCTCATGCCCCAGGGTGAGCCGCTTGAGGTCGCCGGTGAGGTCGCCGCTCCCGGTCAGCGCGGCGCCGGAGGGCAGGGAGAGCGACCAGCCCAGCTTGACCCGCAGCGGCCAGTCGCCGGCCAGCTCGGCGCGCCCCTCGGCACGGGCCACGAGCTCAGGCTCGGGCAGCCCGATGCCGAGCTGCTCCACGAACAGCTCCGAGCCGCGCAGGCTGGCCTTGAGATCCAGATGATCGATCCGAAGCGGTCCCCCGCCGACCTCGGCGATGCTCACCCCCTCGATGCGCACCCGCTCGAGCTCGATCCCGAGGGGCAGGAAGATACGCGGGGGCTTCAGCGGGGCGGTGTCCTCCTCAGCCGGCGTGGTGACCAGGTCGAGGTCGCGGAGCGCCAGCTCCTCGACGCGCAGGGTGCCGGTGAACGCCGCGAGCGGCGCCCACGACAGGCGCAGCTCGCCAAGATCGAGGCTGAGGCCCGGGGCGCGCACCGCGACGCCTTCGAGACGCAGGTTGCCGAGCAGGCGCCCGTCGGCGCGCTGCACCTGAACCAGCCCGGGCGCGAGGTCGCCGGCCAGGGCGAGCAGCGCACGCAGCCCGCTCTGGGTCCCGAGGACCCAGGAAAAGAGCAGCAGCGACACCAGCAGGATCTGCAGGACCCCCGCCAGCGGCAGGGCGAGCCAGAGCCGGCGGCGTCGCGGTACCGGGCCCGCCTCCTCCGCGCCGGTGGGTAGCGGCTGCTCGGTCACAGGTCGGGCCCGATCACCAGATGCAGCCGCGCCGGGGTGCCGTCCGCGGTCAGCCCGAAAGCGAGGTCCAACCGCACCTGTCCGACCGGGGTGCGCCAGCGCACCCCAACGCCCGCGCCGACCTCCATCTCGTTCCGATAGTCGGGGTCGAAGGCGTTGCCGAAATCGGTGAAGACCGCCGCGCTCCAGTCCCCATGGATGCGCCGCTCCAGCTCCAGGCTCCCTACCGCCAGGTAGCGACCGCCAAGGGTGTCGTCGTTGTCCGGGTCGTCCGGCCCGAGCACACCGATGTCCCAGCCGCGGATGCTGACGTCGCCGCCAGCGAAAAAGCGCCGGCTGGCGGGGAGATCGGTCAGGTTGTTGGCCAGGGTGGCCCCGAGATCGGTGCGGGTGATGAAGCGGTAGTCCTCGGCGAAGCGGCGGACCCACTTGAAGCTGACGCTGCCGCTGAGATAGGAGGCGCTGGAGATGAGCCCTTCCACGGTGCCGAACAGGTTGTAGCGCAGACGGTAGCCGCGGCTGGTGTAGATCGGGTCGTCGCTCACCGTCTTGGCCCAGGACACGCCGGGCGCCAGCTCGTTGGCCGTGCCGGATTCGATGTCGCTGATCTCGTAATCCTCGTAACGGTAGTCGACCCCGATGGCGCGCCGCCAGCCGCGTGGCGTCACCACCGAATGGGCGAGCTGGAGCGTGTAGCTCTCGCCCTTGCGGTTGGGCAGGTCGTAGTTTGCGATCTCCGGTCGGGCAACGAGGTAATCACGCACCGGATCACCGATGGGGATGCGGTAGCTCGCCTCCAGCGTCTGGACCTTTTCCGAAACGGTCAACTGACTGCTCAGCCGGTGGCCCCAGCGCGTGAAATAGCGGCGCCGCCAGTCGAGCGTCACGCGCGCCCCGGTGTCGGTGCCGTAGCCAAGTCCGAAGCGATACCGGTTGGCCTTGTTGGGGGTCAGGACCACCTCGATCGGGACCTGCCGGTCCGCCCCCACTTCGTCCTTCTGGGGCACCAGCTCGACCGAATCGAAGTACTCGGTGCCCAGCAGCCGGGCCTGAAAGCCCAGAAGGCGATCGGGGTCGTAGACCTCGCCGGGCTCGAAGGTGACGAAGCGCCGCAGGAAATCCTCGTCGAGCAGGTCCTGGTTGAAACGGACCTCGCCGAGATAAAACCGCTCGCCGGTGTCGAGATGGAAGTCGATCAGGGCCTGATAGGCTTCGAGATCGATCAAGACCTGATGGGTGACCAGCGCGTAATCGAGATAGCCCTCGCGCGCGGCAATCGTGCGGATCTCGTCCCTCGCGCGCGTATAGCGGTCGTGCTGGAGCACCTCGCCGACCCGCATCGGGAAGGACTTTGGGAAGGCCGGGTCATCGGCGCCGGGGCCAGTGATCCGATACGCCACCGCGCCGACCTTGATCTCGGCCCCGGCGTCGACCCGGTAGCGCGCGCGCCAGGTGCCGTCCTCGCTGGCCGGGACCTGGAGTGAGGCATCGACCTGGACGCGGTAATGACCGAAGGGGGCGAGCGCCGAGCGGATCTGGTTCGGCGCCCGCTCGTGCAGCGCACGCACGCGCTCGGCGGTGAGGGCCTCCTCGTCGCGGTCCTGATAGATCCCGAGCAGGGCGAGGACGTTACGTTCGCGCTCCCCCTCCAGACCCTCAACGCGGACCTCCAGACGCAGGGCCCAGGCGTCGCCGGGCAGCGCGAGCAGCAGGCCGACCAGGACCAGGAGCACGGCCATCGCGGACGGCGTCGGGTCTCGCCCCCGTCGCTGGCTCACGCAATGGTCGCTGGTCACGGGGTCGTTCGGTCTCGGATGGGCAGGTCAGGAGGCGGCGCCGGCTCATCTTATCCCATCGAGGAGCGCCGCCCGCGGCTAAGGTCGATCGCGGCGCATGACCTCGCGCAGACTCGCGAGCTCTCGTCGCAGGGCGCGCACCTCCGCCGCCACGCCGGCGGTGTCGTCGTGCACCACCTGCTCCAGGCGCTCCCGCTCCTGGGCGTGGCCCGCCTCGTGGAGCGTCTGCATGGTATTCACAATAATGCCGATGAAAAGGTTCAGCATGGTGAAGGTCGCAATCAGGATGAACGGGATGAAGAAGGCCCAGGCATAGGGAAAGGCCTCCATCACCGGCCGAACTATGCCCATCGACCAGCTCTCCAGGGTCATGACCTGGAACAGGGTGTACATCGAGGACCCGATGCTCCCGAACCAGTCCGGGAACTGCGGCCCGAAGAGCCCTGTCGCCATCACCGCGAAGACGTAGTAGATCACCAGCATCAGCAGGGCGATCGAGCCGATCCCTGGAATCGCGCGGAGCAGCGCCTCCACCACGAATCGAAGCTGGGGGACCATCGAGATCAGGCGTAGCACGCGCAAGACCCGCAGCACGCGCAGGACCGCCAGCGGCCCGCTCGCCGGAATCAGGGCGATCCCGACGACCAGGAAATCGAAGACATTCCATGGCGCGCGGAAGAACCGGAGCCCCTGGGCGAAGAGCTTGAGCGCGATCTCCACGACGAACACGGCAAGGATCGCGCGGTCGATGGCGCCCAACAAACCGCCGGCCCGCGCCATGGCCGCCGGGGAGGTCTCCAGCCCCAGCGTCACGGCATTGATCAGGATGAGTGCGATGATCAGTCGCTGGATCGCAGCGGATTCGATCCAAGCGCCGGCACGATCGCGCAGACTCATGCGGGCAAGCGCCTTCAGTTGGAAGACAGGGTTGCCGTGTAGCCCTCGGCCTTGACGGCGGCGATCAGGGCCTCGGGGTCGGCGTCGCCCTCGACCGTTGCGCGACCGCTGCCGAGATCCACCTCGACCACCCGCGCGACGCCCGGCACGGCTCCTAGGGCCTCGCGCACCGCGCGCACACAGTGCTGGCAGGTCATGCCAGTGATTTGCAGCTCGATCATTCGGTCTTACTCCGCGGTTGGTTGGGGACCGGCCCCTCAGGGGGCCAGCGTGAAGCGCGCGGCGCCGAGTAGGGGCGCGTGCTGATTGAGGATCACCTTCACCGGCATCCGGCGCATCAGGGGCGCCATCCGCCCCTTGGCGAAGAAGGCGGCGAGGAAGGCCCCCTGCCGCAGCAAATCGAGGTTCTTGGGGGCGATCCCGCCCGCCAGGTACACCCCGCCGAGGGCCAGGTGCTTAAGTGCCATATTCCCGGCCTCACGCCCGTAGAGCGACGCGAATAGGCCCATCGCCTCGCGGCACGCGGGACAGGTCCCGGCGGCGGCGCCTGCCGCGACGGCCGCACCCGGGTCCTCGGCCGCCGCGACCGCAAGCGCCACGGCGCCCGGATCGCCGCCGCGCCGCTGCAAGACGAACGCGAAGAGATCCGCTATGCCCATGCCCGAGACCACCCGCTCCCAGCTCACCCGACCGTCGTAGCGGCCCTGCAGAAAGGCCAAAAGGGCGACCTCGCGCTCGTCGCTGGGGGCAAAGTCGCAGTGCCCGCCCTCGGTCGCGAACGGGTGGTGGCGCTCGCCGTCCCAGTAGAGCCCGGCCTCGCCCAACCCGGTGCCGGCGGCAACCACGCAGGCGTTGCCCTCGACCCCCGCCTCTCCCGGGTGCAGCACCGCCAGGTCGCCCTCACCCAAGGCCGGAATCCCCCAGGCGACTGCCTCCAGGTCGTTCAGCAGGCGCACCGAGCGCAAACCCGCCACCGCTTCCAGTCCGCGGGCATCGATCTCCCAGGGGAGGTTGGTGGTGCGACTGCGGCCACCCTGGACGGGACCGGCGACGGCGAAGCCGCCCAGCTCACAGCTCGCACCGGTCTCGTCGAGATAACGCCGGACGATCTCCTCGAGACACGCAAAGTCGCGGCTCGCATAGCGCCGCTCGGCACCGACCCGCAGCGGTCCACCGTCCGCTTCGGCGATCGCGAGCGAGGTCTTGGTACCGCCGACGTCGGCGACGAGGATCCGCATCTTTGGCCTCCGCGCAGGCCCGGGCGTGGCTCAGGGGCGCAAGGATACCAGCGGGATGCGAGAGGGGCGACGGCCAAGGGCCGCCGGTGGATGCGGCGAATCGCCGCAAATCTGAGCGCAGGGAGACGGCGGCAGGACCACCGCGCCGCAGGGCGGCGCGGTGCACTGGCGGGCTACTTGTCGGAGCCCGCGGCGGGCGCGGCAGGCGCGGCGACGACCGGATAGGTCAGAGCGGGGACACCCCAGCCTGGGTAGCCCCAGCCGCCCCAACCAGGATGGCCCCAGCCACCCCAGCCCGGATAGCCCCAGCCACCGTAGTAAGGGTTGCCCCAACCGCCGTAGTAGGGATTGCCCCAACCACCGTAGTACGGATAGCCACCCCAGCCCCAGGGTCCGCCACCCCAGCCGCGCATGACGTTGAACGGCCCCCAGAAGGCGTTAGCCGAGAGGGAGGTCAGGGTCGTGGCAGCGGCGACGGCGGCAGCCAGCACGAAGCGCTTGTTTCTGTTCATCGTAGTCCTCCGCGAGATCACGTGAAACGCGGCCCCGGATACCGCAAGCTGCAACGGGTCCGCGGAGAAAGGTTACCCAAGGACGAGGGATGTGTTCTTGACCTCAATCAACAAATCGGAATATTGCAATTTACTAATTCTTTGGCCGCCGTGGCCTTGGGGGTGCCGACCCGCCCTCGCGGCGCTCCGTCCTCGGTCCGCGCGGACCGCGATCTGCCCCCGGCCCGCCGCGGCGCACATCCCGCTCGAACGGTCGGGCGGGACGCTCGCCGCGCTCGGCCACCCGACCGGGGCGCCCCGGTCGCTCAGTGGACCGAGGCGGGCGTGCCTCGCGGTCGTACGCGCGCGGCGGACGCGGTCGCTCGGCATAAGGGCGAGCCGAGCGCCCGGGCCCTTCGTCCAGACGATGGATCTCCAGGGGGCGCCCGCAGACGTAGACCCGCCGCAAGTGCTGGAGCACCTCGCGGGGCATCCCGTCGGGCAGATCCACCAGGGCGTAATCGTCGCGGATGTCGACGCGCCCGATGTAGCGGCCTTCGAGCCCCGCCTCGTTGGCGATGGCCCCGACGATCTCGCGTGGGCCGGCGCCGTCGCGCCGGCCGACCTCGACCCGGTAGGGCACCAGGCCCGACGCCCCCTCCTCGCGCCGGTGCGGGGGCCGCTCGCGCTCCTCGCGCTCCCCGTAGCTCGGCCGCGGGCGGCGCTCGAAGGCGGGGCGCTCGGTCTCGGTGCGCGGGCGCCGCGGACGCTCCTGGTGTCGTTCCCGGTCGGCGGACCCGACCTCGGGCTCGGCCCGTCGCTCGCGTGCTTGGCGCGCCGGGCGCTCGCCAGCCTCGGCCTGGCCGCGTTCCGCAGCCGGCTCCGCCGCCCGCGCGGCGCCTCCGGGGATGGCCAGCGGCCGCTCGCGCTGGACGAGATAGGTCAGGGCCGCCGCGATGTCGAGCGGATCGAGCTCCTCCTCGCGGGCGATGCGGGTCACCAGCCGGTGGAAGAAGTCGAGGTCCTGCTCGGTGAGCGTCGCCCGCAGGGTCGCCGTGAAGCGCTCGATACGGTGCTCGCTCAGCTCCTCGACCGTCGGCGGGCTCAACAGCGGGATGCGCTGGCCGATGGTCTTCTCGATCGCGCGCAGCAAGTGGCGCTCCCGCGGCTCGACGAAGAGCAGCGCCCGCCCAGCGCGCCCGGCCCGGCCGGTGCGCCCGATGCGGTGCACGTAGGCGTCGGGGTCGTAGGGGATGTCGTAGTTGACCACCAGCCCGATCCGCTCGACGTCCAGCCCGCGGGCGGCGACGTCGGTCGCGACCAGGATGTCGAGCCGGCCGTCCTTGAGCCGCTCCACGGTGCGCTCGCGGTCGGTCTGAGTCATGTCGCCGTTCAGGGCCTGGGCGGAGAAGCCGTGGGCAACCAGGGTTTCGGCGAGCTCCAGGGTCGCCGTCTTGGTGCGCACAAAGATCAGCATCGCGTCGAAGGGCTCGACCTCCAGCACCCGGGTGAGCACGTCGAGCTTGTGGTAGCGGGTGACCAGGCAGTGGTGCTGGTCGATAGTCTCGACCGTCTGGGTCGCGCCGGCGATGCGGATCTCGACCGGATCGACCAGGTGACGGTGGGCGACCTCGCGAATCGCCACCGGCATGGTGGCGGAGAAGAGCACCACCTGGCGCTCGGCCGGGGCGCGGCCGAAGATCCACTCGATGTCCTCGGCGAAGCCCATGTTGAGCATCTCGTCCGCCTCGTCGAGGACCAGGGTGCGGATGCCGTCAAGGTCCAGATGCCCGCGGCGCAGGTGGTCCATCACCCGCCCCGGGGTGCCGACGATCACCTGCGGGCCGCGCTCCAACTGGCGAATCTGCCAGCCATAGCCCTGGCCGCCATAGAGCGGCAGGACGTGGAAGCCGGCGAGCCCGCGGGCATAGCGCTGAAAGGCCTCGGCGACCTGCAGCGCCAGCTCCCGCGTCGGCGTGAGGACCAGGACCTGCGGCGGACCGGCGACGAGCTCGATGCGGCTCAGGATCGGCAGGGCGAAGGCGGCCGTCTTGCCGGTCCCGGTCTGCGCCTGGCCGAGCAGATCGCGCCCGGCGAGCAGGTGGGGGATGCATTCGACCTGGATCGGTGTGGGGCTCTCGTAGCCGAGACCCTGAACGGCCGACAGCACGGCGGGGGCGAGCGCGAGCCGGTCGAAGCCTGGGCTCGATTCGGGGAGATCCATGGATTGATTACCTCGGGGACTGGGGTCGCCAGCGCGCGGACAAGGGTGCGCCGGCGGGGAAAAACATGCCAGCATACGCCCGGAGGCGCCGCCAAGCCACCCCCAGAGGAGACCCCGAGATGCTCAGAGCCTTGCTGCTTGCCACCCTCATCAGCACCCCGGCCCTCGCCGAGGTCGAGATCCGTAAGCTTGAGCTGGCCGTCGACGACGGCGGGGTCCCCGTCGAGATCGCCGTCCCCGAGGGGACCGGGCCCTTCCCGCCGGTGCTCTACATCCACGCCAAGCGCGGCTACGACGAGGTCGACACCCGTTTCCTGCGCGAGCTCGCAGGGCAGGGGTTCCTCGTGGTCGCACCCGACTGGCTGAGCGGACGGATGATCGAGCGCTGGCCCTCGGAGCACAACCCGGAGACCGAGAGCGACGTCGCCGCCGCCCTGGACTACCTGCTCGCCCTACCGGAGGCCTGCAAGCAGCCGGCCGGGATCGTCGCACGCTCGCGCGGGCCCTATTACGCGATCCGGCTCGCCGCCACCCGCGGCCAGGACCTGGCGGCCATCGTGAGCTACTACGGGCACATGCAGAACCCCAACGCCCCGGAGCCCGATCAGTTGTTCCGCGTCGCCCCCGAGGTGATGACCCTGACCACCCCCATGCTCTTCCTGATCGGCGAGCAGGACTATGAGCTGCGCCGTATGGTCGGCGGGCGCGCCTTCTACGCCCTCTGGGAGCGCGGCGTCCCGGTCGAGTACCAGGTCTACCCCATGGCGCGCCGCGCCTTCGACTTCCGCCCCGACCAGACCCCCGAGGAGCAGATCGCCACCCGCCATGCCCGCGAGCGCACCTATGCCTGGCTCAGGCAGTGGATGAAGCTCGACGCCGACGGGCGTTGTCCCGCGCCGTGAAGGAAATTTTGCCGCTCATGAACGCGAACTGAAGACGATGTGTGGGACCTTGGGAGACGCTGATTGCTTGCCATCCTGGCCAAAATCAGCGTCTCCTTAAGCGGTCAAACGGGGGTCAGGGTTTCTCAAGCGCGGCACCAGGGGTCCGAGCCGAAACAAGCTTGAGAACGACAGAATGAGCTACGGCTCGCATCCGCGCTGGATGCGCCAAACCGGTGGCGCGCCTCGGATCACTCGCTAACCCCTTGGGGGAATCGGCTTGCACAAGAACGCTCGCCGCGACCCGGGCACCCAAACGCCATGACGGTCACCCTTTGCTCCGAGCTTGGGCTCGATACGATCCACCGCGTGCTCGCCCCATACGAGCTCGACCTGGCTCAGGTCCCCGTGGACGCGGAGATCCCGGGCAGCTACTGGGGCGAGTCCGAGGCCGGGCTGATCGGCAATCGACTCTATGTGCGTCTCGACACCCCGGTGCACTCGGCGCTCCATGAGGCCTGCCACTATGTCTGCATGGACGCCGCACGGCGGCAGGGGCTCGACACCGACGCCGGCGGCGACCTCGCGGAAGAGAGCGCCGTCTGCTACCTGCAGGTCCTGCTCGCCGATGCCCTACCCGGCTACGGACGCGACCGTCTGCTCGCCGACATGGACGCCTGGGGCTACAGCTTTCGGCTCGGCTCCGCGCAGGCCTGGTTCGAGCAGGACGCCGAGGACGCCCGCGCCTGGCTACTGGGGCAGGGCCTGATCGATCCGGCCGACCGCCCGACCTGGACGCTGCGGCGCTAGGCCGCGGCCGCGACGCTACATGCCGCGGGAGGCGCAGGGCATGCCGAGCGGCGGAAAATCCGCCGTCGACGGGTATAGAATGTCGCACCCTGCGCCCTCTGGAGAGCCATCATGCCACACCTGATCCGAACCCTCGGCGTCCTGAGCGCCGCCTTCGGGCTCCTCACCCCACTCCTCGCCAGCGCCTGGACCCCCTACGGCTATGGGCAACCCGGCCCCGGCGATCCCGCTAACAGCGCCCCGGGCTATGGGATGGGTCCTCCGCCCTTCTCCGGCTCGAACTACCCGCCCGCTGCCCCCTTCGGCGCACCCCAGGGCTTCGCGCCGCCCCCGATGGATCGGGCCCCACCGGCGGACGCCCCGACCGGCGACCAGCCGGTCCCCGCCCAGGCGATCCCCCAGGGCATCGACCTGCCGGCGAGCCCGGGCCCCTTTGACCCAGGCGCACCGTCCTACGGCTACGGCCCGCCGCCCCCGGCCAGCGAGCCGCCCACCGCCGGCGCCCCAGCGAGCGGCTACGGCCGCGGCGCCCCGCCCTCGGGCCTCTACGCCCCCGGCGCACCGTTCACCGCTCCCGAGGGCGCCGGGGTACCGCCCGCGGGATTCCCTGATCGCGGCTATGGCTACGGGAGTGACCGCCCCGGCATTCGGGTCTCCCGCCAGACCACCGAGGACGCCTATATCCTTGATATCCAGCTCCGCGGGATACGGCCGGACGAGGTCCAGGTGCGGGCCCAGGGGCGCTGGATCACCATCGATCGGGTCAGCTCCGCTCAGGAGGTCCGCCAAGAGCAGTTCGACGAGGGCCGGGGCTACGCACGGAGCTTCAGCTACTCCTCCGGGACCGCCAGCCGGCGCATGACCCTGCCGCCCGACGCGGACGCCTCGGCGATGCAGCGCGAGGACGGCGAGCGCAGCATCCGCATCCGCTTCCCGCGCACCGAGCGGGGCCTTGGATACGGCGCGCCATCTCAGCGCTGAGCCTCCGCGCACCCCAGCCCCATACCCAGCGAGCGACCCCAATGCCCGACTTCCCCACCGCCCAGGACGCCGAAGACGCCTTCTACGACGCCATCGAGGAGCGCGACCCCGAGCGCCTGCGCGCGGTGTGGGAGGACTCCCCCGATATCGCCTGCCTGTTGCCGATGCAGCCCCTGCTGATCGGCGAGCGGGTCCACGACGCCCTGGCACCGGTGATGAGCGGCGAGATCCCGCTCGACATCCAGGTGCGTCATCTGCGCTGGGTCAACGCCGGGGACGTTGCCATCCACTACGTCGAGGAGCGCGTCCATCTCCCCGGGCGCCCGCCCCAGCCGCCGGTCTACGCGACCAACGTCTTCCGCCGCAGCGCGACCGGCTGGCACCTGATCCTGCATCAGAACGCCCCGACGCCGCCCCCGCCCGGCGCAATGGCGGGCGGGATGGGGCCGCCGGGCGGCATGGCCTGAGCCGCCTCAGCGCGCTAGGGCGACGCGACCCTGGTGCGCGGCGCCGAGCGCATCCGCTCGGCACCAACCGCTGGGCGGGCGGGTCGGTCGGGCCGCGGCGCCTCAGACCCCACCGTCGCGGGTCTTGGCCACCCGCGCGAAGGCCTCCTGCCTGGTGATCAGCTCACTGCCTTCCCGGACGTAGCCACCGATGACGTCGGGGTTTCCGGCATACCATTCGTCGACCGAGGTCGGTGCGTCGATACGCACGATGAAGGTCCGACCCGCGGGGGCGTGGCCGAAGAAGACATCGGGGTTCCCGGCATAGTAGTCCTGCAGCGACAGGCGGACATTGGAATTGACCGCCGGGCGGAAATCACCCGCGGATAAGGTGCTGAAGCCGGGCGTGAGGTCGGGGCCGGCAAAGTTGCCCTGCTGATAGTCATGGGCAACGGCGACGTTGGCGAAGAGGGTAAGTGCAGAGGCGACAAGGATGGTCTTCATGGGCTAGATCTCCGGAGGTTGATCGAGTGGGGCCGCCGGATGCGGCCTTCACAGATAGAGACCCGAGCCTCCGCCACTTTCTTTCCGCAGAGACCCCTATTCGTGCGGCTGGGCACGACCAGACGAACGCCATCGCCGGTTAATGCGGTTGCCCGGGCGTCATTAAGGAAACGCTGATCAAGTCAGCGTTTCCCGCGGCGCAGGGATGTGCCGCCGTTTTCAAGCGCCTCAGCGTTTGAGAACTAAGCGACGCGGAAATCGCGCCTTCGGCTTCGCGTCGTGAAGAACCCCATGGATAGGGTTGTTTAGGTGCCCAACAGAGGGGCCAAGCCAACGTCCGCTATGGCGGGAACGGCTTCCTCGGCTGGCGCGAGCAAGGGCTCCCG
The DNA here is from genome assembly GCA_025458165.1 of Chromatiaceae bacterium. Taxonomy (GTDB): domain Bacteria; phylum Pseudomonadota; class Gammaproteobacteria; order Chromatiales; family Chromatiaceae; genus JALOTB01. The sequence continues at coordinate 4,485 of JALOTB010000040.1, read as the reverse complement.
GTGGAGTAAGGCTGGGCGGCTCAGCCCCGCGCCTCGACCAGCAGCCCCACGAGCTTTCGGATCGGCCGCACCAGAACGAGGGCGACCAGAAAGGCCAGGCCCCAGGCGGGCAGCCAGCTCTGCACGCACAGGCCAAGGATGCCGTCGACCCAGCCCACCTGGCGGATCACCGCCAGGCTGCTGACCAGCAGCGACATCACGCCCGAGAGCAGGAACGCGAACAGGGCCGGCGCATGGCGGGCGGGGAGCTTTCTCATCCGGGTCACCTGCAGCACCGACACCTCTGATACCGCCAGAGGTCAGATCCGGCACATCCCGAGATTGCCGGCCACGGGTCGCCAGCGGTGACCGTGCTGGGCGAGCAGGGCCTCGGCCTTGGCGGGGCCCTCGCTACCGGCGGCGTAGCCGGGCAGCGGTCGCCCGTCGGCCGCCCAGGCCTCCTCGATCGGCGTGATCAGGCGCCACTGAGCCTCGACACCGTCGCGGCGGGTGAACAGCGTCGCGTCGCCGCGCAGGGCATCGAGCAGGAGCACCGCGTAGGCCGAGGGCGGGTCCTCGCCGAAGGCATTGCGGTAGCAGAAATCCATCGAAACCGGCACGCTCCGGCGCTCGGTGCCCGGCTGCTTGGCGCCGAAGGCGAGGCTGATGCCCTCGTCGGGCTGCAGGCGCAGGGTGATGACGTTGGCGTGCAGCGCGGCCTCGCTCGGGAAGAGGGCGAGCGGCGGGTGGCGGAAGTGCACTGCGATCTCGGTCACCCGTTGCGCGAGGCGCTTGCCGGTGCGCAGATAGAACGGCACCCCGGCCCAGCGCCAGTTGTCGATGGCGAGCTCCAGCGCGGCATAGGTCTCGGTGCGGGATTCGGCGGGCACGCCTTCCTCCTCCAGCCAGCCGGGCACCGAGCTGCCGTCGATCGACCCGCCGCGGTACTGGGCGCGTACGGTGTGCCTTGCGACCTGCTCCGGGGTCATCGGGCGGATCGAGCGCCAGACCTCGATCTTCTTGTCACGCACCGCGTCGGCGTCGAAGGCGACGGGGGCCTCCATCGCCGTGAGCGCCAGGAGCTGCATCAGGTGGTTGGCCACCATGTCGCGCAGCGCCCCTGACTCCTGGTAGTAGCCGGCGCGGTGCCCGACACCCAGGGCCTCGGCGGCGGTGATCTCCACATACTCGACGTGATTACGGTTCCACAGCGGCTCGAAGAGCGCGTTGCCAAAACGGAAGAAGAGGATGTTCTGCACCGTCTCTTTGCCCAGGTAGTGATCGATCCGGTAGACCTGGGACTCGTCGAAGGACTCGGCCACCCGCGCATTGAGCGCCTGGGCGGAGGCGAGGTCGCGGCCGAAGGGCTTCTCGATGACGATGCGGGCAAAGCCTTGATCCTCGCTGTTCAGCCCCGCCGCGGCCAGGCCGTCGATGATGGTCGGTGCCACCGAGGGCGGGGTGGCGAGGTAGTAGAGCCGCCCGAGGCGGGGGTAGGCGGCGATGCGCTCGCTCAGACGCCGGTAGAGCTCGGGGTCGGCGAAGTCGCCGGGCAGGTAGAGGATATGGCCCGCGAAGTCCCCCCAAGCGGCCTCGTCGACATGGCCGATCTCCACCGCACCCTCCAGACCATCGCGCAGGTGCGCGCGGAAGGCCGCCTCGTCCATCGCTCCGCGGTCGATGCCAACCACCCGGAACGCCCCGGCGAGACAGCCCGCGCAGGCGAGATGGAAGAGCGCAGGGATGAGCTTGCGCCGGGTGAGGTCGCCCCCGGCGCCGAAGATCAGGATGACCGTCGGCTCGGCCGTGGGGAGCTCGGCCTGTGGCAGATCGATGTGGCTGGTAAGGTCGATGCGGGGGGCCATGGCGGACTCCACTCAAGGTTGCTCTTCGCTGTGACCGCCGAAGCCCGCGCGCATCGCCGAGAGGGCCTTGTCGGCGAAGCTCGACTCCTGACGGGAGCGGAAGCGCGCGTAGAGCGCGGCGGTGAGCACCGGCGCCGGCACCGCCTCGTCGATCGCGGCCTGCACCGTCCAGCGGCCCTCGCCGGAGTCCGGCACATGGCCGCGGAAGTCGGCGAGCGCCTCGTCGCGCGCCAGGGCTTGCGCGGACAGATCCAGCAGCCAGGAGGTCACCACGCTGCCGCGCCGCCAAAGCTCGGCGATGTCGGCCAGGTCGAAGGCGTAGCGGTAGCCCTCGGGGAGCGAGTCGGCGTTGGCATGGCGCAGGATATCGAAGCCCTCGGCGTAGGCCTGCATCAGCCCGTACTCGATGCCGTTGTGCACCATCTTGACGAAGTGGCCCGCACCCGAGGGGCCGCAGTACAGATAGCCGTGCTCCGCGCTGCCGCCGCCGCTGCGCCCGGGCGAGGGCTCGATGCCGGAGCCCCCGGGCGCCAGGGTGCGAAACACCGGCTCCAGACGCTGGTAGGCGGCACGCTCGCCGCCGACCATCAGGCAGTAGCCCCGCGCGAGGCCCCAGACCCCGCCGCTGGTGCCGGCGTCCAGGTAGTGAATCCCGCGCTCGGCGAGGGTCTTCGCCCGCCGCACGTCGTCCTGATACCGGCTGTTGCCGCCGTCGACGATGACATCGCCGGCGGCAAACTGCTCGGCGAGCCCCGTGACCACGCCCTCGGTGATCTCGCCCGCGGGCACCATCACCCAGGCCGCGCGCGGCGGGGTGAGCCGGTCGGCCAGCTCGGCCAGGCTGGCCGCTCCTACCGCGCCTTCGGCGACCAGCGCCGCCACGGCTTGCGGGTCACGGTCGTGGACCAGGCACTCATGGCCGCCGCGCATCAGCCGTCTCGCCATGCTGGCGCCCATGCGCCCCAATCCCACCATTGCGATCTGCATCTTCCTGCTCCCGTGTATGGGTCGGCACTGACTTCCGAGCCGCAACTCAATCCTCGGAATGTCCCGGCAGTGCCGATGGGTTTGTGAGAAATCCGGCCTGGGACGGGTCCTTCGAGGAGAGGCCAGCGGCTCTGCGCTCGCTTCCACCCGCCGCACGACTCACTCGGGGGACCCAGCTCATGCGCCAATCCTTTCACACCCTGTTCACAGCGCTCACCCTGCTCGCCGCGACGACGCTCAGTGACGCCGAGGTGCAGAAAAACGGCTTCGACCTGACCGGCTCACTGATACCCATCGAGGAGATCCACTCCGGCGGCCCGCCGCGCGACGGCATCCCCGCGATCGACCGCCCAAGATTCCTGACCGCCGCCCAAGCGCGCGAGGTGCGACCGGACGATCGGGTGCTGGGCCTCCACCTCAACGGCGCGGCCAAGGCCTACCCCATCACCATCATGAACTGGCACGAGATCGTCAACGACCGCTTCGGCGACACCGCCGTCGCCGTCACCTTCTGCCCGCTGTGCGGGACCGGCATGGCGTTTGACGCGAGCATCGGGGGCAAGACGCTTCAGTTCGGCGTCTCGGGTCTGCTCTACAACAGCGATGTCCTGCTCTACGACCGCCAGAGCGAGTCGCTCTGGACCCAGATCGGGCGGCGTGCGATCAGTGGCAGCTACAAGGGCACGCGGCTCGCGAGCCTCCCGCTGGAGCACACCACCTGGGCCGACTGGCGCGCGCGCCACCCCGACACCCTGGTCCTCTCGCGCGAGACCGGCCACGACCGCAACTATGCCGCCAACCCCTACTCGGCCTACGAGCGCGATCGCGAGCTGTACTTCCCGGTGCGCTTCAAGGCCCAGGGCTATCACCCCAAGGAGCGCGTGCTCGGGGTAGAGATCGACGGGCGCTTCAAGGCCTACCCCTTCAGCGAGCTAGCCAAGACCAAAGGGGTCGTCGACGATCGGATCGGGGAGCAGGCGATCCGGGTGCGCTTCGACGGCGAGCACGACAACGCCCGCGCCGAAACCGCCGCCGGTGCGCCGCTGCCCGCGGTGGTCGGCTTCTGGTTCGCCTGGTACGCCTTCCACCCGGAGACCGAGGTCTAAAAGCCGAAGGGTCGCTAAACCGGTCCCACATCTGGACCCCTGCCCAGGGCGTCGCGCAGAGATCCTCGTGTGCCCGTTGTTGATGGTGGGGCGCGGCGGCATAGGTGGTGTAAAGTCGGGCAAACTGACAGATCCCACGATCGCAAAGCCAAATGAGGATCGGCACCTTGGCCATCGAAATGCTCGCAAACCTAATCGCCGGCGGGATGCCGGACTCGCAGCACCGGGAGGAACTCGCAAGCCGCACTCGCGAGGCGATTGGCGGCCTTTTCGGCACTCGATACCGGACGGATACCAAGTACGCTTACCGTACCGCCTTCATGGCCGGTGACGATGCGGTATCCTTCGCGGGCTTCGTTCACGAGGACAGCCCAACGAGCGGGGTATATGGCGGAATGTCGCTCATCTGGTTTCCGCAAACCGCCTGCGAGACCTCACCCAATTCAAGCCCAATGCCATTAAGTTAGGGACAACACTCTGATTAGTCGATAAAATATGGTTTCTTTCCACACCCACAGGAGCCCATCCCCATGGTCCCCAGACCCAAA
>JALOTB010000039.1 GCA_025458165.1 Chromatiaceae bacterium | reverse complement strand
ACGCCGAGCGTTCTACCCGATCCGCGGGGGCAGGTCCAGACTGGCGATCAAGGCGATGACCCAACGAAGATTTCCGGCTAGAACGATTCCGCCCTGGCGGCCGTCCGGCGGCGCAACGCGGAAGATCTGTCGAAACCTAGGCGAAGCTTCGCCTGAGACCGACCAGGCGAGGGGTGGTTTGCGGTGTCAGGCGGCCCTGGTTGGGCACCGGTCGGCGAAGGTCTCACATGCGTCGCGGGGCGCAGGGATGGAGGGCGATCAGCCAGGTACTCGCGCGGGCCCTCGGCGCCTTCGCCTGAGGCAACGGGCCGAGATCCTCGCTCGTGCTGGGGGCTGGCGAGACGCTGGCACTGCGCCGCGGCGGTCGCACCCCTTAGCGTTTGCCTGCGAGCTCGGCGGACGCAGCCGGCATGCCGTTTGTGTTGTCGTTTCCGAGATCCGCGGTTGTCAACGAACCGACGACATCGGTTGAGTGTCCGACACGAGGCGGTTCGGGTGGTCCTTTGCGGCCCACTCTGGGTGACTTTGAAATATCCCCTCCCTTGGGTTTTTCAAGACGGGAAGCGAACAGTGTGATTTTCGCTTCGCTTCATTTTCAACGGCTTGGGCAGATGACAACGAAGCGGTCCGAGCGACGCGCCTCTCGGGCCGCGTGCTGATTTTGGTCAGGATGGCCAATAATCAGCGTCTTACTAGGTGAATTCGACTGGGTGAACGCCGACGGCGGGACGTCCTCGTCCCGCCGCGGTCACCACGGACAGTGCAGGCGGCCGGCCTTCTATTCTTCGTTGTTGCACTCCACGACCATCACGACGCCCTGCTCGTCGGGGAGGGCCTCAACGCTTCCCGGGGTCGTCCCGGCGGGGCATTTCACGATCAGTGAGCGCTGGTAGTCGTCCGTGTTGGTGGTGCCACCCCAGCTATCATCTGGGGCTCCTGTCCTTTTGGTATCGCCGCCTGCAAATGCGGTCGCCGTGGCGACCAGGAGTAAGGTTGAGACTAGGGCCCTCGCTTTCATTCACGTTTCCTCTGGTTATTTGGTTCAGGCGGGAGGCATTCTATCGAGCGAATTTCGATCGAATCGTGAATGGCATCACGATGCTCGGACGGTCGCGAGCTTGAAAAACTGCGAAATGTCAGTTTTTCGCCGTCTCCCATTTATCCCGGCGCGCACCCGCCGAGCGTCATCGGACTCATCGTGGTGTTGGCATAGGCGGATCGGCGAGGATGCGTGGAGACCTCGAAAACTACCAATCCGCACAATTTGCCGACGAAGCGAGAAGGCGGTGTCCGCATCCTCGTGTTTTCCAACGGTTAGGCGGCTGTCAATGGCGGGGAACGCTACCCCGCACCCGCAACTCAGACGGCTCAAGGTGCCCTTTTGGGGCAGCAATGAGTCAGCATCGAAATTGTCATTGATAATTGTCAATCGACCCGACCCATAGCTGCCGCAGAAGCGGGCGGGTCACACGAACGCCCAACAGTGCTCGGTAGGTCGCAGCCGCTCCGTCCTCTCTGGTGACCAGTCCCCCCGGGCACTTGCCCTGCCGGTGATTGGTCCGCCGTAGCCGGTGCGGAGCGTGTCGGGTCGGTCGTAACGTCCCGCGCGGGGGGGCAAGAGTGAAACGAAAGCGGCCGGCACCCTTGGGTGCCGGCCGCCGGGCTACCGCGGTGGTGTGTCGTCAGCCCCTACTTCTTGGGGCCCTTTCCGGGTTTGCCGTCGAGCAGTTTGGCGAGCTTCTCGCTGCAGATCGAGCCCCTGATCCACGCCGGGCCGTCGTCGTCCTCGACGCTCTGCGGTGAGAAGATGTGACCCTGCAGCAACAGGTCGATGCTGGCGTCGAGGACCTCGGCCTCATCCCGGTCGTCGATCACCAGCATCCCGAGCAGGCTGTGGGTGATCGAGGCGCCGACTTCGTCTTCCGCCTCAAGATGCATGATGCCGGCCGCGCGGGTCGCCATGATGACCGGGATCTCCAGCGTCTTCTTCTTTCCGACCGGAACGGTGATGACGCCGTCGAAGACCGAGACCTCGGTAATGCGTGGGAAAGGCAGTCCCTGCCTCAAGAAGGGCTGGGCCAGGCCGAAGGTCGGGAAGTTCTGGTAGTTGTTGGTCAGGCTGGCGCAGAAGAGGTCGGCGCTGAAGGCGTGACCGCCGATGGTGCCCGCCACCTGGCCCTTGACCGACACCGGCACTTGGACATTGATGAACGGGAGCGTGATCAGGCCGTCGCCGTCGGTGTCGATGCGCTCGTCGCAGTTGAACAGATGGTTATCGACGGTGAACGGATAGAAGGCCTTCTGCAGGTCGCCATCGAGGTAGTCGCGAACGGTGCAAGTTCCGTCAACCTGCATGTGGAAAGGTCCAACCTCGACGTCCAGGCAATAGGTTCTGTCGTTGTCCTTCTGGCCGGACGCCCCCGCGAGCGAGACGCTGGCCATGAGCAAGGTCGCAGCCAAGAGGCGCGTTATCGGTTTCGAGTGAGCCGTCGTCATGAAATCCTCCAGTGTTGCCGAAGCGAGACTCCTGCGTGTCACGAAATTGGGAGACCGCGCCTGGTGCTGTGCTCAGACATGCATCGGGTGACTAGTGCTCGTCGCATGTTGCCCGGTGGCCCCGCGCGTACTCCCTGCATCGACTTCTATCCCAGGCTCAACAGTAGACGACGGGGCGGCGAAAAGACCCGTTCCGGCGCCGTCAATCGCCAACACAATGACGCGCGTCAACTCCGGGTCGTATTTCATTCGACACCATTGCCGCCGCAGCCGAATACGGGGCAGTTTTCAGAGCGACCGCCCGTCCGGCCCGTCCTTACTTCCTTGTTGTCGCCGGGAGCGCCAGAATCGCCCGGATGGGGAGGGGAGTGCACCGGCGCGCGATTGGCGGCGCCGCGGCAGGCCCCGTTCCCCCTTCGATCTGTCCAAACCAAGCCAAGGAGCGCGCCATGCTGGTTACCTTCCGCACCGACGCTTACGCCAACATCACCATGTTCGGCGACGTCGCCGTCACTCTGCTCAAGCTCATGGGCCACAGTGGCGCCGTTCCCGGGGCCCTGCTTGCGGATGACGTGCCCGCCGCGCTGGAGCGCCTCAAGCGCCGGGTTGCAGTCGATCCCGATGCGCCACTCGACCCGCAGCCGCAAGGCTCCGCCCGCGCGGACGAGGACGAGGTCCACGTGAGCCTCGCCCACCGCGCCCTGCCGCTGATCGAGCTGCTGAGCGCCGCGGCGGCCCAGAAGAAGAACGTGATGTGGGACTCCTGAGCCCCCGTCCCCGCTGAGTCGAGTGGAAGCGACGCGAGTCGACCGGTCTCAGTGCGTCACTGGATTGGAGCTGGCGAAGGGATTCGAACCCCCGACCGGCTGATTACAAATCAGCTGCTCTACCAACTGAGCTACGCCAGCTTTGGATGCGTTACGGAGCGCCTTACGGGCCGCGCTCGTGCCCGGGGCGTCTCGGCGGCGGGTGTTTCGCGGCGGATTCTAGGTGATCGACCCCGGGGCTACAACGCCAGGGTCGGCCGGGATCAGACGGTCGCCTCGATGCTGGCGCTCACCCCGCCCGGGATGCGCGGCTGTTGGATCGGGAGCTCCGGAAACGGTGGGATGTCGCGGGGTGTGGGCTCGGGGAGCTCGTTCGGGGTTGGCGGCACCAGCGGCTCCGGGGCGGGATCGTACGTCGAATCCAGTTCGATCACCGGTGCCGACTCGGGGCCAGCGGGGGCCCACTGTTCTCCGGGCTCTGGGTCGATCGGTGGCTCTGACCCCGCGGGCGGTGTCAGCGAGGCGGGCTCTCCCGTCGCGGCGTCCCCGGTCAACGCCCGCTCGACCCAGGCATCCTCGCTGCTGCCTGCGGGCTCGAAGAGGTCGTCGGCAGGGGCCTGGCCCTCAGTGGTTGCCTCTGTGGCGGCCCTAGTGGGGGCATCCCTCGCGCCGGGAGCGCCCCGTTCGGTTTCAGGCTCTGCTCGCGGCTGGTCGGTCCCCGCGGGAGCGGACGGCGCCCGTTCGACCTCGGAGAGCAGCCGGATCTCGAATTGGCCCGCCGGCACGGGGGGCAGCGGCGGCTCGCGCAGGTGCTCGTTGCGATAGCCCCACAGGAATAGGGCCAGGTTGAGCGCGAGGAGCACGACAAAGATCCAGGGCAGCATGATCGGTCCTTAAGCGAGCAGGGCGAGGCCGCGGAGCACCAGGTCGGGGACGAGCCGCGCCGGCCGGTCGAGCGCGGCGAGCAACCGTTCGCCATCGCCTCCGGTGAGGATCAGCTCGGGCTCGGCGTCGGCCTGGTCCCGCAGCCGGTCCCACAAGCGCTCGGTCAGGGCGGCTGGCGCCTGGATCGCGCCGTTAGCGACGGCGGTCGCGGTATCGCGGGCCCAGGGCTCCGGCGACTCCTCCGGCACGACGGGCGGGATCTGGGTCCGAGTGAGCACGGCCTCGCGCATTAGGCGCATCCCGGGCAGGATCAGCCCGCCCAGGTGGCGGCCATCGGCGAGGAGCGCATCGTAGGTGACGGCGGTCCCGGCGTCCACGATGAGCACCGCGCTGGCGCAGTCGCCGTGCGCCGCGAGCAGGGCGAGCCAGCGGTCGACCCCGAGCCGCTCAGGCTCCGCGTAGGCGACGCGCACACCGCAGCACTCGGCGCGGGTGCGGGCGAAGCGGGGGGCTATCCCCCAGTGCGCCTGACAGGCGCGGATCAGCTCGGCGCCAAGGGCATCGCCGGCGACGTTGCCGACCAGTATCCGCTCCGGCGCCGGCAGGGACTCCCAGGCCGCGTGCAGATCGAGCGGCAGGCCGCCGTGGTGGCACAGGCTGCGCATGGCCGTGCCGCCCCCCGAGCCCCATGTCGCCCACTTGAGGCTGGTGTTACCAAGGTCGATGAGGAGATCCACCGGATAGCTCCGCTCGGGTGCCGCTCAGCGGGGGCCGCCGGTCGGGGGGCGCAGGCTCACCTCGCCGGCGAGGAAGGTCTGTACCCCCGCGGTGGTGGCGAGGCGCAGGGCGCCCTGCTCGGTGATCCCGGCGTGGCGGCCGACGATGCGCCGCTCGCCGAGATGCAGCTCGACCGGGGCGCCGAGGTAAGGATCGCGCGCCTCCCACTCCGCGAGGAAGGGGGCAAGACCGTCCTGGGCATAGCGCGCGACCGCGCCGAGCAGGCGTGCGGCGACCCGGCCGGCGAGGCGGTTGCGGTCATAGCCCTGGGCGCCGAGGATCTCGTCGAGATCGGCCCAGGGCTGGTCGATGGCGGTGCCGGCCGCGCCGAGGCGCGTGTTGACTCCGACCCCGATGACCACCTGGCTCGGCCCGGTCGCCTCGCCCGCCAGCTCCAAGAGCAGACCGGCCAGCTTGCGCCCGCGCCAGAGGATATCGTTGGGCCACTTCAGGCCGATCTCCGCGACCCCTTCGGCGCTCAGCGCCGCAGCGACCGCGGTGCCGGCGGCGAGGCTCAATCCCCCGAGCTGTGCTGGGCCGAGCTCGAAGCGCCAGAGGAGCGAGAGGTAGAGATTGCTCCCGTAGGGCGAGACCCAGCTCCGCCCGTGACGCCCGCGCCCCGCGCTTTGGCGCTCGGCGAGGCAGAGCGTCCCCGCGGCAGCACCGCCGCGGGCGGCCCGCATCAAGTGGCTGTTGGTCGAGTCGATCTCGTCGTGGATCTCGATCCGGGCGAGGTGCCGGCGCTGGCTCGGCTCGATCGCCTCCAGGATGCGCGCGGAGTCGAGGAGATCGAGCGGCGCCTGCAGCCGGTAGCCTCGGCCGCGCTGGGTCTCGATCTGGAGCCCCAGGCTGGTCTCCGCCTTGCGCACCGCCTTCCACACCGCGGCTCGGCTGACCCCCAGCGTCTGCGCCAGCTCGGCGCCGGAGTGCCGCTCGCCGTCGGCGAGGATGCGCAGGACCTGCCGGTAGGTCGCCATGCCGCAGTCTCAGCCGTTGCGTCCCAGCCAGGCGGCGCGGCGCTCGGCGGCGGGCGGGACGTTGCTCATGAGCGCCAGCTCGCAGGTGTCGGCGGGGGCGGGCAGGGGGCGCGCGCGGACCTCGATCAGTTCGTCGCGGCGGAAGGCGTGCACGCGTACCTCGGCGCCCTCGGGGAAGCGCGCGAGCAGGCCATCGAGGTTATCGCGGGTGACCCGCAGACCGTCGATGGCGATCAGCGTGTCGCCGGGGGCGAGGCCGGCCCGCTCCGCCGCGCTCCCGGTCAGGACGTTCTGCAGGATCGGCTCCGAGCCCGCTGGCTGGAGGCGAACGCCGAGCGTCGGCGGCGGTCGGGCAGGGGCGGGCTCGCCGTTACCGACGCCACCCTGGTCCTTGGGCCCGCGGGCGGGCCGCAGGCGGAGCTCGATGCCGAAGCCGGCAAGCAGCGGGGCGAGGTCCAGGTCCTCGGTCGAGTCGAGCGCCTGGGCGAAGAAGGCCCCCAGATCGAGCCCCGAGACCTCCTCGGCGAGGGCCTCGATCCCGCGCTCCTCGACCCCGATGCCGGTGCGGCCGTGGCGCCCCCACAGGGCGCGCATCAGGTGGTCGAGCGACCGGGCACCGTCGGTCCCGAGGCGCATGGTCAGGTCGAGCGCCAGCGCCACGAGCGCGCCCTTGGCGTAATAGCTCACGATGGCATTGGGTGCGTTCTCGTCCGCCTTGTAGAGCTTGGTCCAGGCGTCGAAGCTCGACTCGGCGAGCGTCTGCACGAGCCGCCCCGGGGTGCGCAGGACACGGGTGATGCCCTGGGCGAGCAGCTCGAGGTAGGCCCGCTCGTCGATGACGCCGGAGCGGACCAGGGCGAGGTCGTCGTAGTACGAGGTGATCCCCTCGAAGGCCCAGAGCAGCCGCGTGTGGGTCTCGCGCGAGAGGTCGGCCTCGGCAAGCGCGCGCGGGCGGATGCGCTTGACGTGCCAGAGGTGGAAGTATTCGTGGCTGGCGAGTCCGAGGAAGCGCCGGTAGCCCTCGCTCGGCGCCTCGTCGCCGGGGCCCGGCAGGTCGGCGCGGCTCGCGAGCAGGCTGGTGCTGAAGCGGTGCTCCAGCCCGCCGTAGCCGTCGCCGACCACGGTGGTTAGGAAGAGATAGCGGTCGAGCGGCAGCTCGTCGAAGAGCGCGGCGTGCTGCTCGCAGACCTTGGTGAGGTCGCGCTGGAGCCGGCCCTCGTCCGCGCGGTGGCGCCCGGTGATGGCGAGCGCATGCGGCATCCCGCGAACCGCGAACGGCACCAGGGTGAAACAGCCCATCTCGACTGGGTGGTCGATCAGGTCCTCGTAGTCGTCGGCCCGGTAGGTGCCGAAGCCGTAGGGCTCGGCTTCCAACGGGGCCAGGCTGGTGGCGACCCGCCAGTCGGCATAGCCTTCCCCTGGGGGCGGGGCGAGCGCGATGTGGCAGGGCCGATCGACGAGGTCGGCGACACGCAGCAAGAGCGCCGCGCCGTTGAAGTAGGCGTGGCTCGTGTCGAGGTGCGCGCCGCGCACTGAGAGGTCCCAGGCGTACACACGCCAGCGCACCCGTACCGAACCGCCGCGCACCGGCAGGCGCCAGGTCTGCTTGTCGAGCTTCTCGATCGGCACCGGGCCCTGCGCGTCGTCAGCCTCAATGGCGACCAGGTTTCGCGCGAAGTCGCGGATCATGTAGCTGCCGGGTATCCAGGCCGGCAGGTCGAGCCTCAGCTCCACTGCGGGCGGGCGCGCGATCTCCAGCTCGACGGTAAACAGGTGCGCCTCGGGCGATGTGGGGCAGACGCGGTAGCTGAGGTCGAAGGACGGGGGCATGCGGAGGACGTCGGGTTGGCTGCGCTTGCCTTGGGCGAAGGGCGCTTACGGTAGCCGACCTCGCCCCGTTTTGGCGAGCGGGCCGCTGCCCGGGCCGCGCGTCAACTTACACTCAAGGACCCGCGACTAGCGGGAAAGGACCGCGAGCGATCATGACCGAGCCCTCGTACCCCGTCGGACCGCCGAGCGAGCCACTCGGCGGCGCGGTCGAGCGGGTCACCTTCCACAGCGAGGAGAGCGGCTTCTGCGTCCTGCGGGTCCGGGTGCGGGGGCAGCGCGAGCTGGTGACCGTGGTCGGTACCGCGGCCAGCGTTACCCCCGGCGAGTACATCCAGTGCGAGGGGCGCTGGGTCAACGATCGACAGCACGGCCTGCAGTTTCAGGCCCAAGCGCTGCGCGTGATCCCGCCGAGCACCCGCGAGGGGATCGAGAAGTACCTTGGCTCGGGGATGGTCAAGGGCATAGGTCCACACTTCGCAAAGAAGCTGGTGGGCGCCTTTGGCGAGCGGGTCTTTGACGTCATTGAGGACAACCCCGATCGCCTGCTGGAGCTTCCCGGGATTGGACCCAAGCGCAAGGAGCGGGTCACCCGCGCCTGGGCCGAGCAGAAGGTGATCCGGGAGATCATGGTCTTCCTCCAGTCCCAAGGGGTGGGCACGGCACGCGCGGTGCGCATCTTCAAGACCTATGGCGAGGCCGCGATCGAGCGCGTCCGTGAGAACCCGTACCGGCTGGCGTTGGACATCCACGGGATCGGCTTCAAGACCGCCGACGCCATCGCCGCCAAGCTTGGTATCCCGCCGGACTCCCTGATCCGCGCCCAGGCTGGGGTGCGCCATGTCCTCCAGGAGATCGCCGCCCAGGGTCACTGCGCCGCCTTCCGCGGCCGGCTCGAGGCGCAGGCCGAGGCCCTGCTTGGCATCCCGGCGCCGATCATCGCGCAGGCGGTCGCCGCCGAGCTCGTCGAGGAGCACCTGGTCGAGGAGCCGATCGAGGGCCAGACCGCGCTCTTTCTCGTCCCCCTGCAGCGGGCCGAGCAAGGGGTCGCGATGAGCGTCGCGCGGCTGCAGCGCCAGCCGCCGCTCTGGGGGCCGATCGACCCGGAGGCGGCCATCCCCTGGGTCGAGCGTCAGACCGGGCTCGGCCTTTCGGCCTCCCAGCGCGCCGCGGTGGCCGCGGCGATCAACGGCAAGCTCACGGTCATCACCGGCGGGCCGGGGGTGGGCAAGACCACAGTGGTCAACAGCATCCTGCGCATCCTGCGGGCCAAGGGGGTGTCGGTGCTGCTCTGCGCCCCCACCGGGCGGGCGGCCAAGCGGCTCGCCGAGTCGACCGGGCTGGAGGCCAAGACGATCCACCGCCTGCTGGAGTTTGACCCCAAGCTCATGGCCTTCCGCCGCGACCAGTACTCGCCGCTGGAGACTGACCTGCTGGTCGTCGATGAGGTGTCGATGGTCGACCTGCCGCTGATGAACCAGCTCCTGCGGGCGGTCCCGACGCCAGCGGCGGTGCTCTTGGTGGGGGACGTGGACCAGCTCCCCTCGGTTGGCCCGGGCAGCGTGCTGGCGGACCTAATCGGCTCCGGGGTGGTCACGACGGCTCGGCTGACCGAGGTCTTCCGCCAGGCGGCGGCCTCGCGCATCGTGGTCAACGCCCACCGCATCAACGCGGGGCAGATGCCCGAGCGCCCCGGCGCGGAGGCCGCGGCGAGCGACTTCTACCTCATCCCCTGCGAGGGCCCGGAGGAGATTCACCAGCGGCTGCTCCAGGTGGTCACCGAGCGCATTCCCCGGCGCTTTGGGTTGCACCCCGTAGAGGAGATCCAAATTCTGACCCCGATGAACCGCGGTGGATTGGGGGCGCGGGCGCTCAATGTCGAGCTCCAGCAGCGACTCAATCCCGACGGCGAGCCCCGCATCAGCCGTTTTGGCTGGACCTACGCCCCGGGCGACAAGGTCATCCAGACCGTCAACAACTACGACAAGGAGGTCTTCAACGGCGATATCGGACGTATCCGGCGCATCGACGAGGACGGGGTCCTGGTCGAGTTTGACGGGCGCGGCGTCGAGTACGAGCCGGGCGAGCTCGACGAGCTGGCCCTCGCCTATGCGACCACGGTGCACAAGGCCCAGGGCTGCGAGTACCCAGCGGTGGTCATCCCGCTCGCCGCCCAGCATTACAGCCTGCTCCAGCGCAACCTGCTCTATACCGCGGTGACCCGCGGGCGGCGCCTGGTAGTCCTGATCGCCGAGCCGCGGGCGCTCGCGATGGCGGTCAAACGGGCCGACTCGGGGCGGCGGCTCACCAACCTGCCGGTGCGGCTGCGGGCGTTGTCCCTCAGCGGTGGCGCTGACCAACGGGACGGATAGACCGCAAGCGTCCGCGACGACCAGCGCCGCCGCGGACCGCCGGAGGCGCCGCTCGCCGAGCCGTGCTCCTTAACGCGGTCCTCTGGGTCGTTTGCCGGTGGCCCCGGCTTGGCCGCGGGGGTATCGGAATCTGTGCACCGGTTGGCGGTTTGCGGCCGGGTTCGTGCCACATTTCGCAATGCAGCAAACCGAAGTCCGCGCTAATATGCTTACGCTGCCTGGGGGTAGGCTCGGTGCCACCCATGGGCTGCACGGTGACCCTCGGTCGCATGAGCCGGACATCGGCGTAAGGCCGTATCCGGGGTCGAGGGGTGGTAAGGTCGGAGTTGTGGAGTAAGAGACATGAGCAGGCTCCCGCAAGCCGGTGACGTCATCCAGTTGTTTGGGATCGGCTGCGAAGGCTGTGGGCACTTCCGCGGGCAATTCGCTGTATTGTCGGTCGAGGATCGAGAGGATGTGTTCCTCGTGCTCGACCCGAAGGAGATTCAGTGTGAGGGTGCGGTGGACCCGGATGCCTTTTCGCGCCTGATCGTCATGTGGAACCGCGACCTGGAGTGCTGGCAGACCGACTGTAGCGGTCATCCCGTGGTGGTCAACATCGCGGGTCACTTTCGCGGGCCACATCGCCAGGCGGCTTGATCCTCAACCCCGCGCAGGTGCGCCTGCGCAGGTCGCCCCGAAACTCTGACCGCTCGTCCGGGTGATGCCCGTCCGAGCGGCCGTCTGCGCTCGCCGGGTTGCGGCGCGGGCCCCTGCTCAGTGCGGCGGCCGTGGGGCGTCCGCGGGCTGATGCATCCCGTCGGGGTCGTATCCAAGGCGCTCAGACAGCCGCGCCCCGGCCTCTTTGACGAGCGGCACCCAGGCGTCCTGGCGGCGCTCCCGCGGGGCCGAGACCGAGAGCCCGGCGACCGCCCGCCCCTCGGCGTCGCGCACCAGCACGCCGATGCAGCCCACGCCAAGCTCGGCCTCCTCGTCGTCGAAGGCGTAACCCTGCGCGACCGCCTGGCGCGCCTCGCGCACCAAGGTCTCCGCCTCGCGGATGCTGTGGCGCGTGTAGGGCGGCAGCCCGGTCCGCAGGGCGTAGGAGCGCACCTCGGAGTCCCCTCCCACCCCGAGGAAGAGCTTGCCGACCGCGGTCACGTGCAGTGGGGCGCGGCTGCCGACCACCTGCTCGACCCGCATCATCTGGCTGGAGGTGACGCGCTCCACATAGACCACCTCGTCGCGGTCGCGCAGGCTCAGGTTCACCGTCTCCCCCACTTGGTCGCGCAGCCACTCCATCACCGGCGGGGCGAGCCGGCGCACATCGAGCTGGGTGCCGACCTTGGCCGCGAGCTGTAGCAGGCGCACCCCGAGCTTGTAGCGCCCCGAGCCCTCGCGCTCGACATAGCCGTGGGCCATCAAGGAGGTGAGGATGCGCGAGGCGGTCGACGGATGGAGCCCGGTGTCGGCCGAGAGCACCTTGAGGTTGGCGATGCCACCCGCGCGGGCGAGGGCGTCGAGCAGCGCCGCCGCGCGGTCGATCACCTGGATCGCAGTCTTGGTCATCGGAGTGGCTCAAAATTTCACATGGTGGCGGGAATTCTAGATTGCGAAAGCCCCATCGCGCGACTATGTTCCGTCGTTGTGGTCTGATCCGTCGCTCCCCGAGCGACGCGCCCCGAGGATCGCGCGCATGAGCGTCCACCTGCCGCAACGGCCAGCCCCCGATCCCGTCCGCCGGGCGGACCTACGGCGCGCGCTCCGCGCCTTCCTCCCCGCCGATGCCCTCCTGGAGCAGGAGGAGGAGCTGCGCCCCTACGAGTGCGACGGGCTCTCGGCCTACCGCCAGCTCCCGCTCCTGGTCGTCCTGCCGCGCACGGTCGACGAGGTCCGCCGCATCCTGCGGCTGTGCGCGGAGCGCGAGGTCCCGGTGGTGGCCCGCGGTGCCGGCACCGGGCTCTCCGGCGGGGCCCTGCCGCTCGCCGACGGCATCGTGCTGAGCCTGGCCCGATTCAACCGGATCCTGTCGATCGACCCGGTCAACCGCACCGCCTGGGTCCAGCCCGGGGTGCGCAACCTCGCCATCTCCGAGGCGGCGGCGGTCCACGGGCTCTATTACGCCCCGGACCCCTCTTCGCAGATCGCCTGCACCATCGGCGGCAACGTCGCGGAGAACTCGGGCGGCGTGCACTGCCTGAAGTACGGGCTCACCGTGCACAACGTGCTCGCCGTGCGGCTCATCACCATGGACGGGGAGCTGGTGCAGCTTGGCGGCGAGGGCCTGGACGCCCCGGGTTACGACCTGCTCGCGCTCTTCATCGGCTCCGAGGGGATGCTCGGCGTTGTCACCGAGGTCTGCGTGCGCCTGCTGCCCAAGCCCGAGCGCGCCCAGGTGGTGCTCGCCGCCTATGACGATGTCGAGAAGGCCGGGGCCGCGGTCGGCGAGATCATCGCCGCCGGCATCATCCCCGCGGGGCTCGAGATGATGGACGGGCCGGCGATCCAGGCGGCCGAGGCCTTCGTCCACGCCGGCTACCCTACGGACGCGGCGGCCATCCTGCTGTGCGAGGTCGACGGCACCAACCAGGAGGTCTCCGAGCACATCGCGCGGGTGCGCGAGCTCCTGCTCGCCAGCGGCGCGACCGAGGTGCGCACGGCCCGCGACGAGGCCGAGCGGCTGCGCTTCTGGCAGGGTCGTAAGGCCGCCTTCCCGGCCGTCGGGCGCCTGTCGCCCGACTATTACTGCATGGACGGAACCATCCCGCGGCGCAAGCTCCCCGAGGTCCTACGCCGCACCGCCGAGCTCTCGGCCGAGTACGGCCTGCCCGTGGCCAACGTCTTCCACGCCGGCGACGGAAACATGCACCCCTTGATCCTCTACAACGCCAACAACCCCGGTGAGCTGGAGCGCACCGAGGAGCTCGGCGGCAAGATCCTGGAGCTCTGCGTCGAGGTCGGCGGCACCATCACCGGAGAGCACGGGGTCGGCATCGAGAAGATCCGCCAGATGTGTGTGCAGTTCAGCCCCGAGGAGCTGCACCAGTTCAATGCGGTCAAGCGCGCCTTCGATCCCAAGGAGCTGCTCAACCCCGGCAAAGGGGTGCCGACGCCGAGGCGCTGCTCGGAGTACCGGCAGCTACCTCAGCATCGGCATGAGCACTGAGGGAGATTTGGGATTGCGGATTTGGGATTGTGGCTTGCGGCGAGGTCGCGGGGTTTCCGGAGCGGACGGGAATCGGCGGTCGTGACAAAGAAGCAGAAGCTGCTGCGGCGAGCTCTGTCAGGCTCCAAGAATCTGAGCTTTGACGATCTGACGGCGTGCGCTGAGGCATTCGGCTCGACCGAATTAACGGAAGTCACCATGTCTACATCAACAAGGCTGTTGGCGAGATGTTGACGTTTCAGAGCGTGAAGGGAAAGGCTAAGCCGTATCAGGTTAAGCAGTTGCTCCAAGTGATCGAGGCTCATGACCTGAGGCTGGAGGACGATGCATGAAGGATTATCACATCAATATCTTCTACAGCGACGAGGACGAAGGCTATATCGCCGACATCCCGGATTTGAGGTATTGCTCGGCCTTTGGCGAAACCCCCGAGGATGCCCTCCGTGAGGTTCTGGTTGCAAAGGCAGCTTGGATCGATGCCGCACGCGCGAACGGAAAGGCGATCCCGCCTCCGCGGTTTCGCCCCGCGATCTATCAAGTTGCCTGAGCGCGGTAAGGTCGGTCGCGCGGACCGAATCCCGCCGAGAACCAGGATCGATGTGAGCAACGACGACAGCGAGAGACTCCAGTACGCCGTCTGCGCCGCGATCGCGGCCAAACGGCCCCTAGCGATCCGCGGCGGCGGGTCCAAGGCCTTTCTCGGGCGGGCGCCGCAGGGCGAGCCGTTGGACGTCGCTGGGCATAGCGGGATCGTCAACTACCAGCCGAAGGAGCTGGTCCTCACGGCCCGCGGCGGGACGACCCTGGAGGAGATCGAGTCGGCGCTCGCCGAGGCGGGGCAGATGCTCCCCTTCGAGCCGCCCCGCTTCGGCCCCGGCGCCACCCTCGGCGGGACCATCGCCTGCGGCCTGTCCGGCCCCGCACGGCCCTACCTCGGGGCGGCGCGCGATCTGGTGCTCGGAACCCGGGTGCTCACCGGGCGCGGCGAGATCCTGCGCTTCGGCGGCGAGGTGATGAAGAACGTCGCGGGCTACGACGTCTCCCGCCTCATGACCGGGGCTTACGGCACGCTCGGGGTGCTGCTGGAGCTGAGCCTCAAGGTCCTACCCGCCCCAGCCGCGACCCGCACCCTGAGCCAGGAGCGCGACCCGGCGCAGGCGATCGAGCTGATGAACCGCTGGGCCGGCCGGCCCTTGCCGGTCACCGCCACCTGCTACGACGGCGAGCGTCTCTACGTCCGCCTCTCGGGTGCCGAAAAGGGGGTCGCCCAGGCCGCGGCCGAAATCGGCGGCGAGCCCCTGGCGGGCGCCGAGTCCTTCTGGCGCGAGAAGATCCGCGAGCAGGGTCACGGCTTCTTCGCCGGCAATACCCCGCTCTGGCGGCTCTCGGTCCCGCAGGCGGCACCGCCACTCGCCCTGCCCGGCAAGCAGCTCATCGAGTGGGGCGGGGCGCAGCGCTGGCTGCGCAGCGACGCCCCGGCCGATGCGATCCGTGAGGTCGTGACGAGGGCCGGCGGGCACGCGAGCCTGTTCCGGGGCGGCGACCGCTCGGGGGAGGTCTTCCACCCGCTGCCGGCCGTCCTCATGACGCTCCACCGGCGGCTCAAGCAGGCCTTCGATCCCGACGGCCTGCTCAATCCCGGGCGGCTCTACGCCGATCTCTGACGCCCACAGGTTTCCGCCATGCAGACCGAGCTCGTCCCCGAGCTGCTCGCGACCCCCGAGGGCCAGGAGGCCGATGCCATCCTGCGCGCCTGCGTGCACTGCGGCTTCTGCACCGCCACCTGTCCGACCTACCAGCTCCTCGGCGACGAGCTCGACGGCCCGCGCGGGCGGATCTACCAGATCAAGCTGGTGCTGGAGGGCCAGACCCCGACCCGCACCACCCAGGTCCACCTCGACCGCTGCCTGACCTGCCGCTCTTGCGAGACCACCTGCCCCTCGGGGGTGCGCTACGCGCGCCTCGCCGACATCGGCCGCGCCTTCGTCGAGGAGCGGGTCAGGCGTCCGCTGAGCGAGCGGCTGCTGCGCTGGGCCTTGGTGAAGCTGGTGCCGTACCCGCGGCGCTTCGGGCCTTTGCTCCGGCTCGGGCAGGCGGTGCGGCCGCTCTTGCCGGCCTTGCTCAAGGCCAAGGTCCCGCCGCCCCAGGTCGCCGGCGACTGGCCTCGGCCCGCAGGTGGCCGGCGGATGCTCGCGCTCGCGGGCTGCGTGCAGTCAGTCGCCACCCCGCGCACCAATGCCGTCGCCGCGCGCGTGCTGGCGCGGCTCGGGATCGATCTCATCGAGGCGCCGGGCGCCGGCTGCTGCGGCGCGGCGGCCTATCACCTGAATGCCCACGACGAGGCCCTGGCCGCCATGCGCCGCAACATCGACGCCTGGTGGCCCGAGGTCGAGGCCGGCTGCGAGGCCATAGTCGTCAGCGCGAGCGGGTGCGGGGCGGTGGTCAAGGAGTACGGCGAGATCTTGCGGCACGATCGCGCCTACGCCGAGAAGGCCCGGCGGATCGCCGCGCTGGTCCGCGACCCCGTCGAGGTGCTCGCGGGCGAGGACCTGGGCCCGCTCGGTTCGCCCGGTCGTGGCCAACGAGTCGCCTTCCACTCGCCCTGCACCCTCCAGCACGGGCAGGGACTGCGCCAGGTGGTCGAGCCAATCCTCGCCCGCCTGGGCTTCGATCTGACGGTGGTCCCCGACGCCCACCTCTGCTGCGGCTCGGCGGGGACCTACTCGATCACCCAGCCCGAGCTCTCGGCCCAGCTCCGCGCCAACAAGCTCGCGGCCCTGGAGTCGGGTGAGCCTGAGGTCATCGCCACCGCCAACATCGGCTGCCAGCTCCACCTCCAGGCCGCCAGCGGACCCCGGGTGGTCCACTGGCTGGAGCTGATCGACCCGGCCGGTCGCTAGCCGCGGCCGCCGCTCGGCTGGTGTGACTGACCTCCACGCGGGCTTCGGGTACCATCGCGCCGCCCCGCGCCGGGTTGACCACCACAACGAGACCGGAGGAGCCGCGATGAACGATCAGCCCGATATCGGGGCCGTGCGGACCTATCTGCTCGATCTGCAGGACCGCATATGCGCCGCCTTCGAATCCGCCGACGGCCTGGCGCGCTTCCGCGAGGATGCCTGGGAGCGACCCGGCGGGGGCGGTGGCCGGACGCGGGTGATGGCCGCCGGGGCGCTCTTCGAGCAGGGCGGGATCAATTTCTCGCATGTGTTCGGGACCAACCTGCCACCGTCCGCGACGGCGCATCGGCCGGAGCTTGCCGGGCGCGCCTTCCAGGCGATGGGCGTTTCGCTGGTGATGCACCCGCGCAACCCCTACGTGCCGACCTCGCACGCCAACGTGCGCTTCTTCATCGCCGAGCGCGAGGGCGAGCCGCCGGTCTGGTGGTTCGGCGGGGGCTTCGACCTCACGCCCTATTACGGCTTCGAGGAGGACGCGGTCCACTGGCACCGCACCGCGCGCGAGGCCTGCGCCCCGTTCGGGCCGGAGGTCTATCCGCGGCTCAAGCGCTGGTGCGACGACTACTTCTTCCTCAGGCACCGGGGCGAGCCGCGAGGGATCGGCGGGCTGTTCTTCGACGACGAGAACGCTGGCGGCTTCGCCCAGGCCTTCGCGCTCATGCGCAGCGTCGGCGACCACTATCTCCCGGCCTATCTGCCGATCATCGAGCGCCGCCGCGGCACGCCACACGGCGAGCGCGAGCGGGCCTTCCAGAAGTACCGGCGCGGGCGCTACGTCGAGTTCAACCTGGTCTACGACCGCGGCACCCTGTTCGGGCTCCAGTCGGGCGGTCGGACCGAGTCGATCCTCATGTCACTCCCGCCCGAGGTGAGCTGGCGTTACGACTGGCACCCCGAGCCCTGGAGCCCGGAGGCCGAGCTCTACGAGCGCTTCCTGGTCGCGCGCGACTGGCTCGCCGAAGCCGGCTAGTCGCCGGCTGGTCAGGACGGCTGGCGGCGGGCAGCGTTGCGCGTCTCCAGCTCCGCGATCAGGCCGTCGATGCCCCGCTCGCGCGCCATCTGCGTGAACGTCGAGCGGTAGGCGTTGAGCAGGCTCACTCCGGCGACCGAGACGTCGAAGGCGAGCCATTGCCCGCCCTTCTCATGCATCCGGTAGTCGACGTCGATCGGCTCGCCGCCCGGGCGCATGACCTGCGTCCGTACCGTCAGGTCGCGGCCGGAGGCCGAGGGCCGCTCCGGCGGGAAGCGGATCTGCCACTCGCTGAGCTCGTTGAGCGCCGAGGCGTAGGTGTGGATGAGCAGGCCCTTGAAGGCCTCGCGGAACTGCGCCCGCTGCGCCTGGCTGGCCTGACGCCAGTGCGGTCCGAGCACCAGGGCCGAGACCCGGTCGAAGTCGACGTGCGGCAGGAAGAGCTCGTCCACCAGGCGGTGCACGTACGCCGGATCGTTTTGAAGCAGGGACCGATCCTCGCGCAGTACGCGCATCAGCCCGTCCGAGACCTGCTGGATCACCTGCTGCGGCGCGCTCAGGGGCTCGTTGGCCGCGAGCTGTACCGGGGCGGCGATCACGAGCAGCGCGGCGGTAAAGAGGGCGGCAGCGAGTCCGCGGCTGCGGAGCGGCAGCGCCCGCGGCAGGGGCATCAATAGGGCCATGGCGAATCTCCTTGGTTTCTTGGCGTCAATTGGCTGCGACCATCGTCGCCGGCGTCGGTTCCAGATGCTCTTGCAGCCAGTCGCGGATCTGGTGGCTGGAGCGCGAGCCGCTGAAGCGCCCGCGCTCCTCGCCCCGCTGGAAGAGGATCACGGTCGGGAAGCCGCGCAGCCGGTAGTGTCCGGCGAGCTTCATGTTCTCCCCCTCGTCCACCTCGACCTTGGCCAGCCGGATCGCCCCCTGGTGCTCGTCGACGACCCGCTCCAGGTGCGGCGCCAGGGCGTGGCACGGGGCGCACCAGTCGGCCCAGAAATCGACCAGGACCGGGCCCACGTGCGAGGCCTGGATGACCTGCTCGGCGAAATCCGGCTGGTCGACGACGTAAATGTGGGGGCTGGGGTGATGGGCCTTAAACATCGCAACCATCAGAATATGCTGAAACTGCGTTCAGTCTATCAGCCCTCCGGGCTCGCCGAAACGGGGGCGGTGTCGAGGAGCGCCCCCCGCTTGGAGCCCGCGGCAGCGGTGCGCTATGGTAGCCGTCCCGGTATCCACGCCGCGATCCCAAGGGACCCCGCCTCATGACCGTCAAGAGCTCGTCGCGTTCTGGCTTCCCGCTCACCCGCATGCGCCGGATGCGCCGCGACGAGTTCTCGCGCCGCCTGATGCGCGAGACCCGTTTGAGCCCGGACGACCTGATCCATCCCGTGTTCGTCATCGAGGGAAGTGACCGGCGGGAGCCCGTACCGTCCATGCCGGGGGTCGAGCGGCTGACCATCGACCTCTTGGTCGCTCAGGCGCGCGAGACCCATGCGCTGGGTATCCCGGCGCTCGCGATCTTTCCGGTCACCCCACCCGCGGCCAAGTCGGCCGATGCCCGTGAGGCGTTCAATCCGGAGGGGCTCGCCCAGCGCGCGGTGCGGGCGCTCAAGGACGCCGTCCCCGAGCTCGGGGTGATCACCGACGTCGCCCTCGACCCATTCACCACCCACGGCCAGGACGGGCTGATCGACGCGAGCGGTTATGTGCTCAACGACGAGACGGTCGAGGTGCTCACCCGTCAGGCCCTCTCGCACGCCGATGCGGGGGCGGACGTGGTGGCGCCCTCGGACATGATGGACGGGCGGATCGGCGCGATCCGGGCGGCCCTGGAGCAGTCCGGCCACATCCACACCCGTATCCTCGCCTACTCGGCCAAGTACGCCTCCAACTTCTACGGCCCCTTCCGCGACGCGGTCGGCTCGGCGGCGAGCCTCGGCGGCGGCAATAAGTACAGCTATCAGATGGACCCGGCCAACTCGGATGAGGCCCTGCACGAGGTCGCGCTCGACCTGCAGGAGGGGGCGGACATGGTCATGGTCAAGCCCGGCATGCCCTATCTCGACATCGTCTACCGGGTCAAGGAGCGCTTCGGTGCGCCCACCCTCGTCTACCAGGTGAGCGGGGAGTACGCCATGCTCAAGGCCGCCGCCGCGAACGGTTGGCTCGACGAGCGCGCGGTGGTGATGGAGTCGCTGCTCGCGATCAAGCGCGCCGGGGCCGACGGGATCCTCACCTACTTCGCCCGCGACGCGGCGCGCTGGCTGCAGGAGCGGCACCGCTCGGCGCTCGCCGACGCCCCCCCATGACCGACCGCTATGCCGTGATCGGCAACCCCATCGCCCACAGCAAGTCGCCCCGGATCCACGCCGCGTTCGCCCGCCAGACGGGCCAGGACCTGAGCTACGAGCGGATCCTCGGGAGCCTGGACGACTTCGCCGGTGACGTGCGGCGCTTCTTCGCCGACGGTGGGCGCGGGCTGAACGTCACCGTCCCCTTCAAGGAGCAGGCCTGGGCGCTGGCCGAGCGGCGCAGCCCGCGCGCGCAGAGCGCCGGGGCGGTCAACACCCTGACCCCGCTGCCCGATGGAGTGATCGCGGGCGACAACACCGACGGACCTGGTCTGGTGCGGGACCTCGCGGTCAATCACGGCTTCGCCTTCGCCGGAAGGCGCGTCCTCTTGCTTGGCGCCGGTGGCGCGGCGCGCGGGGTGCTCCGCCCGCTGCTGGAGACCGGGGTCGCCGAGCTCGTCATCGCCAACCGCACTGCGGCGCGCGCCTTGGAGCTGGCCGCCGCCGCGAAGGGCCTGGGGCCGGTGAGCGGCTGCGGGCTGGCGGCCCTTACTGGCCAGAGGTTCGACCTCATCATCAACGCCACCTCGGCCGGGCTGACCGGCGAGGTCCCGCCGCTGCCCGACGACTGTCTCGCCGAGGGCGGGTGGACCTACGACATGCTCTACGGCGACGAGCCGACTGCCTTCTGCCGTTGGGGTGCCGACCATGGCGCCGGGCGTGCGCTCGATGGGCTGGGCATGCTGGTGGAGCAGGCGGCGGAGTCCTTTATCATCTGGCGCGGCGTGCGGCCGGATACCCGGCCGGTCATCGCGCTATTGCGTAGGCGCGAGGGGGAGATCACGGCATGAAGATCGCCGTCCTGGGTCTCGGGCTGATGGGCAGTGCCATTGCGCTGCGGCTGCGGGCGCAAGGGCTCGACGTCGTCGGCTGGAACCGCAGCCCGCAGCGGGCCGAGGCCCTGGCCGAGGCGGGGATCCCGCTCGCCGCGACGCCGGCAGAGGCCCTGGCGGAAGCGGAGGCGGCGGTCCTGGTCCTTGCCGACGCGGCGGCGATCACAGCGACGCTGTTCGCCCCCGGGACCGAGTCGGGGCTGGCCGGTCTCGCCCTGGTGCAAATGGGGACCATCGCTCCGGCCGAGAGCCGCGCCCTTGCGCGGCGGGTGCGAGCCGCTGGCGGGGAGTACCTGGAAGCCCCGGTCCTCGGCAGCCTGCCCGAGGCGCGCGAGGGGCGGTTGATCGTCATGGCGGGCGGCGACCCAGGGCTCTTCGAGCGCTGCCTGCCGGTGCTCCAGGCCCTCGGCCGCGAGCCCCGGCGGATCGGTGCCGTCGGCCAGGCGGCGGCGCTCAAGCTCGCGATGAACCAGCTCATCGCGGGGCTGACCGCAACCTTCGCTTTGAGCCTTGGGCTGATCCGGGCGGAGGGTATAGACCCGGCCCAGTTCATGGAGCTCCTGCGCGGCAGCGCGCTCTATGCGCCCACCTTCGACAAGAAGCTCGACAAATACCTGACCCACGCCTACGGCCAGGCCAACTTTCCCCTCAAGCACCTGCTCAAAGATGTCCGGCTGTTCCGCACCGTGGCCGAGCAGGCCGGGCTCGACACGGCGCTGATCACCACCATCGAGGCCGCTTGCATCCGCGCCCTTGGTCAGGGCTACGGCGAGCAGGACTACTCCGCCCTCTACGAGGCCCTGGTTCCGCCAAGGCGCTGATCGTGGAGCTGCCCTTCACCCATAAGCCCGGCCGGCGCGAGCGCCATCTGCGCCGGCGTCACGAGAATCCCCTGTTCGCCTGGCCGCCCGAAGAGGTCGCGCCCGAGGTCCTGCTGGAGGCCCAGCGCCTAGATCACGAGGAGATGGAGGCATTCCGCGCGTCCTTTCGCGCCCTGGTGCAGCGGGCGGTGGACCTGCCACCCGATGCGGGCAGCGAGACCGTGCTCGGGCTCAAGGAGGAGCTGGAGCGGCACTACGAACAGGCCTGCGGCCTGCCCGAGGATCACCGCTGGGAGCGGGAGTCGATCGCCAAGCTGATCGGCGTGATCATGAAGGTAATCCGCCGCTCCGCGGGCCCGGACCCGCTCGCCCGACAGGAGCTGGACGACGAGGAGTCCGCCCGCGCCATTCACTTCGGCCTCCTGCAACAGCCCCTGGTCGTGGACATCCTGCACCCGGAGACCCCGATCGCGTCGGAAGAGCTGGTCCCCAGCCTGCTCAGCGCGGGGCCCGACGAGGTCGAGGCCGCGTTGGATCTGTTCGACCCGGGGCAGGTCGCCCTGCTGGTCAGTCAGGCGAGCGAGCTGCTCGCCCGCCTGGAGTCGCACTCCGTGGATATGACCGCTGCCCGCGGGCGGCTGGCGCAGATGCAGGCCAGGCTACTGCCGCCGGGGCCAGCGCGCACGATCAACTAGCCGCGATCGTCGGCCCGTCTCGTCCGCGGCGATCCCTCAGAACGGCAGGCGTTTGAGCACCGCCTCCGGCAGGGCCCGGAGCAGCCAGGCCGCCGGTGCCCAGAGGGCGGGCGCGTAGACCAGGTCGCGCCGCCGATCCACCGCCCGCACGATGCGGCGGGCGATCCGCGACGGCTCGGGGAGCGCCATGATCTGGCCATAGGGTCCGTCCGCTGGGCCGAGCTTGACGGTTAGCACCTGCACCCCGGCCGCGCCCAGCCGGCCACGCAGCCCTTGCAGGAAGACCGTTACCGAGGCCAGCGCGGCGCTGGAGAGGGGATCGGTCCGCCGCCCGCGCTCGCCGGCCACCGACGAGAGCACCGCCAGGGTCCCGCCGCCCCTCGGCTCCAGCAGGTGGGCCAGCTCGGTTAGCAGTGACAGCGTGCTCAGGGCTTTGCCCGCGAAGTCGTCGCGAATCCGTGCGCCGGTGTCCTCGGCGGTCTGCCGATCCGACTGGCTGGGTGGTGCGATCAGGGCCAGGTCGATCCCGCCGAGCGACGCGTCGGCCTCCGCGATCACCGCCCGATGGCGCGCGAAGTCGCCGGGAACCATGGCGGCACCGACCACCCCCTCCGCCCCGCGGACCCGCAGATCGGCCGCGATCGCCTCGATCCTAGCGGGCTCGGGCGCGACCAGGAAGAGCCGCGCCCCACGTTCCGCGTAGCGCCGGGCGGTAGCCTGAGCCACCGAATCGGTCGCGCCGATGATTAGGACGCGCGGCATGTCACTCGCTCACCCGCCGCCAGAAGCTCGACGAGAACGCCGGGTCGGCGTGACGGGCGAGCTCTTGCCAGCGCGGGTAGTAGGCGCGGAAGCTCTCGGCGCTCATGCGGGCGTCGGTGGCGGGGTAGACCGCGCCGCCAGCGGCGCGGGTGACCTGGTCGAGCGCGTCGAGGAGCGAGAGGGTCTGCTGGCCGCGGTTGGGCAGGTCGACCGCCAGGGTGTAGCCCTCCCGCGGGAAGGACAAGACCCCGGCCGGGGGGTGGTTGCCGAGGCGCTTGATCAGGGCGAGTGGGGAGCCCGCCGACGATTGGGCAATCTGCTCGAGGATCTCCCGCACCGCCGCCTGTCCAGGACCGAGCGGAACCACGCACTGGTAGCGCAACAGCCCGCTGGGGCCGTAGATGCGGTTCCAGCCGTCGATCCGGTCCATCGGGTAGAAGAAGCGCTCGACGGGCATCCGGCGGCGGGCCGGCCGGCCGATCTGCAGCCCCGCGTAGGTGGCATTGAAGGCGCGCAGGGTCCAGGGTGTGACCAGTGAGGCGGCTGGGGTGAAGGGGACGGCGAGCGCCAGGGGCCGGCGTTGTCGTCTGGTCTCGGCGACGGCGGTGTGGTCGCCGCCGATCAGCACCCCGCGGCCGAGGTCGGGGCCGCTCGCCGCGCAGTCGAGCCAGGCGGAGGCATACTCAAAGCGCTGGTCGGCCTCGGCCAGGGCACGGAAGCAGGCGTCGAGGTTGGCGAAGGGGACGCGCTCCTGGTCGATGTAGGGGCCAGCGACCGACTTGAGCTGGATCTCGGCCTGGGTGACGAGCCCGGTGAGCCCGAGCCCGCCGATGGTCGCGCGAAAGAGCTGGGGGTTTTCGGTCGGGCTGGCGGTCAGGCGGACGCCGTCGCTGCGCAGCAGCTCCAGGGAGCGGACCTGGTGGCCAAAGCTGCCCGCGCGATGGTGGTTCTTGCCGTGCACGTCGTTGGCGATGGCACCGCCCACCGTGACCTGCGCCGTCGCTGGGGTGACCGGCAGGAACCAGCCACGCGGCACGCTGAAGTCCAGGATCTCCCCGAGCAGTACCCCGGACTCGCAGCGCAGCAGGCCGCGCTCGGCGTCGAAGGCGATGAGGCGGTCCAGCCCGCGGGTGTCGAGCAGGGTCCCGCCGTCGTTGACGCAGACGTCGCCGTAGCTGCGCCCATTGCCGAAGGCCAGCATGGGGCCGTCGCTCGGGTCGGCGGGCAGCGGATCGCTGCGCCAGCCGACGCGGACTACCCGGGCCGCCGTTGCCGGCGGGTAGCCGCCCCAGGAACGGTAGCGGTCGCTCGCGCTCGTAGTCATGTCTCGAAGGGATCGGCGCGGGCCCGAGGCGGGGTCCGTTCGCTAGGCGGAGTGCTTCTTCAGCCAGGCCAGCACCCCCGGCTCGGCGGCCCAGACATCGCGCATCGCCTCGCGGTAGAGCCAGGCCTGGTCATCGCCGCCGGGGGTGATCCCCGCGGGGCTGAGCGGCGGCTGGCGCACCCGCTTGCGGGTCAGATAGTGCGGGATGCGCGGCAGCCGCCCGAGCGCGTGGCTCAAGGCGCGCGCGGCCTTGTCCCGCCGGCCCAGGCGGTAGAGTGCGAGGACCTCGCCATAGGCGAGATCGGCCAGCAGGTCGTTCGGGAAGCGCCCGGCGAGCTCCAGGGCCTTCTCGTCCTCGCCCCGGCGCAGATACCGATTGATCACCTCGGCACGTACGCCGTGGTTGTCATCCGGGTTGAGGCGCAGCAGCAGCTCCAGCGCCGCGCCGGCCGCGGCGTCCGCGCCGCGCTCCTCCTCGAAGAGATAGAGCCGGAAGAGCAGCCTCAGCGGCGGGCGGTTGTCGGCGACCGCCCAGGGGATCACCATCTGCGCAGTGGGCGGGACGGCCTGCTCGACGATCTGGCGCGCGCGCTCCAAGAGCGGGGTCAACAGGGCCCCGGCGATCCAGGGCAGGCTGCTCTCCGGATGGATGTACAGCGCGCTCGCCAGGTCGTCGAGGATGTCCAGGCTGTCCGCCGCCTCGGGGTGGACGGCGAGAAAATGCACCCAGCCGTCGTCCTCCCAGGGGTCGCCCTCGAGCGGGGGCGAGAGCCGGGTGGAGTGGGGCTTGAGCCCTGGAAACACCTGGTGCCACTGGCCCTCCAGTCGGCGCAGGGCCGTCGGGGTGCGCAGCCGGGCCGGCTGGCTCGTGCCCTCGGGGCCTCGTCCCCCGGCGGCGTCGGCACCGTCGAAGAGTGAGAGCTGCGCGTGACTGGCGACCCCCGGTGGGGCGCGCCAGGGCTCGGCCCGATAGTCCGGCAGCGGGCGCTCGCCGGCGAGGCGGACCCAGTCGCGCAGCCGCAGCAGGAGCGGATCGATGAGGGCGGCATGGCTCGCCACCAGGGCGTCCTGAGGGTCCTCGCCGGCACGGGCGAGGAAGTCCATCACCTCGTCGTCCGCGCCGCCGCGCCGGGCGAGCTTGCGCCGCCAGAATTTGGCGCGCTCGCGGGCGAGGCCGTCCTCATGCTGGGCCGCGAGCAGGGTGATCTCCAGGAGCGCGGTCCCCGGGCTCTCGGGGGCGAGACGCAGCGCTTGGGTGAAGGCGGTGCGGGCGGCGTCGAAGTCGCCCGCGTCGATGTGGATGGTGGCGAGCCGCTGCCAGGCCGCCGCGCGCAGGCCCGCGTCGCCGCGCTCGGTCATGCGCTCTAGGAACTCGCGTTTCTTTTTCCAGTGGTCGAGTCGGTCGTAGGCGTCGCAGAGGACGTTGAGGGCCGGGTCGAAGCGCTCGTCGAGGTCTGCCGACTCGGCTGCGAAGAGCGGCTCGAGCAGGGCGACCGCCCGCCCGGGACGGTCTTCGTCGAGCCAACGGTCGGCGACGGCCCCGAGCAGGTGCGCCGGCACGGCCCCCGCCGTCACCGCCTGCTGGAGCTGGCGCTCGGGGAGCTCGTCGAGCAACAGCTCCCAGATCAGCTCCCCGGGTAGCTCCGGGGGCTCGATCAGAACGGCGCAGCAGTCTTGGAAGGGGAGGCCGGAGCCGCACGGGCAGGGGCCCTCGCCCTCGGGTCCGGTGAGCGGCCGTGGCTGGAAGCCCTCAGTGGGCAAGGGGGTGAGGTTCCAGATCGCGGTGGCGAGCAGGACGGCCAGCCGCTGCGCCTCGTGTGCGTCCAGTCCCTGCTCGGCGAGTCCGAGGGCCGACGGGATCGAGACCCGTGCCCAGTCCATGTAGCGCACCGCGTCCTGGTGCGCCAGGATCTGCCGCACGCACTCCAGGATCACCTGCTCGAAGCGCTCGCCATCAGCAGTATCGGGGTCGAGCATGGGGCAGACTCCTCTACCAGGAAGGCGCGGGGGCCGGGTGCTTTGGCGATCACCGCTGAGGCCAGGTCGCATGAGGCGCATACCTGCCGGATGCGTGCCGTCGCGCGGCCG
The DNA here is from genome assembly GCA_025458165.1 of Chromatiaceae bacterium. Taxonomy (GTDB): domain Bacteria; phylum Pseudomonadota; class Gammaproteobacteria; order Chromatiales; family Chromatiaceae; genus JALOTB01. The sequence goes on along the minus strand of JALOTB010000039.1, from coordinate 7,166 downwards.
GGTCCTCGGATTGGATTGTATCCGCCCCAAGCGCTTGCGTCGCGCTCGCCCCGGCTCGAGGGCGAGGCCGGGGTGGGCATGGTCAGAGCAGGTCGAGCGGGGGGCGCCGCAAACGGACCTCGGCGAGCAGTCCGCGGCCGTCCGTACCCGCATGCAGATCGATTTCGGCGCCGAAGAGGTCGCAGATGCGTTTCACGATCGAGAGTCCGAGCCCGGCGCCGGGGATGGCCTGTCCGGCCAGGCGGTGAAAGCGACCGAATACCCGTTCGCGCTCGGCCTCGGGGATACCGGGGCCGGTGTCAGCGACCTGCAGGACGACCCGATCGGTATGCGGTGTGACCCTCACCTCCACTCGCCCAGCCTCGGGGGTGAACTTGATCGCGTTCGAGATCAGGTTTTGAACCAAGATCTCCATCAGCGCGGGGGGTACGTCCACGCGGGCCGCATCATCTTCGGGCAGGACCGTGTCCAGGGTCAACGACTTCGCGAGCGCCTCGGCGCGTAGGTCCTCCACCACCAGGGACACGGCCGCAGCCAGCGACCCGGTCTCACCCTCCGCGGTGAGCGCGTCAGACTGCAGGCGAGCGAGGAGCAGCAACTGCGAGACCAGATGATTGGCCCGATCCACTCCCTGCGCCAGCCGGTCGAGCGCCTCCTCGCGGTCGCCCGGGTCGCGGCTGCGCTGGGCGATCTGTGCGTTGGTCTTGATGATCGCGAGCGGCGTGCGCAGCTCGTGGGAGGCATCGGCGGCGAAACGGCGCTCCGCGGCGAGGGTCTCTCGCAGGCGGCCCATCAGTTCGTTGAGTGCGTCGGTCAGCGGCCGGATCTCGCTCGGTACGGTCTCGGTGTCGACCGCGGCCAACTGCTGGGGTGAGCGGCGTTTGATGTCGCGGGCCAAGCGCCCCAGCGGGCGCAGCCCGTCGGTTACGGCGAACCAGATCAACAGCAGGCTGAGCGGGAGCGACCAGAGCGCAGGCTGCAGCGCCTGGGTGGTCAGGAACCCGATCAGCTCGTCGCGGATGGCATAGCTCTGGCCCACGAAGAGCATCTCGTCGGGTGTGGCGGTGGGCAGACCGAAGACCCGCCAGCGCGCGCCGGCGACGTCCTGGTCCGAGAACCCTGCGATCTCCGCCAGCGCCTTCTCCGGCGCGCCGCAGCAGCGGGCGATCATCGCCCCCCCCCGGCAGAGCTGGAAGGCAATGCGGTGATCGTAGGGGTGCGCGACCGCAGTGGGCGGCTCAAGCGGCTCGCGCACGAGGTCCGGCAGCATGCCCCCGGTGTGGATCTCCAGCAGCATCTGCGCGGTCTGCGCGAGCTCGGCGTCGAAGAACTCGGCGATCTCATGGTGAGACCGTTCGAGTGTGATCAGCGCCACCGCCAGCCAGATGGTGGTCCAGGCCGCGAAGAGCAGGATCAATAAGCGCTGGCGAATCGACCTCATCGATGCGCCGAGGACACCAGCCGATAGCCGACGCCCCGTACCGTGAGGATGCGGTCCTTGCCCAGCTTGCGGCGCAGATTGTGGACGTGCACCTCGAGGGCGTTGCTGTCGACATCCCCCTCCCAGCCGTAGACCGACGACTGCAGTCGGGTGCGCGGGACGACCTGGTCGGGGTTGCCTGCCAGGATCTCGAGCACCGCGTATTCCTTGGGCGAGAGCAGCAGCGCCCGCCGCCGCAGGGTCGCCCGGCGCTGGGTGGTGTCCAGTGCCAGGTCGCCCGCCTGCAGCGTGGGCGCCGGGCGACCCCGGCTGCGCCGCACCAGGGCGCGGATGCGTGCGCAGAGCTCGGCGAGGTCGAAGGGTTTGACCAGGTAGTCGTCGGCGCCGGCGTCCAGCCCCTCGATCCGATCGGATAGGGCGTCGCGTGCGGTGAGAATCAGGACGGGAACGCAGCTACCGCCCCGTCGCAGGTCCTTGAGGAGCGTGAGCCCGTCGCGCTGGGGCAGCCCGAGGTCCAGCACCACGAGGTCGAAATGCTCGACCCCCAGGCCGTGCTCGGCGGAGTCGGCGTCGCGCACCCAGTCGGCGACATAGCCGTCCTGGGCGAGGCCAGCCTGAACGCTTTTTCCGAGTAAGGGGTCGTCTTCAACGATCAGGACGCGCATGCTGTGGCACCTTATCTTTATCGTGATCTAGAACCATCCCAACCGACGTAAACATAACCTAGACCAGCGCATTTTGGATCACCCCGCGAGGCACAGACACGTCGGATGACCGTAGATCCCGCGCGCGTCACGGGGGCGTGTCCGCTCCCTCTCGCATTACACTTGCGCCCGGGATGCGGGACCGCGGGCAGTGGCTCTCGCGCCCGGTCTTCGGCAACACCAAACAACCGCTTGGGGAGGTTCGCTATGGGGAGAGTGGCATTGGTCACCGGGGGTACCCGGGGCATTGGTGAGGCGATCTGCGTCGCGCTGCAGGGCGCCGGCTACCGCGTGGTCGCCAACTACGGGGGCAACGACGCGGCGGCCCAGGAGTTCTCGGCCCGCACCGGGGTGCCGGCGTACAAGTTCGACGTCAGCGACTTCGATGCCGTGGCGGCGGGCATCACCCAGATCGAGCGCGAGGTCGGCGCCGTCGAGGTGCTGGTCAACAACGCGGGTATCACCCGCGACAGCACCATGCACAAGATGAGCTACCAGCAGTGGGAGCAGGTGATCCACACCAACCTCACCTCCTGCTTCAACACCTGCCGGGCGGTGATCGACGGCATGCGCGAGCGCGGCTTCGGGCGCATCGTGAACATCGGCTCGATCAACGGCCAGGCGGGGCAGTACGGACAGGTCAACTACGCCGCCGCCAAGTCCGGCATCCACGGGTTCACCAAGGCCCTGGCGCAGGAGGGGGCGGCCAAGGGGATCACCGTAAACGCCATAGCCCCCGGCTATGTCGACACCGACATGGTGCGCGCGGTGCCGCCGCAGGTGCTGGAGAAGATCATCGCCCGCATCCCGGTGGGGCGCCTCGGCAAGCCCGAGGACATCGCCCGCACCGTGCTCTTCCTGGTCGCCGACGAGGCCGGCTTCATCACCGGGTCGACCGTCTCGGTCAACGGCGGGCAGCACATGTATTGAGCGGTCGCGGCGGTGGCGCCGCCCCCGCGCGGCGCCCCGCCTGCTCGTGCTACTGCTTCGGCTCCAGCACGAACATTGGCTTGCTGTTCGGGCCGACCTTGTGCAGCCCTGGGTCGAGGTTGCGGAAGGTGGACTGGATCACCAGCGGGGCGAGACCGAGCTGGCGCAGCTTGTGCGGCTCCTTCCCCTTGTTGCGCCAATAGTGATTGAACACGTGGACCTGATAACGCCGCGTCTCGGGATAGGCGACGGCGGCGTTGTTGCGCTCCAGCGCGCCCTCGCCGGCGTTGTACGCGGCGACCGCCTGCCGGATGCTGCCGTACTTGCCGAGCAGGCGCTTCAAATGGCGGGTGCCGACGTCGACGTTGGTCTTGGGGTCGAACAGGTCGTCGACCGAGGCGATGCCGTAGTCGGCCGCGGTGGCGGGCATCACCTGCATCAGACCGATGGCGCCCTTGGGGGAGACCGCCCTGGGGTTATAGCCAGACTCGGCTGCGATCACGGCGTGCACCAGGTCGGCATCGACCCCGCGCTGCTTGGCGATGCCGTCGATCATGGGTTTCAGGCTGCGCTTGTTAGCGGCGCTGAGCTTGCCGGGCGGAGGGACCTCGAGCTCAGGGCTCGCGGTGGTCGCCAGCGCGGGGTCACCAGCGAGCGCGGCGACCAGTATGGCCGCGACCAGACCCGCCAGGGGCCTGCGTCGCGGCATCGACGAGGGGGCGGCGGGCGTACTCGGTAGTAGGCTGAGGCTCGGGATCATGGTCTCGTGTCGCTCAGGTACGGGGCGACCTCGCCCAGGATAAACGAGCCGCCGAGGCCGGCGGGCGACGGCGCCAACTTGCCGCTTCTCATTTTGCCCAGAGAGACCCTATCCTGCCACCCGGGTTTTCCTGGGGAAGACCGCGTAAGGCACCGCTGACCTGTCCGCACAGCCAATCACGAGGAGAGCAGGAACGCCATGGGGAACCGCGAGGACCTCGCATCGAGAAGCGCCCGGGCTGGTGCGCCCGCCCTCGCCGCGGTGCTGCTCGCCCTGTCCGGGTCGGTCGTAGCGGCGGACATCTATCGTTACCAGGACGTCTACGGCAATTGGCATTTCACCGACGAGCCGCCGGCGGGCGTCGCCGCCGACATCATCCCGGACATCAAGACCGGGAGCCGCCGCGACGGCCCCTCGCCGCGCGCAGCCGACGATCTTGCGGCGCGCCTGGAGGCCGCCTTCGACGCCATCACCCCGGTCGCGCAGGCGAGCCTCGCGGTGGTCGCCGTGCGTGGGCCCGGTGGCACCGGCTCAGGGTTCTTCTGCAATGCGCGCGGCGACATCCTCACCGAGCGGCGGTTGCTCCAGGGCGGCCGTGACGTTCTCGGCACCTCACCCGCCCCGAGTGCCGAGTTGGTTGGGCTGGAGGAGGAGGTCAAGGCGGCGCGCGATCGGCTCGCGGCCATGGAAAAGGACCTAGAGGGCTACGAGCGGGTGCTCAAGAACGCCGAGGACGCGACCGCCCGCGCCTGGGCCGAGGCCAGTCACGCCGAGCTCGATGCCCGTTACCAGGCCGAGCGCGAGGCGTTGGTCGCGCGGGAGCAGGAGCTTGCGACCCTGGCGGATGAGCTGGGGGTCGGCGCGGTCTCACCCGGCGGGGCGCCCCTCAGCGAGGCGGGCGTCACCAAGCTGGATCTGTACCTCAAGGATGGGACCGCGCTCAGCGCTCGGGTGGTCGAGGAGGACGCCGAGCTCGGTGTCGCGCTCCTGCGGCTCGACGGCTACCGTACGCCGAGCCTCGCGCTCGATCCCGAGGCCGGCTTGGCCGAGGGCCTGCGCGTCTTCGTGGTCGGCCGCGCGATCGGTCTGCAAGACGCCGTCACCTCGGGGACGCTCACGCAGGTCAACCGGCATGAGCTACTGACCGACGCCGAGCCGCTCCCCGGGCAGGGTGGCGCCGCGGTGATCGACGAGGCCGGACGGGTCATCGGCATCGCCTCGACGCGAGGCGAAGGTGGGGCCGCTCAGGGCCGGGCGATCCCCGCCATCCTGATCCGCCAGCGGCTCCCCGGCGCCTGCCGCTGATGGCCGGCCGCACCCTGCGCTAGGACCCGCGTCCATGCTCCTCTCGCTCAAGTACCGCTTCCTCTTCGTCCACATCGCCAAGACGGGCGGCACCAGCGTGCGCGCCGCGCTCCAGGGCCTGCGCTGGCTCGACCCCTGGTACCTGCCGATGTTCCTATGCAGCCGTATGAGCCACCTGGCCGGGCACCGCATCGCCACCAAGCTGCCTCGCCACGCCAAGATCGTGGCCGCCAAGGAGCTGCTACCCAAGGAGTTCTTCGATCAGCTCTTCAAGTTCGCCTTCGTGCGCAACCCCTGGGACCTGCAGGTGAGCTCCTTCCACCACATCCGCCGGGAACGGCCGCAATACCTGGGAGGACACGAGGACTTCGAGGGCTTCCTGCGCTGGAAGCTCGACCCCGAGCGCCCCTACCAGTACCACGTGGACACGTCGATCGAGCGGCAGAGCGACTATCTCATCGACCTGCACGGCGCGGTGGTCGTCGATTTCATCGGCCGCTACGAGCGGCTGGGTGAGGACTTCGCGACTGTCTGCCAGCGCATCGGTATCGCACCGCGCGCGCTGCCCCACGAGCGCCGCGCCACCGACCGCAAGAAGGACTACCGCGGCTACTACACGGACGAGACCGCCGAGCTGGTCGCCCGGCACTTTGCCCGCGACATCGAGCTCTTGGGCTACGGATTCGACCCGGATTAGCCCGCCAACGGGGGTGGGTCAAGGTAGGCGCGCTGGTCTCGTGGCGCGGGCGCCGCGCCGAGTGCCGCTCCGACGGGCCTGCCTCAGCCCTCCAGGCGGTAGCGCGCCCCGCAGTAGGGGCAGATCGCCTCGCCGGTCTTCTCGATTGGGAGGAACACGCGCGGGTGCATGTTCCAGAGCACGTCCTGGGGGCGCGGGCAGGAGAGCGGCAGGTCCTGGCGGCTGACGACGATGGCGCCCTGGGCGACGGCGGGTTTTTCAGCGGTCTCTGCCATTGCTTTGCTACCTCGACTGTGCAGGCTAGAGGGGAAGGCTAGCCGCAACTGAACGCCAATAAACACCAATCTGACAGGAGCTTGCGAGTGCGTGGCTTGCTCGCTCGGCCCAATGGCGGCGGCCCAGCTAGGCCGCCCGGTCGACACGGCGGACCCTAAGGCACTTGGCAATCCCAAATCCGAAATCCCAAAGCGTCACACCAACGTCAGCCACTCCGCGTGCTCATCGCGGCGCCCGTGGACCTGGTCGAAGTAGAGGCTCTGGAGACGTTCGGTGATGGGACCGCGGGTTCCGCTGCCGATGCGGCGCCCGTCGACCTCGCGGATCGGGGTCACCTCGGCGGCGGTGCCGGTGAAGAAGGCCTCGTCGGCGATGTAGACCTCGTCGCGGGTGATGCGCTTCTCGAGCACCGGGATGCCGAGCTCGGTGGCGAGGGTGAAGACCGTCTTGCGGGTGATACCGTCGAGGGCGGAGGTCAGGTCTGGGGTGTAGATCACCCCCTCGCGCACGACGAAGATGTTCTCGCCGCTGCCCTCCATCACATAGCCCTCGGCGTCGAGCAGCAAGGCCTCGTCGTAGCCGTCGCGCAGGGCCTCCTGCAGGGCGAGCATAGAGTCCCGCACCCGGATGCCGTTGCGCATGTTGTCCTCGCCGAGATAGGCCCCCCAGGACCAGGCGGCGACGACGGCATGGACGTTGAGGTTGTCCGCGCGCAACCCCATGCCCTCAGCGCCGTAGAAGCACATCGGGCGGATGTAGGCCGACTCCAGGCCGTTCTCGCGCACTACCGTGCACTGCGCCTGGTTTAGGGTCTCGCGGTCCCAGGGGATGCGCATCCCGAGGATATGGGCGGAGTTGAACAGGCGGTCGGTGTGCTCGCGCAGCCGAAAGATGGCCGTGCCCTTCTGCGTGCGGTAGGCGCGCACACCCTCGAAGACCCCCATCCCGTAGTGCAGGGTGTGGGTGAGGACGTGGGTCTTGGCCTCGCGCCAGGGCACCAGCTCCCCGTCGAGCCAGATCAGGCCGTCACGGTCCGCCATCGTGGTCATGGTT
>JALOTB010000006.1 GCA_025458165.1 Chromatiaceae bacterium | reverse complement strand
GCGCCCAAGCGCGCGAAGTGGTCGGCGATCAGGGCGAACTCGGACAAGGGGCCTAAGGTCCCGGCACAGCGCCGCCGCGCACCTCGTCGGGACGGGCCGCCCGCGCGATCTGGTCGAGCACGCCGTTGACGTATTTGTGCCCCTGCTCGGCACCGAACAGCTTCGCCAACTCCACCGCCTCGTTGATCGCCACGCGGGCCGGGATGGCGGGACACTGGAGGAGCTCGAAGGCACCGGCGCGCAGGATCGCGCGCTCCACGGGATCGACCTGCTCGAGGGGCCGGTCGAGCGCCGGCGCGAGCACCCGATCGATCTCCGCGAGGTGCTCGGGGACGCCCCTCAGGATCTGCGTGAAGAGTCCCCGGTCGTAGCCGCCGCTCCGGCCCGTGCGGGTCTGGGTGTCCTCGGCCATCTCGGCGAGGGACTCGGCGATCTCGTCCATCCAGGCCGGGTCGTCGAAGAAATGTTGCCCGATCTCGACCGGGCTCTGTCCGGTGAGCTGCCACTGGTAGAGGGCGAGCACGGCGTAGCGCCGTGCCTGGCTGCGCGCCCCGCTCATGTCAGCCGAGCTGGCGCAGCAGGCTGACCATCTCGATGGCCGACGTCGCCGCCTCCGCACCCTTGTTGCCGGCCTTGGTCCCGGCGCGCTCGATCGCCTGCTCGATGGTGTCGACCGTGAGCACCCCGAAGGCGACCGGGATGCCGTGCTTGAGACTCACGTGGGCTATGCCTTTGACGCACTCGCTGGCGACGTACTCGAAGTGCGGCGTGCCGCCGCGGATCACCGCGCCGATGGCGAGGATCGCGTCATAGCCGCCCTTGGCCGCGACATGTTCGACCGCGAGCGGCATCTCGAAGGCCCCGGGCACGCGCACGACGGTGAGGTCGGCGTCCTCGGCCCCGTGGCGCTTGAGGGTGTCAATCGCCCCCGCGAGCAGGCTCTCGACGACGAAACTGTTGAAGCGCGACACCACCAGGCAGAAGCGCGCGTTGTGGACGCGGAGCGCCCCCTCGACGGTCTTGATGGACATGATTGCTGGCCTCCAAAGGGTCGGGCTGAAACTGGCGCGGGGAATCGCGATGGACGGGGTGCTCCGGCGGTCGCGGGGCGCCGGGCACCGGTCTCAGAGCAGATCGCTGCCGACGTATTCGACCACCTCCAGATCGAATCCCGAGATGGCGTGCATCGCCTTGGGTGCGCTCATCACGCGCATCTTGCGCACCCCCAGGTCGGCGAGGATCTGGGCGCCGATGCCGTAGGTGCGCAGCTCGCTGCGGTCGGCGCGGCGCAACGGGATGCGGGGTTCGCTTTCGTGCCGGTCGAAGTCCTTGAGACGGGAGAGGATGTCCTCGACGCGATCGCGGTTGCGCAGGACGACGATCACCCCCTCGCGCGCCGCGGCGACCTGCCGCATAACGTCGCGCAGGGGCCAGCCGCAGCCCTCGTGCGTCGTGCCGAAGAGGTCACACAGGCTGTTCTGCAGGTGCACCCGCACCAGGGTCGGGCGCTCTCCGCGAATCTCGCCCAGGGTCAGCGCCAGATGCAGGTCGTTGTCGATGGTGTCGCGGTAGGCGAAGAGCCGGAAGGTCCCGAACTCGGTCGGGAGGTCGCAGGCACACTCGCGCAGCACGCTCTTCTCGGTGCTCACCCGGTAGTGGATGAGGTCGGCGATGGTGCCGATCTTGAGTCCGTGGATCTCGGCGAACTGCTCCAGATCCGGCCGGCGGGCCATGCTGCCGTCTTCGTTGAGGACCTCGACGATCACCGCCGCCGGCTCCAGCCCGGCGAGCCGCGCGAGGTCGCAGCCCGCCTCGGTATGGCCGGCGCGCACCAGCACCCCGCCCGGCTGGGCCATGAGCGGGAAGATGTGGCCCGGCTGGACCAGGTCGCGCGGCTCGGCGTCCGGCGCCACCGCCGCCCGCACGGTGGTGGCACGATCGGCCGCGGAGATGCCGGTGGTGACCCCGCGGGCGGCCTCGATCGAAACGGTGAAGGCGGTCGAGTGGGGTGCGGCGTTGTCGCTCACCATCAGCGGCAGGCGCAGTCGCTCGCAGCGCTCCTTGCTGAGCGTCAGGCAGATCAGCCCCCGGCCGTATTTGGCCATGAAGTTGATCGCCTCGGGCGTGACCCGGTCGGCGGCGATCAGGAGATCACCCTCGTTCTCCCGGTCCTCATCGTCCATGATGATCACCATCTTGCCCTGGCGCAGGTCGTCGATGATCTCTTCGATGTTGTTCAGGGCCATGGCGGATACCGGATCAGACGGGCGCGAAATAGAAGCTCGCTAATATAGCAAAGTTGCGGGCGGCCCCGTCGCCCGGGCTACTTTAGAAACCCGTGCTCGGCGAGGAAGGCGGTGGTCAGCCCCTCGGCCTTAGGGTCCGCGGCGCGCTCGCCGAGGACCAGGCGCTCCAGGTAGCGTGCGACCAGGTCGACCTCGAGGTTCACCCGCGTACCTGGTCGGTAGTGGCGGATGATGGTCTCCGCCAGGGTGTGCGGGACGATGTTGAGCTCGAACTGGGTACCATGGACGGTGTTGACTGTGAGACTGACCCCATCGACGCAGATCGATCCCTTCTGGGCGATGTAACGGGCGAGGGGCGCCGGGGCCTGGATGCGCAGCCTCCAGGAGCGCGCGTCCTCGCGCCGCTCCAGCACCTCACCCACGCCGTCCACGTGACCGCTCACCAGATGACCGCCGAGCGGGGTCGCCAGCGTCAGGGCCTTTTCGAGGTTTACCGGGCTCCCCGGCCTGAGATCCCCCAGGGTGGTGAGCGAGAGTGTCTCGCGCGAGACGTCGGCCGCAAACCGACCCTCGGCCAGGTCCACGGCGGTCAGGCAGACCCCATTGACGGCGATGCTGTCGCCCAGGGCCACCCCCTGCATGGCGAGCTTGCCGGTGGCGACGCTGAGGCGCGCGTCCCCGCCCCGCGCCTCGCGCGCAACAATCTCTCCGACCGATTGAATGATTCCGGTGAACATGGGTGTATGTCGGGACGCGATCTTTGGTGGATTAGGGGCTAGCCGGCGGGGTGGCTCCCTGCCAGCCTACCGCTTCAGCCATTGCTCGCGGGTGATGCCGGCTTGTTTGAGTATTCGCCCAAGGAGCTCTGCTCCGATCTCTCCCCGGTGGGGATTCGGGATGGTTAGACGCAGCTCGCCGCTGATCATGAAGCGATGCTTGCCACCCGCGTAGGGCCCCTCGAAGCCGTGACTGCGAAGACCGGCGATGAGCTCGCTATGGGTCGTGGCGGTGAGCCGGGGCATCAGGCGGCCTCAGCATCGACCTCGCTGATCTCCGCGTCGCCTAGCCGCGGGATGGGCAAGGAGCGTTTGATACTCAGGAGGATCCAGCCCTCCACCGTCTCCTTCAAAGCCCGCCGGCACTCTTCGAGGGTCACGGCCGAGGCCCAGACCCCGGGCAGGTCGGGGATCTCCCCGTAATAGGGGGTTTCGGGATCATCAATCAGCTCGTAGCGGGCGCGGCTCAGCGCCTCTTGGATGTACTCGGTCAGCATTAGACTCGTCCTTCGCTGCGATTGCGCCGGAATGGGCAGTGTCAGCGGGCGGTCGCCAGGCCGTCAAGGCAAAGCCTCTGCCATCCTGAGCTGCGGTACGGCCGTCACCCGTAAGTCGGGGCCCACCATCCGCAGGTCCTGGACCTGAAGCGCGAGGCGCTGATCCATGCGGTCGAGACCCGGGAGGCGGAAGAGCCCGCGCCCGGCGTCGCCCATCAGGTGCGGGGCGAGGTAGAGGATCAGCTCGTCGACCAGCCCGGCCTGGAGCAGGGCGCCGGCCAGGGTGGGGCCGGCCTCGACCAGGACCTCGTTGAGCTCCTCGCGCGCGAGGTAGCGCAGGAGCGACTCCAGATCCACGCCGCCGCCGCTCTCCGGGCAGGGATAGACCCGCGCCCCGGCCGCCTCGAGCGCCCCGGCCCGGCTCGGGTCCTGCTCGATGCAGGCGATCAGGGTCTGACCCGGCAGGCTCAGCATCCGGGCCGATGCCGGCGTACGCAAGCGGCTGTCGACGATCACCCGCACCGGCTGGCGTACCTCCGCGCCGGACTCGACCCCGGGGAGCTCCTCAGTGGCGAGCCGCACGTTGAGCGAGGGGTTGTCGGCGAGCAGGGTCCCGACGCCCGTCAGGATCGCGGAGCTGCGCGCCCGCAGGCGCTGGACGTCGCGGCGCGCGGCGGGGGAGCTGATCCACTGGCTCTCGCCACTCGCCATGGCGGTGCGGCCGTCGAGGCTCGCGGCGAGCTTGACACGGACGTAGGGCAGCCCCGCCGTCATGCGTTTGACGAAGCCAGGGTTGAGCGCCCGCGCCTCCCGCTCCAGCAGTCCGACCTGCACCTCCACCCCGGCGGCGCGCAGCGCATTGATCCCGTTGCCCGCGACCAGTGGGTTGGGGTCCTCCATGGCGGCAACCACCCGAGCGACGCCCGACTCCATCAGGGCATCGGTACAGGGCGGGGTGCGCCCGTGGTGGCAGCAAGGCTCCAGGGTCACATAGGCGGTGGCACCGCGTGCCCGTCCTCCGGCGGCGTCGAGGGCGATCCGCTCGGCGTGGGGCAGACCGGCACGCTGGTGCCAGCCCTCGCCGATGACCTCGCCATCGCGCACCAGCACACAGCCGACCCGCGGATTGGGGTCGCAGGTGTAGAGCCCGCGGGCGGCGAGCCGCAGGGCCCGCGCCATCAGTGCGTGGTCGCTCGCGGGGCTCAAGGCTTGGCGTCCAGCTCCGCAAGCAGATCGAGCTGCTGGCGGCGCGCCTCGGGGGTGGGCTGGCGCTCCAGTCGCTCGATCTCCTCGCGGAAGGCGTTGACGTCCTCGAACTTGCGATACACCGACGCGAAGCGCACGTAGGCGACCTGGTCGAGCCCGCGCAGCTCCTCCATCACCAGCTCGCCGATCCGACGCGAGGACACCTCACCCTCGCCGCTGGAGACCAGGCGCCGGTTGATGCGGGCGAGCGCCGCCTCGATCTCGGCGGTCCCGACTGGGCGTTTTTCCAGGGCGCGCATCATCCCCGAGCGCAGCTTGCGCCCGTCGAACGGGACCCGGCTGCCGTCGCGCTTAACGACGCGCGGCAGGTTGAGCTCGGCGCTCTCATAGGTGGTGAAGCGCTCGCGGCAGACCGCGCACTCGCGCCGCCGGCGGACCTGATCGCCCTCCCCGGAGAGGCGCGAGTCGACCACCTTGGTGTCCTGGGCACCGCAGAAGGGGCAGCGCATGACCGGCCTCGCCCATCGCCTCTCAGCGCTGGTAGACGGGGAAGCGGGCGCAGAGCTCCAGGACACGCCCCTTGACGGTCTGGATCGCCTCCGGCTCGCCGCGGGCGTCGATCAGGTCGCACATCCAGCCCGCCAGCGCCTGAGCCTCGGCGGTGCCCAGCCCGCGGGTGGTGATCGCGGGGGTGCCCACGCGGATGCCGCTGGTGACGAAGGGCGACTGGGGATCATTGGGGACGGCGTTCTTGTTTACCGTGATGTTGGCCGCCCCGAGCCAGGCGTCGACGTCCTTGCCGGTGAGCCCCTGGCTGATGAAGCTCACCAAGAAAAGATGATCGTCGGTGCCGCCGGAGACGACGTCGTAGCCGCGGGAGATGAAGACCTCGGCCATGGTCTGGGCGTTGAGCACCACCTGGCGCTGGTACTCCTTGAAGGCCGGCTCCATCGCCTCCTTGAAGGCGACCGCCTTGGCGGCGATCACGTGCATCAGCGGCCCGCCCTGTATCCCGGGGAAGACCAGCGAGGAGAGCTTCTTCTCGATCTCCGGGTTGGCCTTGGCCAGGATCAGACCACCGCGCGGACCGCGCAGGGTCTTATGGGTGGTGGTGGTGACCACGTCGGCGATCGGCACCGGGCTGGGATAGACCCCAGCGGCCACCAGCCCCGCGACGTGGGCCATGTCGACGAAAAGATAGGCCCCGACCTCGTCGGCGATGGCGCGGAAGCGCTTCCAGTCGACCACCCGCGAGTAGGCCGAGAACCCGGCGATGATCATGCGCGGGCGGTGCTCGCGCGCCAGGCGCTCGACCTCGGCGTAGTCGATCTCGCCGGTCGCCGGGTCGAGCCCGTATTGCACGGCGTTGTAGAGCTTGCCCGAGAAGTTGGGCTTGGCCCCGTGGGTGAGGTGTCCCCCGTGGGCCAGGCTCATGCCGAGGATGCTGTCACCGGGCTGGCAAAGGGCCATGTAGACGGCGGCGTTGGCCTGCGATCCCGAGTGCGGCTGGACGTTGGCGTAGTCCGCCCCGAACAGAGCCTTGGCCCGGTCGATCGCGAGCTGCTCGGCGACGTCGACATGCTCGCAACCGCCGTAGTAGCGCTTGCCCGGGTAGCCCTCGGCGTACTTGTTGGTCAGGACCGACCCCTGGGCCTGCATCACCCGCGGGCTCGCGTAGTTCTCCGAGGCGATGAGCTCGATGTGCTCCTCTTGGCGGCGCTCCTCGGCCCGGATCGCCTCCCAAAGCTCCTCGTCATAACCGGCGATCTGCATGGTCTTCTCGAACATGAGCGGCTCCTGAATCTGTGGCCCCGACATTCTAGCGGGTGCCTCGGCCAGCGTCCCGTGAGGAGAATCTATCCGCAAATGAACGCGAATTAACGCAAATTGAATGGAGAATGACCCACGGCAGCCGGGCACCGGCATCGCTCGGGCCGAGCCGGACGATCAGCGCCTCCGAAGGCTCTCGCCTCCACCCTTTTGCGTTCATCTGCGTTCATCTGCGGACCATTTCCTTGCGAATCTGGATCATGCCGTCGAACCGGCCGAGGAGCTGGAGCAGCGCCCCGGTGTCCCAGGTGCAGCCGCGGAGGGCCTCCTCGGCCATCGGGCGGACACCGCTCGCGCTCGGCAGGGGCCGACCGGACTCGGCCAATGCCCGCGTGTGCGGGACGAAGACCCACTGCAGCCACTGAGTGAAACGCAGGGTGTCGCAGCAGAACGGCAGCGGGCTCGCGAGCGCACGGGGACTTGGCGCCCTACCCTCCCACTGCCCCTGGCGGCGGAGCTCCTGCTCGATCTCCGTCATCAGGCGCAGGGGCTCGCGGTCGATGCCCACCGGCGCCCCTCGGCGTCAGACGGCGCGCAGGCCGAGGACGTCCTGCATGTCGTAGAGCCCTTTGGATCGGCCGCTGACCCAGCCGGCCGCGCGCGCCGCCCCGCGGGCGAAGGTCATGCGGCTCGATGCCTTGTGGCTGATCTCGACCCGCTCGCCATCGGCCGCGAACCAGACGGTGTGCTCCCCGACCACGTCGCCCGCGCGGATGGTCTCGAAGCCGATGGTCCGACGCTCGCGCGGCCCGGTGCGCCCCTCGCGGCCGTAGACCGCGACGTCGGCGAGCTCGCGCCCGAGGGCGGCGGCGACGACCTCGCCCATGCGCAGCGCCGTGCCCGAGGGGGCATCGACCTTGTGGCGGTGGTGGGCCTCGATGACCTCGATGTCGACCTCGTCGCCGAGCACGCGGGCAGCGATGTCGAGGAGCTTGAAGCAGAGGTTGACCCCGACGCTCATGTTGGGCGCGAAGACGAGCGCGATCTCCTCACCTGCGGCCGCGACCGCGGCGCGCTGCTGGGCATCGAGCCCGGTGGTGCCGATGACCATGCGCCGGCCGGCACGCCGGCAGAGCGCAAGGTGATCGAGGGTCGCCGCGGGGGCGGTGAAATCGATCAGGACGTCGAAGGCATCGAGCACGGGCTCCAGGTCCGGCCGGACCGCGACGCCCAGGCGGCCAATCCCCGCCAGCTCGCCGGCGTCCGCCCCGAGCAGACTGCTCCCGTCGCGCTCGCTGGCCGCCGTGAGGACCAGGCCCTCGCTCTCGTGGACGGACTGCACGAGGGTGCGGCCCATGCGCCCGCCCGCCCCGGCCACCGCGATCCGGATCTCACTCATGACTTAACCCTAAAGAATTGACCGAAAATGAACGCGAATAAACGCAATCGACGCAGGTGATGAGCGCTTGCTTGGAAGCCGCGCGAATCAGCGCGAGGCGCCCGCCAGGACGCGGGGGTGCAAAGGGGCCAAACATGCCCTTCCCCTATTCGCGTTCATTGGCGTTCATCTTCGGTAAGAATAATTCCTAGAAGCCCATTTTCTCGAAGAAGCTCTTGACCCCGTCGAGCCAGGAGCTGGACTGGGGGCTGTGCTTGTCACCGCCGGCCAGCATGGTCTCGTCGAGCTGACGCAGCAGGTCCTTCTGCCGCTCGGTGAGATTGACCGGGGTCTCGACCAAGACCCGACAGATGAGGTCGCCCACGGCCCCGCCGCGCACCGACTTCACGCCCTTGCCGCGCATGCGGAACATCTTGCCGGTCTGGGTCCCCGGAGGGATCTTGAGCACCACCTTGCCGTCGAGTGTCGGCACCTGAAGCTCGCCGCCCAGGGCCGCAGTCACGAAGCCGATCGGGACCTCGCAAAAGAGGTTGTTATCCTCGCGGGTGAAGATGGGGTGCTGCTGCACCTGCACCTGCACATACAGGTCGCCGGCCGGCCCGCCGCGCTCCCCGGCCTCACCCTCGCCCGCGAGGCGGATACGGTCGCCGGTGTCCACCCCCGCCGGGATCTTGACCGAGAGGGTCTTGTGCTCCTGCACCCGACCCTGCCCCCGACAGTGGTGGCAAGGGTTCTCGATCCGCGTCCCCGTTCCACGGCAGTCGGGACAGGTCTGCTGGATCGAGAAGAATCCCTGCTGCATGCGTACCTGACCCACACCATTGCAGGTGGTGCAGGTCTTCGGCCGGCTCCCGGGCTCGGCGCCGGTCCCGCCGCAAAACTGGCAGTCGACCAGGGTCGGCAGCCGGATCTTGACCTCTTTGCCCGCGACCGCCTCTTCCAGTGTCAGCGTCAGGTCATAGCGCAGATCGGCCCCGCGGTGCACGCGCCGTCCGCCCGAGCGCCCGCCGAAGATGTCACCGAAGACATCCCCGAAGATGTCCGAGAACGCCCCGCCGGCGAAGTCACCCGAGCCGCCGACGCCACCGGTCGATTCGACCCCCGCATGCCCGAACTGGTCGTAGGCCGAGCGCTTGCGCGCGTCGCTCAGGACCTCATAGGCGAGCTTGGCCTCCTTGAACTGCTCGGCGGCCTCGGGCCCCGCGTTGCGGTCCGGGTGATACTTCATCGCCAGACGTCGATAGGCCTTCTTGATGTCGGCCTCGCTGGCGTTGCGACTGACCCCCAGGACCTCGTAGTAGTCGCGTTTGGACATCTGTGAGCGGTGTGCGGTTAAGGAGTAAGGATTAGGGGTGGAGTGCTAGCGGGTCGGTCCCAGGGCGTCTTCGGGGGCGTCTCGGCGGCCCGACCGAGGGCGAAACGAAGCAGGCGCCAACGTGCGGCGCCTGCCCGGACTCAAGCCTGCTCGGCGTAGCGGTCGCGGGCCCGGCCAGCGATCCCCCGCTGCCCACCCGCTCCCCGCTCACCCCATCCGTCTCTCGATCAGCGCTTATCGTCCTTGACCTCTTCGAACTCGGCGTCGACCACGTCCTCCTTTCCGGGGCCGGTGCCGCCGGACTCCCCGCTGCCCGTGCTGCCGCCTTGGCTTGGCTCGGGACCGGCCGACTGCTGGGCATAGAGGCGCTCGGCCATCTTGGCGGAGGCCTCGGCGAGGTCCTTGGTGCGGGCCTCGATGCGGTCCTTGTCCTCGCCCTTCATGACCTCTTCCAGCGCCTTGATCGCCGACTCGATCCGGTCCTTCTCGCCCGGCTCCAGCTTGTCCTTGAGGCTCTCCATGGACTTGCGGGTGGCGTGGATCATGCTGTCGGCCTGGTTGCGCGCCGAGACCAGCTCGTGGAAACGGCGGTCCTCGTCGGCGTGGGCCTCGGCGTCCTTGACCATCCGCTGGATCTCGCCCTCCGACAGCCCCGAAGAGGCCTTGATGACGATCGACTGCTGCTTGCCGGTCGCCTTGTCGCGGGCCGAGACGTTCAGGATGCCGTTGGCGTCGATGTCGAACTTGACCTCGATCTGCGGCACCCCGCGCGGGGCCGGCGGGATGTCCGAGAGGTCGAAGCGGCCGAGCGACTTGTTGTCGCCGGCGCGCTCGCGCTCGCCCTGGAGCACATGCACGGTGACCGCGGTCTGATTGTCATCCGCCGTCGAGAAGACCTGCTGGGCCGAGGTCGGGATGGTGGTGTTCTTCTCGATCAGCTTGGTCATCACCCCACCCAGGGTCTCGATGCCAAGCGACAGCGGGGTGACGTCGAGCAGCAGCACGTCCTTGACCTGGCCGCCGAGCACACCGCCCTGGATCGCCGCCCCGATGGCGACGGCCTCGTCCGGGTTGACGTCCTTGCGCGGGGCCTTGCCGAAGAAGGACTGCACCTTCTCCTGGACCTTGGGCATACGGGTCTGCCCACCGACCAGGATCACCTCGTCGATCTGACCCGCGGTCAAGCCGGCGTCTTTGAGCGCGATGCGGCAGGGCTCGATGGTGCGCTCGACCAGGTCCTCGACCAGCGACTCCAGCTTCGAGCGGGTCAGCTTGACGTTGAGGTGCTTGGGCCCGGTCTGGTCGGCCGTGATGTAGGGGAGGTTGATGTCGGTCTGCTGGCTGGAGCTGAGCTCGATCTTGGCCTTCTCGGCCGACTCCTTGAGCCGCTGCAGGGCGAGCGGGTCGTTACGCAGGTCCACCCCCTGCTCGCGTTTGAACTCGGTGACCAGCCAGTCGATGATCCGCTTGTCGAAGTCCTCGCCCCCGAGGAAGGTGTCGCCGTTGGTGGAGAGGACCTCGAACTGGTGCTCGCCCTCGATCTCGGCGATCTCGATGATCGAGATGTCGAAGGTCCCGCCGCCCAAGTCGTAGACCGCGATCTTCTGGTCCCCGCGCTTCTTGTCCATGCCGTAAGCCAGCGAGGCCGCGGTCGGCTCGTTGATGATGCGCTTGACCTCGAGACCCGCGATGCGTCCGGCGTCCTTGGTCGCCTGGCGCTGGGAGTCGTTGAAGTACGCGGGGACCGTGATGACCGCCTCGCGCACCTCTTCGCCCAGGTAGTCCTCGGCAGTCTTCTTCATCTTCTGCAGGACCTTCGCCGAGACCTCCGGCGGGGCCATCTTGCGCCCCTGGGCCTCGACCCAGGCGTCGCCGTTGTCGGCCCGCACGATCTTGTACGGGACCATGTCCATGTCCTTCTTGACCATCGCGTCGTCGAAGCGGCGGCCGATCAGCCGCTTGATCGCGAACAGCGTGTTCTGCGGATTGGTCACTGCCTGGCGCTTGGCGGACTGGCCGACAAGGACCTCGTTGTCGCCGGTGAAGGCGACGATCGAGGGCGTGGTGCGATCACCCTCCGCGTTCTCGATCACCTTGACCTTGTCACCCTCCATGATCGCGACGCAGGAGTTGGTGGTGCCCAGGTCGATACCGATGATTCTTCCCATAACCTATTGTCTCCGGGTTATTTTCTGAGGCTCCCCGCGGAGCGGCGGTTTGCCGTTCTAGTGGGGCAAAACCCTGTGTTTTTCAAGCCTGTTGCGGCTGGCCGCCGCTCGAGACGATGACCAGTGCCGGGCGCACCAGTCGGCCGTTGAGCAGGTAACCCTTCTGTACCACCGTGACCACCGTATTGGGTGGCAGATCCTCCCGCGGCTGCATGGTCATGGCCTGGTGGTAGTCCGGATTGAACGGCTGGCCCTGAGGGTCGACCGGCTGGACGCCGAACTTGCTCATGGCATCGGTGAGGAGCTTCAGCGTCAGATCCGTGCCTTCGCGCAGTCCCGCCAGGTCAGCGCCCTCGCCTCGCGCCGCGTCGCGGCCAAGCTCCAGGCTGTCGCGCACGGCCAGCAGCTCGCGGACGAAGCCGTCGAGGGCGAACTTGTGGGCCTTCTCCAGCTCGTTGGCGTGGCGCCGCTTGAGGTTCTCCATCTCGGCGCGGGCGCGCAGGAGGGCATCGAAGTGCTCGTCGGCCTTGGCGCGCGCGTCTTCGAGCAGGGCGGTGAGCTGCTCAGTAGCCGAGGCCGGTGCCGCCTCGGGTTGCCCAGGGGCCGAGGTGTCGGGGGCCTCGGCCCGGTCCTCTTCCTGGATCTGCTGCTCTGGGGTCATGAACACCTCCGAATCGAAAGGGGTCGGGCGGCGCCTTGGCCGCCGCGTTCACTGCTGCTTGAGGGCGGCGCCCAACAGCCGCGCGGTGACATCGACGATTGGGATCACCCGCGGGTAGTCCATGCGCGTCGGGCCGATCACGCCGAGCACCCCGATCACCTGATCGTCGATACGGTAGGGCGCGGTCACCAGGCTGCAGTCGTCGAGCAACTGATAGCCGGATTCCTCGCCGATGAAGATCTGCACCCCGTCGGCCTCGATGCAGCGGTCGAGCAGGTGGAGTATCTCGCTCTTCTTGGTGAAGGCGTCGAAGAGCTGGCGCAGCCGCTCCATGCTGCACAGCTCCGTGAATTCCATCAGGTTGGTCTGTCCCGCGATGTAGCAGTCATCGGGCCGCTCGGCGGCCTCCAGGACGCGCTGGGCCATATCCACCGCGCGCATCATGATCTCGTCCATGCGGGCGTGGGTGCTCTTCAGGTCCGCGAGCAGGCGCTTGCGGACCTCGCGCATGTCCTGCCCGGTAAACATCTGATTCAATAAGTTCGCCGCCTGCTCGAGCTCCGAGGGGGTGTAGCGGCGATCGATGTGGATCACGCGGTTGTGGACCTCGCCCTCGCTGGTCACCAGGATGGCGAGCACCCGCTCTCCGGACAGCGGCAGAAACTCGATCTGGCGGAAGGCGTTGCGCTCGTGGCGCGGGAGCATCACCACGCCGGCCATGTGGGTGACGCCCGAGAGGACCTGGGAGGCGCTCTCGATCAGCCGCGCGGCGTCCCCGAGATGCTGGAAGTGCTGGCGCATTGCCTCCACCTCCCCCTCGGTGAGCGGCTTGATGGTCAGCAGCGAGTCGATGAAGAGCCGATAGCCGGAGACCGTCGGGACGCGACCGGCCGAGGTATGGGGTGAGACCACTAGGCCCATGTCCTCGAGGTCCGCCATGACGTTGCGTACCGTCGCCGGGCTGAGATCGAGCCCCGCGTCCTTCGCCAGCGTGCGTGACCCCACCGGTTGCCCATCGCGGATATAGCGCTCGACGAGCGCTTTGAGGAAATGCAAGGCGCGCTCGCTCACCGGATAGTCGCCGCTCGCGATCGGTGTTGCCACGGTGCTCGCTTCGTTGGGTGCTGATAGCCTGGGTCGTCCGTTAGCACTCATTCGCCGAGAGTGCTAATAGCGGGAAGATAGGGCGAGCCTCTCGGGCTGTCAAGGCACGTCTGGGCCGGCCGCCCGCGCGGTTGGCGCGCTTGGCAGCACATGCTAACTTCTCGCCGCGGCCCCGACCGCCGCCCCCGCGTGGTGCCTCCCAACAGCGCTCTGGCATGTCCAAGTTTCAGACCATCGGCATCATCGGCAAGCAGGGCGAGACCGGTGCCGCCAAGGCCACCCTAGCGCGGCTGGTGGCCTATCTCGCCGGACGCCGGATCGAAGTCGTGCTCGACTCCGTCAGCGGGGCGCTGCTCGACGCGCCGCCCGGGCACACGCTCGACGCCAACGACCTTGGGCGGCGCTGCGACCTCGCGGTGGTCGTGGGGGGCGACGGCACCCTGCTCCATGCCGCCCGCTCGCTGGCGCCCCACCGGGTTCCGCTGGTGGGGATCAACCTTGGGCGCCTGGGGTTCCTCGCCGATGTCTCGCCCACGGACATCGAGACCTGTCTCGAGCCTATCCTGGCCGGCGAGTACGACGAGGAGGCGCGCTGCATGCTCGCCGCCCGGGTCGACGACGATCAAGCGGGTGCGACCCCTTGGCCGGCGCTCAACGATGTCGTGATCCACAAATGGAACACGGCGCGCATGATCGAGTTCGAGACCTACATCGACGGCGCGTTCGTCAACACCCAACGCTCCGACGGGCTGATCATCTCCACCCCGACTGGGTCCACCGCCTACGCCCTCTCGGGCGGCGGCCCGCTGATACACCCCGCCCTCGACGTCCTGGTGCTGGTCCCGATCTGCCCCCACACCCTGAGCAACCGCCCGCTGGTCGTCGCCGGGTCGAGCCGCATCGAGCTGCGGGTGCTCGGCTTCGACCAGGGTCATGTGCAGATCACCTGCGACGGCCAGACCAATCTGGCGCTCCGGCCACAGGCGCGCGTGTTCGTGGAGCGCACACCCTACCCCGCGCGCCTGCTCCATCCCCGCGGACACGACTACTACAAGATCCTCCGCGCCAAGCTCGGCTGGGGCGGGCATCCGGCCCGCGCAGAGTCATGCTGAGTCAGCTCTTCGTCCGCGACCTCGTCATCGTCGACCGCCTGGAGCTGGAGCTCAGCGGGGCGATGACCGCGCTGACCGGCGAGACCGGGGCCGGCAAGTCGATCCTCATCGACGCCCTCGGGCTGGTGCTCGGGGACAAGGCCGATCCGGACCTGATCGCCTGGCTCGCGGAGCAGGCGCTCGACGACGGCGACGAGTGCCTGGTGCGGCGGGTGCTCCAGCGCGGGCGCTCGCGCGCCTACATCAACGCGCGACCTGCCACTGGGCTTCAGCTCCAGGCCCTCGGCGAGCGGCTGGTCGACATCCACGGTCAGCACGCCCACCAGTCGCTGCTACGCCCGGCCGCTCAACGTGACCTGCTCGACAGCTACGCCGGTC
The DNA here is from genome assembly GCA_025458165.1 of Chromatiaceae bacterium. Lineage (GTDB taxonomy): Bacteria > Pseudomonadota > Gammaproteobacteria > Chromatiales > Chromatiaceae > JALOTB01. The sequence continues at coordinate 117,347 of JALOTB010000006.1, read as the reverse complement.
ACGGCGAGCTCGCTGCCGAGGTGGCCGCGCGTTTCCGCGACTTCCGCGCCCTCGACGAGCGCCTGCGGCGGCTGACCGCGGCGAGCGCCGAGCGCGCCGCGCGCTTGGACCTGCTGCGCTACCAGGTCGACGAGCTCCGGGTCCTCGGCTTGGATACCGCGGCGATCGCCGAGCTGGAGCGCGAGCACCGCCGCCTCACCAACCTCGGGGAGCTGCAAGCGACCACCGGGGGACTCATCATGCGGCTCTACGATGGCGACCCCTCCCTGCACGGCGAGCTCAGCCGGTGCCTCGCGGAGCTCGATGCCCTGCTGGCGTTCGACGAGCGCCTGGGCGCGACCCGCGAGCTGCTCGATGGGGCCGGCATCCAGATCGACGAGGCGGTGAGCGCGCTGCGCCAGTATCTCGACGGCCTCGACGTCGACCCCGCCCAGATGGCCCTGGTCGAAGCTCGACTCACCCAGGTCCACGACCTCGCCCGCAAGTACCGGGTGCCGGCGGGCGAGCTCCCCGCGAAGCTCGCCGGCCTCGCCGAGGAGCTCGCCGAGCTGGAGCGCGACGACCGGACCCTGGACCAGCTTACCCGCGACTGCGCCGCCGCGCGTGAGGCCTTCCTCGCCTCCGCTCGGACGCTGAGTGGGCAGCGCCGGGCGGCCGCCGAGCGGCTCTCCGCTACCGTCACCGAGGCCATGCAAGGGCTCGCCATGGTCGGCGGGTGCTTTGCGGTCGAGGTGACCCCGGTCGATCCGGACGGCGCCGGTGCCTTCGGTCTCGATCGCGTGGAGCTCCTCGTGAGCGCCAATCCCGGACAGCCGCTCGCGCCGCTGGCCAAGGTCGCTTCCGGGGGGGAGCTCTCGCGCATCAGCCTAGGGATCCAGGTCGCGACCGCGCAGACCGGGAGCATCCCGACGCTGGTCTTCGACGAGGTCGACGTCGGCATCGGCGGGGGCGTCGCCGAGATCGTCGGACGGCTGCTGCGCACCCTCGGGGAGGCGCGCCAGGTGCTCTGCGTGACGCACCTGCCCCAGGTCGCCGCCCAGGCCCATCACCACCTGCGGGTGCGCAAGCTCAGCCGCGACGGCGCGACCTACACCGTGATCACCGCGCTCGCCGAGGAGGAACGGGTGGGCGAGATCGCCCGCATGCTGGGGGGGCGCGAGATCACCGCCAAGACCCTCGACCACGCCCGCGAGATGGTCGCCCGCGCCCAGGCCAGAGCGCCGGCCTGAGGGCCCGCTCGCGACCGCCTCACGCCGATGGGCGGTCTCCCTTCTGACAGCCGGGACAGACCCCGTAGATCACCAGGGAGTGGTCCTCGAGCCGATAGCCGTGCTGGCGCGCGATGGCCTCCTGACGCTCCTCGATCGCCGGCTCCAGGAACTCGACCACCCGCCCGCAGCGAACGCACACCAAGTGGTCGTGGTGCCCGCCGCGATTGAGCTCGAAGACCGCCTGACCGCCCTCGAAGTGATGGCGGGCGACCAGCCCCGCTTGCTCGAACTGGGTGAGCACCCGGTAGACGGTCGCTAGCCCGATCTCCCCGCCGCGATCGAGCAGCGCGCGGTAGACGTCCTCGGCGCTCATATGGCGCTTGTCACTGTGCTCGAGGACGTCGAGGATCTTCACCCGCGGGAGGGTGACCTTGAGTCCCGCCTGTTTGATCTGTTCGTTTTCCATCTTCGGCCTCGCAGCGGCGTGACAGCTCCGCCATCATCCCGGACCGGGCCGCCGGATGGCGCAAAGGCCCGAGCCGCTGGGGTATGATGCGCGCGGTTCGGAATCTCGCGACGACAGCGACAAGATGCAAAAGCCTCTCATTTGTTTGGTGCTGGGCGCAACCCTTGCGGCGGGCTGCGCGGGCCGTGAGGAGGCGCCCCAGTACCGCGACTCGCGACTCAGCGATCTGCCCTTCGTCTATCGCATGACGGTTCAGCAGGGCAACATCGTCACCGAGGAAATGATCGACCGGCTGGAGCTGGGGATGACCAAGAACCAGGTGCTCTATCTCCTCGGCACCCCCGTGTTGACCGACATCTTCCACACCAACCGCTGGGATTACACGTATACGATCCGCCGCGGACACCAGGACATGGAGACCAAGCGGCTGACGCTGTTCTTCGAGGCCGACGCGCTGGCGCGGATCACCGGTGACATCCAACCCAACCCGCAGCGCGCCGCGACGCGCGAGCCGAGCGAGATGATCGTCAGCGTCCCTGACTGGGAGGACAACCGTGGGTTCTTCTCGCGCACCCTGAGCCGCGTCGGTCTGGAGCCCGCGCGCTAGCGCCCGCGAGCTTCAACAACGCGCGCATCCCGGTAGGCTGCGCCCCCGCGTGGGCGAGGGGCTGGTCCGAGTCGCCCGCGGCCGGGTCAATCCGCGTCCGCCTCCCCCGCCCCTTTGCGCATGACCTTGCCCTCGGCCGCGCGTTTCTTGCGCGTCTCCTTGGGATCGGCAATGAGCGGGCGGTAGATCTCGACCCGATCGCCCGATTCCAGCACCTGATCGGGCTTGGCCAGCTTGCCGAAAATCCCCATTTTGATCTTCCCGAGGTCAATCTCCGGGAAGCGGCGCAAGATGCCGGAGCGCTCGACCGCCTCGCGCGCGGTGAGACCCGCATCGGCCTCTACCGCGAGCAGTGCCTGATCGTGCTCGCCGACATAGGCCACCTCGACTGCGATTCGCTTGTCAGCCACCGTACACCTCGTCGGCCCGCTTACAGAAGGCGTCCACCAGGGTATTGGCGATCTGGTGAAAGACCGCCCCAAAGGCCTTGTCGATCAGTTTTCCCGAGAACTCGAAATCCAACGCCAGCTCGACCTTGCAGGCGTCCTCGCGCAGGGGTAGGAAGCTCCAGCCGCCGGTCAGCTTGCGGAAGGGGCCGTCGAGCAGGTCGATGTCCATCCGCCGCCCGCGCTCGTAGTGGTTGCAGGTCGTGAAGGTCTGGTGCACCCCGAGCCGCGCCACCTCGATGCGCCCGCACAGCCGCCCCTCCTCCCGGGAGACGATGCTCGCCGCGTGACACCAGGGCAGAAAGCGGGGGTAGGACTCCATGTCCGCGACCAGATCGAACATCTGCGTCGCCGAATAGGGCACCAGGGCGCTCTTCTTGACGACCGCCACGCTACTCGAGCCCCAGGGCCTTGAGCAGCCCCACCGCGCTCGCCAGGACCACGGCGACCGCTACCGGCGCCAGATAACGGACCAGGAACCGCCAGATCGCGTAGGCCTTACGGCCGGTATCGAGCTCGTCGGTGGAGGCCGCCCGCGACAGCACCCAGCCCGCGAACACGGCGATCAGGAGCCCCCCGAGCGGCAGCAGGACATTGGCTGCGACGAACTCGAAGAGGTCCATGAAGCCCAGGCCGAAGACGGTCACGCCCGACCATACATTGAGCGACAGCAGCGAGAGGATGCCGAGCAGCCAGGCCGCAATGCCGGCGAGCACCGAGGCGCGCACCCGGCTGAAACCGCGGTTCTCGACCAGCCAGGCGACCACCGGCTCCAACAGCGAGATCGCCGAGGTCCAGGCGGCGAACACGAGCAGTACGAAAAACAGCGTGCCGAAGACCTGCCCGAAGGCCATCTGCCCGAAGGCAATCGGCAGCACCTTGAACACCATCCCGGAGCCGAGCTGCGGGGTCAGCCCGCTGGCAAAGACGATGGGAAAGATCGCGAGCCCCGCGAGGATTGCCACCAGGGTGTCCATGCCAGCGATGATCACCACGTTGCGGCCGATGGATGCCTGGCTCGACAGGTATGAGCCGTAGATCATGATCGCGCCCATGCCCAGGCTCAGGCTGAAGAACGCCTGCCCCATGGCGCTCAGCACACCAGCGGTGCCCAGCTTGCTGAAATCCGGCCGGAACATGTACTCGAGCGCCTGCGCGAAATAGCCATTGGTCGCGGAATAGGCGACGAGGATGAAGAGCAGGACGAAGAGGGCAGGCATCAGCACCCGCACCGATCGCTCCAGACCGCTCGCGACGCCGCGGGCCACCACCAGGACGCACATCACCATGAAGATCGTATGCCAGGCGAGCAGCCGCTCGGGGTCGCCGATGAAGGTCCCGAACTGCGCGGCGATCGACTCCGCGCTCGCGCCGGTGAAGGCGCCGCCCGCGGCCCGGAAGACGTAGGCCAGGGTCCAGCCGGCGACCACACTGTAGAACGACAGGATCAGGAATCCCGCGACAATCCCCATCCAGCCGAGGAGCTGCCAGGCGGGGTGCCGCCCCTCGGCCTTAGCGAGCATCCGCATGGTGTTGATCGGGCTCTGCCGCCCGCGCCGGCCGAGCATCACCTCCGCCATCATGATGGGGATGCCGATCCCGGCCACGCACAGGAGGTAGACCAGGACGAAGGCCCCGCCGCCGTACTCGCCGGTGGTGTACGGGAAGCGCCAGACGTTGCCCAGGCCGACTGCCGAGCCGGTCGCCGCCAGGATGAAGGCCAACCGGCTGGACCACATCCCGTGGATCGAGGTCGTCACTGCCATGGCCTGGACCTCAGGTGGCGAGCTCGGCCCGGACCACGTCGGCCAGGCGCTCCGCGACGGCAGAGACCTGGGCCTCATCCGCCCCCTCAACCATCACCCGCAGCAGCGGCTCAGTCCCGGAGGGCCTGAGCAGCACCCGTCCGCTGGCGCCCAGCTCACGCTCGGCCCCGTGCACCGCGTCCACCACCGCCGGACGGGTGCTGAGGTCCTCCTGGCGGGCAAGGCGGACGTTGATCAGGCGCTGCGGGTAGCGCTGCACCTCGCTCGCCAGCTCGCCGAGGCTGCGCCCGCTGGTCAGCAGCGCGGCCAGGACTTGCAGCGCGGCGATGATCCCGTCCCCGGTGCTGGTGCGGTCGCGGCAGATGATGTGACCCGAGGGCTCGCCGCCCAGGATGCCGCCGTCGCGCTTCAGTCGCTCCATGATGTAGCGGTCACCGACGGGGGTGCGGGCAAAGCCGACACCGAGCCGCCGCAGGGCGTGCTCCAGGCCGAGGTTGCTCATCAAGGTCCCGACAACCTCGCCGGGCAGGCCGCGCTGCTCCAGACGCGACTTGGCGATGATGTAGATGAGCTGGTCGCCGTCGATCAGGTTGCCTGCGGCGTCGACCATCAGCACCCGATCCCCGTCCCCATCGAAGGCGATGCCGAGATCGGCCCCCTCGCGCACCACCGTCTGCATGAGCGCGGCCGGGCTGGTCGAGCCCAGCTCCCGGTTGATGTTGAATCCGTCGGGCTCGATACCGATGGCCACCACGCTCGCCCCCAGCTCCTCGAAGACGTAGGGCGCGACGTGATAGGTGGCCCCGTTGGCGCAGTCCACCGCGATCTTCATCCCGCGCAAGCTCATGGACGCCGGGATGGTGCTCTTGCAGAACTCGATGTAGCGGCCGCGAGCGTCGTCGACCCGTTTGACCTTGCCGAGATCGGCCGAGTCGACGGTCACCAGGGGCTGGTCGATCTGCTCGGCGATCGCCTCCTCCACCGCGTCGGGCAGCTTGTCGCCCTCGGCGGAAAAGAACTTGATGCCGTTGTCCTCGTAGGGGTTGTGGGAGGCCGAGATTACGATCCCGGCGACGGCCCGCAGCGTGCGCGTAAGGTAGGCAATAGCCGGCGTCGGCATGGGGCCGAGCAGGCGGATGTCGGTCCCGGCGGCCACCAGGCCCGCCTCCAGCGCCGACTCGAACATGTAGCCGGAGATGCGGGTGTCTTTGCCGATCAGTACCTTGCCACCGCGCCCTTGGCCCAGCACCCGGCCTGCCGCCCACCCGAGCTTGAGCATGAAGTCGGGGGTGATGTTCCCCTCGCCAACCCGGCCGCGGATACCGTCGGTGCCGAAATACTTGCGCCCCATCCCGTTCCCCCGTCGGTCTTGCGTGTACTACCCGTCGCGCCTCGTCGTGCAGCCCTTCGCACCCTCCAATGCCCAGGCGACCCGCAGGGCATCGACCGTGGCCGCCACGTCGTGCACCCGCACCACCCGCGCGCCCCGCTCCACCGCGAGCACCGCGGCGGCGAGGCTGCCGGCCAGACGCCCCGAGGTCGGCCGGCCGGTGAGGGCCCCGATCATGGACTTGCGCGACAACCCGACCAGGACCGGCGCGCCCAGCGCGGCCAGCGCCGGGAGGTCCGCGAGCAGGGCGAGATTATGCGCCAGGGTCTTGCCGAACCCAAAGCCGGGGTCGATCACCAGGCGCTCACGCGGGATGCCGGCGGTCACGCAGGCATCCATCCGTTCGCCGAGAAAGGCGCCAACTTCGGCGACCACGTCGTGGTAGCTCGGCGCCGCCTGCATGGTCCCTGGCTCGCCCTGCATGTGCATCAGACAGACCGGCACGCCGGCCTCGCTGGCGGCCTCCAGCGCCCCGGGCAGGCGCAACGCGCGCACGTCGTTGATGAGTCCGGCGCCGGCGGCGACGGCGGCGCGCATCACCTCGGGCTTGCTGGTATCGATCGAGATGGGGACCGAGACGCTGGGCGCCAGCGCCGCGATCAGCGGCACCACCCGGGCGATCTCTTGATCGGCGGTGACCGGCTCTGCCCCCGGCCGGGTGGACTCACCGCCGACGTCGATGATGTCCGCGCCCTCCTCCACCATCCGCAGGGCGCGGCACAGTGCGTCCTCGGGGCGAAAGAACACACCCCCGTCCGAGAAGGAATCGGGGGTGAGATTCAGCACACCCATGACGCAGGGCCGGGAGAGGTCGAGCGGCCGGCCGCCACAGTCCAGAGGCCCCATCGGCGGGGCGCGTCCCTCAGTGCTCGCCGGCCGGGCCGCCGATCGGTGTCGAGCCGCTGGTGCCGCCGGTGGTGCCCGGGGCGACCGTCGCACCAGCCCCCGGGCCGTGCTCCTCCTCGGTCCAGTCCACCGGCGGGCGTGGCGGGCGCCCGGCCATGACGTCGTCGATCTGGCCAGCGTCGATGGTCTCGTACTTCATCAGGGCCGCGGCCATGGCGTGGAGCTTGTCGATGTTGCTGCTCAACAGCTCACGGGCGCGCTCGTAGTTGCGCTCGATGATGGAGCGCACCTCCTCGTCGATCAGATGCGTGGTCTCGTCCGAGACGTTCTTGTGCTGAGTCACCGAATGGCCGAGGAAGACCTCCTGCTCGTCCTCGCTGTAGGTGAGCGGGCCGAGCCGCTCGGACAGCCCCCACTTGGTCACCATGTTGCGGGCGATGTCGGTCGCCCGATGGATGTCGTTCTGCGCCCCGGTAGTCACGCTGTCCTCCCCGAAGATCAGCTCCTCGGCGACGCGCCCGCCGAACAGGCTGGAGATCTGGCTCTCCAAGCGCAGCTTGCTGTAGCTGTAGCGGTCGTCCTCTGGCAGGAAGAGGGTGACACCGAGCGCCCGCCCGCGCGGGATGATGCTCACCTTGTGGATCGGGTCGTGCTGCGGGACCAGGCGCCCAACGATCGCATGACCGGACTCGTGATAGGCCGTCAGCCGTTTCTCGTCCTCCGACATGACCATGGAGCGGCGCTCGGCGCCCATCAGGATCTTGTCCTTGGCCTTCTCCATGTCGCCCATGTCCACTAGGCGCTTGTTGGCCCGCGCGGCGAAGAGCGCGGCCTCGTTGACCAGGTTGGCGAGGTCGGCGCCGGAGAAGCCCGGGGTGCCACGCGCCAGGATCGAGGCCTTGACGTCCTCCGCGACCGGCACCTTGCGCATGTGCACCTTAAGGATCTGCTCGCGCCCGCGCACGTCCGGCAGCGGGACGACCACCTGGCGGTCGAAGCGCCCGGGGCGGAGCAGGGCCGGGTCGAGGACGTCCGGGCGGTTGGTCGCGGCGATGACGATCACGCCCTCGTTGCCCTCGAAGCCGTCCATCTCGACCAGGAGCTGGTTCAGGGTCTGCTCGCGCTCGTCGTGCCCGCCCCCGAGGCCCGCCCCACGGTGGCGGCCCACAGCGTCGATCTCATCGATGAAGATGATGCACGGGGCGTGCTTCTTGGCCTGCTCGAACATGTCGCGCACCCGCGAGGCCCCCACGCCGACGAACATCTCGACGAAGTCCGAGCCGGAGATGGTGAAGAACGGGACCTTGGCCTCACCGGCGATCGCACGCGCGAGCAGGGTCTTCCCGGTGCCCGGCGGGCCGACCATGAGCACCCCCTTGGGGATCTTGCCGCCGAGCTTCTGGAATTTGCTCGGGTCGCGCAGGAAGTCGACCATCTCGCTGACCTCCTCCTTGGCCTCGTCGGCGCCCGCGACGTCGTTAAAGGTCACCTTGACCTGGTCCTCGGAAAGCATGCGTGCCCGGCTCTTGCCGAACGACATGGCCCCGCGCCCGCCGCCGCCCCCCTGCATCTGGCGCATGAAGAAGATCCACAGCCCGATCAAGATGAAGAGCGGGAACCAGTTGATCAGGATCTGCATCAGGACCGAGGGCTTCTCGGGCGGGCTGGCGTTGATCATCACCTGATGGTTGAGCAAATCTCCCACCAAGCCGTCGTCACCCGGGCTGTAGGTGGTGAATCGCTGGCCGGTATCTTTGACTCCTTCGATCGTCCGCCCGCTGATGGTGACCTCGCGCACCTGGCCGCTGCGCACCTGTTCGAGGAACTCCGAATAGGCAATCGGCCGCGGCCCGGTCTGGGTCGTGGTGAAATTGTTGAACACGGACATCAGGACGATCGCGATGATCACCCACAGGATCAGGTTCTTCGCCATGTCGTTCACGGCAGTAGTCCTCTCGTCCCGCGGCGGGGCGCCCGGGCTCAGTCGCCTCAATTCACTCGGATGATGGGGCCAAACCGCCTAAAAGGAAAATCCACGCGCCACCAGATAGACCTCACGGCTCTGCGGCCGCGATGACTTCGGCTTGCGGCAGGCGACCCGCTGGAAGGATCGACGCAGCTCGGCGAGATAGGCGTCGAAGCCCTCCCCTTGGAAGGTTTTGACCACCAGCGAGCCACCCGGTTTCAGGACCTCCCGTGCCAGCTCGAGGGCCAGCTCGCACAGGTAGATCACCCGCGGCTGGTCGGCGGCGGTCCCGCTCACGTTGGGGGCCATGTCGGAGAGGATCAGATCGGCCTTGGCGCCACCCAGGCCGGCCCGCAGGCTCCCCAGCGGCTCGGCCTCGCGGAAGTCGCCCTGGATGAAGGTGACGCCGGCCAGCGGCTCCATCGCCAGGAGATCGAGCGCCAGCACCCGCCCCTCCGGACCGACGATCCGCGCGGCGATCTGGCTCCACCCCCCCGGCGCCGCGCCGAGATCGACCACCGTCATCCCCGGCGTCAGGACCCGATCGCTCGCCTGGATCTCCAGCAGCTTGTAGGCGGCGCGCGAGCGGTAGCCCTCCTGGAGGGCGCGCTTTACATAGGGGTCGCTGAAGTGGCGGTCGAGCCAGCGCCGGCTGCTCTTGGTCTTGGCCATCGCCAGGGTGAAACGCGCCTCCCGGTATGAGTCGGCCGGCAGCGTACCACATCGGCCCCGCCGAGCGGGCCGCGGCCCCAGCGGTCAGACGTCGTGCGCCCAGCGGAAGTTGAGCGCCTGGAGCAAGGCGCCAGCGAGGGTGCCGCCGATCACGCCGCCGAGCAGGGCGGGGGGGATCTGCTGGAGCAGCGCCTCGATGATGTCGACGAACGGCTCGTCGACGATGCCGATCAAAGGGCCGGATACCACCCACAGGCTCCCGGCCGCTGCGGCGGCGAGCACGCTGATCACCAGTGCCTCGATGAGGTTGCACGCCTCGCCCTGCGTCGGTCTCGTCAGACCGATCCACCAGCGAACGCTCGCCACGTAGAGCACACCATTGACCGCCACCAGAAAGGCCACCGCCCCTGCGATGTTGAAGCTCGCGGGGTGCAGCGCCTGCGCCAGCCCCAACAGTGCGCCGCAGGACGCGCCGGTGGCCAGACCCGCGAGGGCCTTGCCGGGGACATTGTGGCTACAGCGGTCAGGGAAGCGCACCAAGACGCCCAGCACGGCCCCCACCACGGCCGCCGGGAGCACCACCTGCCACAGTGGGATAGGCGGCGGGAGCACGAGGAACGCGAGACTACCGACCAGCAGACCGATGACCGCCCCGGCGAGGGCGACCTGGCGGGCGCCGTAAAAGGCGGCGCCGACCGCCCCGGCAAGCGCCGCGGCGGGGATGAAGGCCGTGTGATCGAGCCCAAGCGACTGAAAGCCGGCGCGGAGGGCGACGAAGAGCGGTGCGTAAATTAGCCCGATGAGACCCCAGATCAGGGCCCGAAGGAGCACGAGTCGGGTGCGGGACGCGACAGGGATGGCGGACATGGAGATACTGCGCTCCGATGTTGGGTGCCAAGGCCCGCGGGTTGCCGCGGGATCGCGGCCGACGGGCCGGCGAACTGTAGTGATGGGGGCGGGGGCCTCCATGACAATTCGCAATTGCGTCGGTCAGGTGGAATTGCGCCCGGTGTGTTCCTTGCCGCCCCGCCCCCTGAGGCCGGGCTGGGTTGAGGAGAAGCCCGCGGGACAGCCGGGCGCTCGTCGTCCGAGGCGACACGGCGGTCGCGCCGGGTTAGGCTGGGACATGCCGAGCAGCGAGCACCAGACCCCGCCCGTCCCCAAAACCGAGCCCGACCCGCCGGTGGATCTCGACGGCGTGCAGCACGCCGCGATTCTGCTCGGCGGGCAGATCGTCCAGACCCCCTGCGTGCGCTCGCGGACGCTCTCCGAGCTCACCGGGGCGGAGGTGACGCTCAAGCTCGAGAACCTCCAGTTCACTGGCTCGTTCAAGGACCGCGGGGCGCTGGTCCGCCTCGCGGCCCTGACCCCCGGGCAGCGCGCCCGGGGTGTGATCGCCATGTCGGCGGGTAACCACGCCCAATCCGTCGCCTACCACGCCCAGCGCCTCGGGATCCCGGCGGTGATCGTGATGCCCCGCTTCACCCCCAACGTCAAGGTGGAGCATACCCGCGCGTTCGGCGCGGAGGTGGTGCTGCACGGCGCGACCCTGAGCGAGGCCGCCTCGAAGGCCGCGGAGATCGCGGCCACGCGCGCGCTGACCTTCATCCACCCCTACGACGACCGTCTCGTCATCGCCGGTCAAGGGACGGTCGCGCTGGAGATGCTCGCCGCCGCGCCGGACCTGGAGGTGCTGGTCGTCCCCGTCGGCGGCGGCGGGCTGATCGCCGGCATGGCGGTCGCGGCGAGGGCGATCCGCCCCGGAATCCAGATCTTCGGCGTGCAGAGCGCGCGTTATCCAGCGATGCTCGCCGCGCTGCGCGGCGAGACGCCCGAGTGCGGCCCCTACACCATCGCCGAGGGCATCGCAGTCAAAGAGCCGGGCCGCAACACCCTGACGCTGATCCGACGACTAGTCGATGACATCCTGCTGGCGGACGAGGCAGACCTCGAAAGGGCCGTACTCCTCCTCCTGGAGGTCGAGAAGACCGTCGCCGAGGGGGCCGGTGCCGCGCCACTCGCCGCCCTCTGCCGCTACCCGGAGCACTTCGCCGGGCGCCGCGTGGGGCTCGTCATCTCCGGGGGCAACATCGACCTGCCGGTGCTCGCGTCGGTCATCCAGCGCGGCCTGGTGCGCAGCCGGCGCCTGGCGCGCCTCACGCTGGAGCTGCGGGACGTCCCGGGCGAGCTCGCCAAGGCGGCGAAGCTACTCGGCCGCTTGGGGGCCAACGTGGTCCAGGTTCTGCATCAACGCATCTTCACCGAGCTGCCGCTACAGACGACCGAGGTGCAGTTCGTGCTGCAGACGCGGGGGCCGCGGCACCTGGATGAGATGATCGCCGCGCTCGGGCTGGCGGGCTATCGACTACGCGTGGATGGCGGGGACTGGCGCCCGGCCGAAACCGGGGGGGCCGGGGGGGCAGCGACTCCGGCCTAGCCGCTCGCCGGTTTTCGACCCCGAAACGAAGTGCGGGGCCGAAGCCCCGCACCCTTACACCGGCGGTCGCGTCCGGCGATCAGGCGCCGGCCTTGAGCGTCCAGGAGACGCACCAGCCGGTCTCGTGGACGGCCTTGCCGGGGAAGAGCGAGCACGGACGCCACTCGCCGGCGTCGGCCTGGATGAACTGGCAGTTGGCGCAGGTCTGCTCCGCCGGCGGCTTACCGGGACGGGCGGCGGCGGCGCGGTCGGCCTTGGTGGCGTCGTGCACGTACTTCAAGGCGATGGCGGTCGGGTCGCTAGCGGGATCGACGTGGGGGAGATCGGCGGCCTGAGCGGCCGCCATGCCCACCAGATTGACGAGCGGGACGGTCGCGAGGCCACCCAGCATCAGCTTGACAGCGTCGCGGCGGCTCTTATTCATTGGTTTCTCGGACATCGTTCTCTCCTTACTCAACGGTGGAAATTTGGAAACACCTCGGATGGGGCCGGGGTCCCGGGCGATTGTGCTACAAGCGCCAGGGAAAGGCGAGCCATCCCCTGCGCCGCCCCCCGCGAATTGGCGGCCGGGCCGGCGCGATGCCATGAGACTGTCGGCGCGGGAAAAAATTCCCCGCGGCGATCGTGGGCCTCAGTTGAGGTAGGTCCCGGCCCCGATGATGCGGCTGCGCCAGTAGGGCTGGTCGAGGCTGGACACCAGGACCTCCTTCTGCGAGGTGGAGGCATGCACGAAGCGGTTCCCGTCCACCATCAACCCGACGTGATACTGGCCGGGACCGGTGCGGAAAAAGACCAGGTCGCCGGCCCTCACCCGCGACGGGCTCACGGGGGTCGCCGCGGCCTTCTGCGCGGTCGACATCCGCGGGATCTCCATGCCCACCGCCCGATGGGCGTGGCGAGCCAAGGCACTGCAGTCGAGTGCCTCACCCGGTACGTCCGCGCCGTAACCGTAGGGTGTACCGACCTGCGACAAGGCGGCCATCACCACCTCGCCGCGCCGCGACTGGGTCGCCTCATGACCGCCAGTCGCGCACCCTTGCAGCACAACGGCGGAGGCCATCATGCCAACGCCCAACAGAACGAGTGAGTTCCCCCTGATCATTCAGACTGTTCCCCGATTGATGGTGTAACTTATTGTTTTGGAGATTTCTAGACCGACAGCCGACGATTGTCAAGGCGTAGCGCACGTTCCCCTGATCCAGGTCTACTCGCCTCCCTACCGAAACGGACCAGCAGTGCGGCGCCGAGCGATCATGTCAGAATTGCAAGCCGGAGCGCGTCCCAATCGACCCGCCACCCACACGACGACAGGACCATGCCCTCGAGCCCCAGCGATCTCATCACGCGCGCCCTCGCCCCGGCCGCTCGCCTGCCCTGGTGGGCGGCACTGCTATCGGCCCTGGCCGCCTACGCCCTGCTCCACCCGATTGCCCGCCTGCGCCTCCCACCGACGGACGGCGACGCCGGACTCGCCGCCAACGCCTTCGCCCAGCTCCTGATCTCGCTCGCGGGGCTCGCGCAGCTCTTGATCCCGCTCGCGCTGCTCTTGATCGCGATGGCATCCGCCTACGCCGCCTGGCGTCGCTACGACATCTTCACCTCCACCGCCGACGACCTCACCGGTGGCGTCCTGCGGGGGCTCTCTCGCCAGGAGCTCGGGCTGCTGCTGGCGGAGGCGTTCCGCCGGCTGGGCTACCGGGTCGCCGCGCTGGACGATCCGGGATCGGCGGACTCTTCGCGGCTGACGGTGACCCGTGACGGCAAGCGATTCCTGGTGGACTTCAGTCATTGGAAGGCCTGGCAGGTCCCGCCCGCGCTGGTCGAGACGCTGCACGACGCCGTTGCCCGGGCCGGCGCCGATGGCGGGATGGCGTTCGGCTCCGGCAGCTTTAGCGCGGACGCCGGCAGGCTCGCGCGCGATCTCGGCATCGAGCTCGCCGACGGGCGCCGGGTTCGCGAGCTGATTCGCGCCAGGTGGGACCCGTTCGTGGCACAGTCCGCCATCGCCGATCCCGTCGATGACCTCGTGGTCAGCGCGGGTGAAGAGGACCACAAGACCGTCGCGGGACGGGCCATCGCCGCACTCATCCGTGCCGAGGAACGGGACGCTATCGGCATCGATCCCTCCCCGCCCCCGAGCATCCAACCTTCCGCGGCGATCCCCGCCGAGCCCATCCTGCGAACCGACGAGCTGCGCACTCCGCTGGCCGGCTGGGGCGAGCCACCGAGGGAACCGACAGCGCCACGACCGACGCGGCCGCGCCTCAGCCGAATCGCCGATGCCGCCGGGATGTTGTTCGCGGTGGCCCTGCTCTGGATCGGCTGGCAGTGGCTGGCCGCGCTCCCGTCGGCACCCGATGTCTCCCCCTGGGGCCGCCTCCCACTGTCCTCCGGGCCGGGGGTCGAGAGGGCGCCAGCGGTCGGCGCGACCGAGGGCCGCGCGTTGCGGCCGATCGGCGAGTTTCACTTCGGCCCGCGACCCGGTGGGGACGCGCCCCTTTCCGCCGCCGACGCACCAACCGAGACGCCGGGGTCGCTGATGCCCAAGCTCAGCGTCTGGGAGCTGGAGGCCGCGTTCAACGCCAGCTATATCCCGCCACCCGAGTGTGCCAACTGGCAGAGCAGCGTCGACATGGCCCGCTGCGGCAACCACCGGATGCGTACCCTGCGTGCCTTCATCGAGGGCGGCGGCAAGCGCCTGCCCGCGATGCGCGGGGAGTCCCTCGCGGCGACCAGCCCGCCGGAGCCCGATCCGGGGCCGCGCTCCGCGGTGCCGAGCTGGCGGGACGAGAGCGGGGCGTTGGTCGATCCCGGTTGGGCGGCCGAGGAGCCGATCGAGCCGATACCCGCCGGGCCGCTTTCCATCCCGATCCGCGATCCCGAGGGCACCGCCGACGGGCGGCCGCAGGCGCCGATCACGCGGCGATACGACGACCGCCCTCCCCCCCAAGCGCCGAGCTGGCGCGAGGAGCAGGCGAGGCGCGAGTCCGGGGATTGGGGCGGGGAGCAGGACCGTCTCTTCGTCACCCCCGAAGACGCCGAGCCCGACCCCGGCGACTGGCTGCGGCGCTGAGGGCCGGGTCCGCGGCCAGGCGACCTCTCCCCATCCGGCGAGCGACCTGAATGGCCCACCCATTACGCCCGCGCACCCTGCCCCTGGAGGGGGGCTGTCACCTGCGGCTGGAGCCGGACCCGGACCATCGCGATCGACTCTTGGTCCGCTTCTGCGGCCTGGCCCGCGACCGTGGCGCCATCGCCGCTACCGAGCGGGTCCGCGTCCGCCTGATGCTCGCCAACCTGCGCGGTGAGACCGCCTACGGCCAGGCCCTGCCCGAGCGCGTCACCCTCGGTTGGCTCGACCGCGCCGGCTGGCATCTCGGGCGCTCGCCCTACGCGGCCCCGCTGGCCGCCCTGCCGGTGGTGCGTGCCCGCCTCGATGAGCTGATCGACGACCTGATGCTGCGGGTCGCCCTGGTCGCCGCGGGCGGGCCGCCGCCGGGCGCCGATCCATGAGCACGCCGGGAGCCCCGTCGCCGCGCCGGGTTGAGATCACCGCCCACCGCGGGAGCTCGATGGGCGCCCCGGAGAACAGCCTGAGCGCCCTGCGCCAGGCCATCGCCGACGGGGCCGACTGGGCTGAGGTGGACGTCCAGGAGACCGCGGACGGGGTCCTGGTCCTGCTCCACGACGCGGATCTGCGGCGGGTCGCCGCGTGCGACGCCCGCATCTGGGAGCTGCCCTTCGCCGAGGTCCGCGCGCTCGACGCCGGGAGCTGGTTCTCCCCCCACTTCGCCGGCGAGCCCATCCCCACCCTCGCCGAGGCACTGGACCTCGCGCGAGGGCGCATCGGGCTCAACCTCGAGCTCAAGGACAACGGCCACCAGCGGCATCTGGCAGAACGCACCGCCGAGCTGGTCCGCGCGCGCGCCCAGCCCGGCCGCTGTCTGATCACCTCGGCCTCGCCGATCCTGCTGCGGCGGGTGCGCGCGGCGGCCCCTGAGGTCCCCATCGGGCTGGTGGTGACCGCCCCCGGGCAAGACGCCGGCGACCTCCGGCTGGACTTGGTCAGCCTTCACCTCAGGCTCGCCACCCCGGAACGGGTGCGCGCCAACCGCGCGGCGGGGCTCGCCACGCACGTCTGGACCGTCAACGACCCCGCCGAGATGCACCGCCTGATCGCGCTCGGCGTCGACAACCTGATCACCGACCAGCCCGCCCTCTTGCGGCGCATCCTCGCCGATCGGCCCGGGCCGGCCTAGGTACAATGGCGCGATGAGCCAGGATGCGAGTGCCACCCCCTACGCGGACCTCTCCCCCGACCTGATCCTCGACGCCATCGAGGCCCTCGGGCTGCCGGTCGACGGCCGCCTGCTGGCCCTCAACAGCTACGAGAACCGGGTCTACCAGGTCGGCCTGGAGGACCAGCCCCCGGTCATCGCCAAGTTCTACCGCCCAGGGCGCTGGTCGAACGAGGCGATCCTCGAGGAGCACGGCTTCACCGCCGAGCTCGCCGAGCGCGAGATCCCGGCGGTGCCGCCGCTGGCCATTGGCGGACAGACGCTGCACGTCCACCGCGGCTACCGCTTCTCGCTGACCCCGCGCCGGGGCGGTCGCGCCCCCGAGCTCGGCGATCCGCGCGTGCTGGAGTCCATCGGGCGCTTCCTCGGGCGCATCCACCTGGTCGGGGAGGTCAGCGCCTACCGCCACCGCCCGACCCTCGACATCGCCGGCTTCGGCGAGTGCTCGCGGACCTTCCTGCTCGACGGCGGCTGGCTCCCACCCGATCTCGCGGAGCCCTATGCCGGCGTCTCCGCCCATGCACTCGACGGGGTGCGCCACTGTTTCGAGCGCGCCGGGGAGGTCGCGCACCTGCGCCTGCACGGGGACTGCCACGCGGGCAACCTGCTGTGGACCGACGACGGCCCGCACTTCGTCGACTTCGACGACACCCGCATGGGACCGGCGGTGCAGGATCTCTGGATGCTGCTCTCAGGCGACCGCCACGAGATGTCCGCCCAGCTCGCCGCGGTCCTGGCGGGCTACGAGGACTTCCGCGACTTCGACCTGCGCGAGCTGCACCTCATGGAGGCCCTGCGTACCCTGCGCCTGCTCCACTACAGCGCCTGGATCGCCCGCCGCTGGGCCGACCCGGCCTTTCCCGTCGCCTTCTCCTGGTTCAACACCCAGCGCTACTGGCAGGACCGCGTCCTGGAGCTGCGCGAGCAGATCGCCGCCATGGACGAGGGACCGCTCTGGATCACCTAGCCGGCCTCTCAGGCAAGCCCGACCAAGACCTGGATAGCGGACGGGGCGTTTCGGGTACGACCGACAGGGGCATGGAGGCCAGCACCGGACGGGGCTCTCATCCCGTCCCGCAACCGTGCCCCCGCCCAGGGAGGGGCGTTAGGCCCCGCTGCCCCGCGCAGCGCGACTGAGTCGATCCTTGATGGCGAGCCAGGCGGGGGTGTCCGGGGGCGTGGCCGCGAGGATGCGGTCGGCCCCGGCACCGTCGAGCTCGCGCAGGGCGGCATAGAGCCGCGCTCCGTAGGCGGCCGCGTCGGCGGGCAGGACCAGGCAAGGGACCTCGGGCGGGAGCGGCGGCGCGGTCCCGAGGGCGAGGCAGGCCGGCGATCGGCCGTCGTCGAGGAGCTGGACCAGGCGCACCGGCAGCGCCTCGGCCGAGAGGAGCTCCAGCGGCGTCCGCGGCGCATAGTGCGCGGCGAGGGCGCCGGGCGCGCGAATGCGGACGGACGCCGGCAGGGCGATCTCTTCCCCCAAGACCGCACTGAGCGCTTCCAGGCCGATGTCGCCGGGGCGGAGCAGCATGGGCCGTGCCCCGACGAGGGCGAGGATGGTCGACTCCAGCCCGATCCGGCAGGGACCGCCGTCGAGCACCAGGTCCACCTCGTCACCGAGATCGACGCGCACGTGCTCCGCCGTCGTCGGACTGACTCTACCGAAGCGGTTGGCCGAGGGTGCGGCGATGCCGCCGCCGAAGCGCCGCAGCAGATCAAGCGTCAGGGGGTGGGCGGGCGCTCGCACGGCCACCGTGTCCTGCCCGCCGGTGACGGCATCGGGGACCCGGCTGGCGCGCTCCAGCACCAGGGTCAGCGGCCCCGGCCAGTAGCGCTCCGCCAAGAGGTAGGCCGCCCTCGGCACCTGCCGCGACCAGTACGGCAGGTCGTCGACACCGCTCAGATGCACGATCACCGGATGGTTGGCGGGCCGCCCCTTGATGGCGAACACGCGGCGAACCGCATCCGGGTTGGCGGCGTCCGCGCCCAGGCCGTACACGGTCTCGGTGGGGATCGCAACCACACCCCCCCGCGCGAGGATGTCGGCGGCCAGGCTCACAAGCGCCTTGTCTTCAGGGCTGGACAGGGTGCGCCCTCCACCGGGGCGTTGACGCCGGGGTGTGTCTGGTCAGGGGGTGCAACGGCTCGACTCTTCGGGCTCGTTCGCGCCGCACGGGAGCGGCCCGTACATTAACAGCCGCGACCGGGTGACACCCAGTAAGATACGCTGCCATGTTGTCGATCCTCGGCCTAACGCGGCGCTTCGGTGCGCGGGCCATCCTGCACGACCTCGCCCTCGACCTCGGCGCGGGCGAGTACGTTGCGGTGGTCGGCGAGTCCGGTGCGGGCAAGTCGACCCTGCTCAATCTGATCGCGGGTCTCGACGTCCCCGATGGGGGACAGATCCGGATCGACGGCACCGACATCGCCGCGCTCGACGAGGACGCCCGCACCCGCCTGCGCCGAACGCGGGTCGGCTTCGTCTTCCAGGCCTTCCACATCCTGCCGCACCTCAACCTCGCGCAGAACGTCGAGCTGCCGCTGGTGCTGCTCGGCACGCCGCCGTCCGAGCGGACGGTGCGGGTGCGGGAGCTCCTGACCGCCGTCGGGCTGGGCGATCGCGAGGCCTCGCTGCCGCGCGAGCTCTCGGGCGGTGAGCTGCAGCGCGTCGCCGTGGCGCGCGCCCTGGTGCACCGGCCGGCGCTGGTGCTGGCCGACGAGCCAACCGGCAACCTCGACCCCGACACGGCCGACCGGGTGCTCGCGCTCCTCGCGCGCGCCATCAAGGCGCGCGGTGCGGCCGGCGTCCTGGTCACCCATTCGGAGCATGCCGCAGCCACCGCGGACCGGGTGCTGCGCCTCGACCACGGCCGCTTGGTTCCGGCATGAGGTGGCTCCTCGCCCACCTGATCGGCGGCTACTCGCGCCAGCACCCACTGCGTGCCCTGGTGGCCGTGGTCGCCATCGCCATCGGGGTAGCGCTGGGCTATGCCGTGCACCTGATCAACACCTCGGCGCTGGCGGAGTTCGCCTCGGCGGTGCGCAGCGTGACCGGGCAGGCCGACGCCTCGGTCGTCGGCCCGCGCGAGGGCTTCGGCGAGGGCGTGCTGGCGGTGGTCGGGCGCGATCCGGCAGTGGAGCTGGCGAGCCCGGTTCTGGAGGTCGAGGCGGCCCTGGTCGAGCCTGAGCGGCTGCGCGGGCGGACGCTGCCGGTCCAGGGCATCGACCTCTTCCGCGCGGCGCGCCTGACCCCGAGCCTGATCGGCGAGCCCCTGGTCGAGGACGGGGAGGATGGCCGTTTCGCGCTGCTCGACGACGGGCTCTACCTCGCGCCGGCCGTCCTCGCCGAGCTCGGTCTCGCCGTCGGCGACACCATCGGCGTGCAGGTCGGCGCCCAAGTCGAGCGCCTACGCATCGCCGGCAGCCTGCCGGGGGCGTCCGCCGGCGATCATCTCGCCAGCATGGACATCGGCTTCGCCCAGTGGCGCTTCGACCGCCTGGGCCAGCTCTCGCGCATCGACCTGCAGCTCACCCCGGGGGCCGATCCGCGGCGCATCGCCGCCGCCTGGCCGCTCCCGGCCGGGGTGGCACTGCAGACCGCCGGCGAGGCCAGCACCCGGGTGTCGAACCTCTCGCGCGCCTACCGGGTGAACCTCAACGTGCTCGCCCTGGTGGCGCTCTTCACCGGGGCCTTCCTGGTCTACTCGTTGCAGTCGCAGGCAGTGGCGGCGCGCCGCACCCAGCTCGCCTTCCTGCGCGTGATCGGCACCACCCGGGGCGAGGTCGAGCGGCTGCTGGTGATCGAGGCCGCCGCCTTCGGCTTAGCGGGCGCGCTGCTCGGCATACTGGCTGGACTCGGCGTCGCCGCCGCGGCGCTCCGCCTGCTCGGGGGCGACCTCGGCAGCGGCTTCTTCACCGGGGTGCAGCCGGCGCTGGTCTTCCAGCTCGGCCCCGCGCTCGGCTTCTTCGCCCTCGGGGTCGCGGCGGCGACCGTCGGGGGCTGGATGCCCGCCCGCGACGCCGCGCGATCGCTGCCGGCGCTGGCGCTCAAGGCCGGGAGCGGTCTCGACCATGACGCCAGCCGCAGCCCCGCCTGGCCGGGTCTCGCCCTGCTCGCCGCCGCTGGCGCCCTGCTCCTCCTGCCGCCGATCCGGGAGATCCCCCTTGGGGCCTATCTCGCCATCGCGCTGCTCCTGGTCGCGGCGGTCCTGCTCAAGCCCCGGGTGGCCCCCTGGCTCTTCGTGCCGCTGCGCCGTTGGCTCGCCGCGCGCACCCTCCCGGCGCGTGCCGCGCCCTGGTGGCTCGCGACCACCCGGCTCGCCGCGACCCCGCGCTTCGCCGCCATCGGGGCCGCGGGGATCGTCGCGAGCTTCGCGCTGATGGTGGCGATGGCGACCATGGTGGCGAGCTTTCGCGCCTCGGTCGACCAGTGGCTGGAGCAGGTGCTGCCGGCGCAGGTCTATGTCCGTGCCAATCCGACGACCAGCGCCAGCGGGCTCGGCGGCAGCACCGCGTACCTCACTGCGGAGGACCGGCGGGTGCTGGCCGCCCACCCGCAGGTCGATCGCGTAGAGCTCACCCGCAGCCTCAAGGTCTCGGTCGACCCGGCGCGGGCGGCGGTCTCGCTGATCGCCCGCCCCATCGACCGCGCCGACCCCGCTGGTGTGCTTCCGCTCACCGGCTCCGCGCTCGCCTGGCAGGAGGGCCAGCCGCCGCCGGCCTGGGTCTCGGAGGCGATCGTCGAGCTCTACGGGGCGAGCGTGGGGGACGAGATCGCGCTGCCGATCGCCGGGCGGGCCGAGCCCTTCCTGGTGGCCGGGGTCTGGCGCGACTACGCCCGCCAGTTCGGGGCCATCGCCATCGACGTCGCCGACTACGAGCGGCTGTCGGGTGAGCGGACACGCACCGAGGCCGCGCTCTGGCTGACCCCCGACGCGAGCGCGCCGCAGGTGATCCGCGAGCTCCAGGGTCAGCTCGAGACCCGCACCGCTGAGCTTGCCGAAACGGGCGAGATCCGCGCCATCAGCCTGCGGATCTTCGACCGCAGCTTCGCGGTGACCTATGTGCTGGAGCTCGCGGCCATCGTCATCGGGCTGGTCGGCATCGCCGCGACCTTCTCGGCCCAGGCCATCGTGCGCACGCGCGAGCTCGGCATGCTGCGCCACCTGGGCGTCACCCGCGGCCAGATCCTCGGCCTGCTCGCCATCGAGGGGCTGCTGGTCACGGCGCTCGCCATCGTCATCGGGCTCGTGACCGGGCTCGCCGTGGCCTGGATCCTGATCGAGATCGTCAACCCCCAGTCCTTCCACTGGACCATGGACTTCCGCCTGCCGGTCGGGCTGGTGCTCGGGCTGATTGCCGCCCTACTCGCCGCCGCGGCGGCGACCGCGGTGGTCGCTGGTCGCCGCGCGGTCTCGGGCGAGGCGGTGCTCGCCGTGCGGGAGGACTGGTGAGCGCCCTGCGCGGCGGCCCGGGCCCCGATCCACGGCGGCGCGCGCTGCTGTTCGCGCTCGCGATGGCACCGGCCTGGCGCTGGGCCGAGGGCGGCGTGGTCTATCCCGAGGTGCGCCCGCGGCCGCTGGTCTTCCCGCGCGATCACGGTGCCCATCCCGACTACCGCATCGAGTGGTGGTACCTCACCGGCTGGCTGGATGCCGAGCCGCGGCCGCTCGGCTTCCAGATCACCTTCTTTCGCACCCGCACCCCGATCGATCCCGAGAACCCGAGCCGCTTCGCCGCGCACCAGCTCATCATCGCCCACGCGGCGATCGCCGATCCCGAGCGCGGGGCCCTGCTGAAGGACGAGCGGGTGGCGCGTGCCGGATTCGGCCTCGCCGGGGCCTCAGAGGCGGACACCGAGGTCTGGCTCGACCGCTGGAGCTTCCGCCGGTCGGGCGATGGCGGCTATGCCTGCGCGATCCCGGCCCGTGGGTTCGATCTGCGCTTCACTGCCCGGCCCACCCAGCCGCTGCTGCTCCAGGGGACGGACGGCTTCTCGCGCAAGGGACCCGAGATCGAGCAGGCGAGCTACTACTACAGCCAGCCGCAGCTCGCCGTGGAGGCCGAGCTGACCCGCGAGGGCAAGACCCTGCGCGCGCCCGGTCGGGCCTGGCTGGACCACGAGTGGTCGAGCACCCTGCTCGACCCGGCCGCTGCGGGCTGGGACTGGATCGGGATGAACCTGGACGACGGCTCGGCGCTCACCGCCTTCCAGATCCGCCGCCGCGAGTCGGGACCCCCGATCTACGCCTACGCCAGCCTGCGCGGGCCCGACTCGCCGCAGGTCCACACCTTCGCGCCGCCTGAGGTCGACTTCGAGCCCCTCGCGCGCTGGACCTCGCCGCGCACGCGGGCGGTCTATCCGGTGGCCCAGAGCATCCGGGTCGGCGACCGCGTCTTCGAGACCCAGCCCCTGTTCGAGGACCAGGAGCTCGACTCCCGGGGCTCGGCCGGCGCCATTTACTGGGAGGGTGCGAGCCGGCTCAGCGAGGGCGGCCGACTGGCCGGCCGCGGCTATCTGGAGATGACCGGCTACGCCGCCCCGATGCGGCTGTAAGGAGACGCCGAGGAATTCCGCGTCTTCCGTGCGGGGCAGGATGCCCCACCCGTTTCAGTCGCCCGAGGGGCTGGAATTGCGAAAGTCGGATATCGCGTTTTCGACTGCCGTGCTGATGGTTGGCCAACATCGCCAATCAATCAGCCTTTCCCTAACGACGCCAATGAGTGGCCGAAGCAAGCGGCGAGGCCCGCTTGCGAAGGTCCGTCTCGATTGGCAGCTTGGGTGTCACGTTCATGGCGGTAGAACGCTACCGTTTAGCTCAATCAGCCGTCCGTTCCGCAGGCGTGCGCCCAGAGTATGTTCTTCGTCCCACGCCACCCGGTACCCGATCTCGACAATAAGCTCCCCATCCAGTGGGATGACTGCCACGAACTCGACCGAGGTGTGAGGCCAGACTTCCTCTGGTTGGGTGACACGAGGTAGACCTTGTCCAGGTGGTTCCAAGTCGCCCGCTGCAACGGCTTCCGCGTACGGGGCGTAGTGTTCGAACATTTCCGCGGCGATCAGCTCCCGCCACGCCGGGTAGCTCGACGGAACAGCGCGGGCGATCTCGAGAGCCTGCGGGTCGGGCGACGAGCGGGGGCCATGAACCGCAAAGGGAACGCTCACCTCCCCAAGGCCGACCATTCCACGCCAGATGCCTCCTGTACGGCGGAGCTCCCCCAACAGGGCATCGGAGAACGGCGGGGCCTTGAATAGTCCGAACATGGTCGACGACCTCTCCTGTGACGCCCAACAAATAAGCATGTGTCGCGCGTGCGCGCGACGGTGATCCCGGTCGTGGCACGCCGCCTGGCGCCCACGGCGGATCGATGTGCGTTCGACTAATCCGATCCTGGTACGGCGCGGCGGGCAAAGACGCCCCTCGTGAGAGATCGGCGATTGTATCCCCTGGGGCAGGCTCGGGAGTGACCGTCAGGGCGGCGAGCGGCGGATCGGCGGTCGTGGGCGGAGCGCAAACCGGGCATGCGGGAGGCTCCCAGGGGGTAGCCAGGGGATTCGATGTGGCCAAGCTTAGGCGATCTTCGGCGCGCAGGGCGAGCGCAGCCGCAGGCCGTGGGCAGCCTGTCCGAGGGGCCTCGGTAGCGGTCGTCAGCGGCGCTGGCGCGGCCTGGACCTCGCGGCGGTCGCCGTCGCGGTAGTCGGTTTAGGCGAGCGCCACCGGCCCCCCATCGAAGGCGAGCAGACGGCTGTCTGAGAGGTCAATGCGATGGCTGTAGCGACCCAGATAATCGACCACCGTGTCGTTGCGGCTGAGTCTCAGGACCGGGCCGGACGGGGTTTGAGTGATTCCGCGTCGGCTCAGGGTGACACCGGTATCTGGTCGAACCGAGTCGCCCGTCGATGGGCGGCCGCAAGCGGGGGGAGTCCGGAGCGGATCAGCCAGACCGTCTGCCAGCCGGCCTCGCGGGCGGCGTCGAGCTCTTCGCGGACGTCAGAGAGGAATAGGAGCTCGCCCGGCGGGAGACCGATGGCCTCGGCGATGCGGTGGTAGGAGCCGGCCTCCCGCTTCGGCCCCATCCGGGTGTCGAAGTAGTCGGACAGCAGTGGGGTGAGGTCGCCGTCGACGGTGTGGCCGTAGATCAGGTGTTGGGCGAAGGCGGAGCCGGAGGAGTAGATGGAGAGGCGGATGCCGCGCGCATGCCAGTCGCGCAGCGCCGGGGCCACGTCGGGATAGAGGTGGCTCACCAGCTCGCCGCTCCGGTAGCCCTCCTCCCAGATGAGACCCTGGAGCTCCTTGAGCGGGCTGACCTTGCGGTCCTCCGCCATCCACTCGCAGAGCCGCACGACCACCGCCTCGTCGTTCCACACGCCGCCCAGCTCGCGGACCTCGTCAAGGATGCGGCTCACCTCGGGCTCGCCGCGGCGGCGCCGGATGAAGTCGGGCATGCGCTCGCGCGCGTAGGGGTAAAGCACGTCCAGCACGAAGGGGATGGAGGTGGTGGTCCCCTCGATGTCCATGACGACGGCGCGGACCGGCAGCATGTCGCGGATTCCCTCTCGGCTCGACGGGCGGACAGTATACCGAAGCCGGGGTCAGGACCCCGCCCGATGCGAGACCAGCTCGGGCGCAACGGGCGTCGGCAGCGCGCCGTAACCAAGGTCCTCACGCAGCACGGCGCGGGCGACGACGTCCTCGAACCGCCCCCATTTGCGCACCTTCTGCCGCAGCAGGCCCTCCTGGCGCATGCCGAGCTTCGCCAGCACCTGACCGGAGGCCGGGTTACGGACCATGTGGAAGGCGTACACGCGATTGAGCCCGAGCGTGACGAAGGCGTGATGGATGACGGCCAGTCCCGCCTCACTCGCGTAGCCGCGACGCCAGAACGGGCGTCCGATCCAGAAGCTCAGCTCGGCCGCGCAGTGCTCGTAGTCCAGCTCGCGCAGCTCGATGGCCCCGGCGAGCAGCCCCGAGGCCACCTCGCAGACGGCGAAGCGGTTCGGCGCCCCGGCGGTCACCCAGCCCAGCGCGAAGCCGGCGGGCAGCGGGTGCGGGACCGAGATCATGGTGTCGGAGATCGCCCGATCCCCGGCCAAGGCCGCGAACACCTCGGCATCGGTCGGCTGAAACCATCGAAGGATGAGCCGCTCGGTTCGGATCTCGCTCGTCAACTCACCAGCCCTCCGTGACCAAAACCACCGAAGGCGGCGGCGATCACCACTTCGGGGACGCTGGTCAGAATAGCGAAGGACCGCCGCCCCCACCAAATCCAAAGCCTCGGCTTGGCTGGCCCATCAATCGCATGGGCACGCAGCCGCGATCTGCTCGACTAGGGCGCGCAGGCGCTGGTAGTGGCTGCCCTGCCAGTAGAGCCGCCCGCACCCCTGACAGCGCCAGAAGGCATCGAAGGCGCGGCGCACGCGCTCGGGGAGCTCGGCGGCAACCTCGGCCCTGTCGACAGCAGCGAGCAGGCCATTGCAGACCGTGCAGCGGGTGAAGGGGCGGAGCAGGCGGTAGAGGTCGAGCCTCTCGACGACCTGGGCGACCTGCTCGCGCGGGCGGGTCGAGGGGACCCAGAGGCCGTGGGTGAGCGCCGGCCCAGCCAGCAGCGCCCGGTCCCGGCTCAGGAGGATGCGGCCCTCGCGTCTGGCGATGGCCGCGAGCGTCGCGTCGCCGAGGTCGTTCTCGTAGCGGGTGTCGAAGCCGAGCAGCCGCAGATACCGGGCGAGCCGCCCGAGATGGGCGTCGGCGACGAAGCGCACCCGCCGCAGCGGCGCCTCGCGCAGCAGAAGCAACGGGGTCGGATCGAGGGCCTCGAACACAGGGTAGAGGCTGACCCGCTCGCCGCCCCGGAGCGGGTGCTCCAGGCCGCGGGATTCCCCATCGATCAGTGCGATCTCAACCGCTGCGGCAGGGATGCCGACGCGAGCGAGCAGCGCCCCGAGCGTCATCGATCCGGCAAGCGGCACCTCCTGGTCGCGCTGGCGTTCGGCGGGCGCGAGGTAGTCGTTCAGCTCCGCGTAGCAGCGCAGGAGCACGGGCCCGGGCATCAGGCGGTGATGCGGCGGTAGATGTCCGAGACCCGGTACGGAAGCTGGGCGACGTTCTCCACCACCGTGTAGCTCGCGGCGCCGAACATGTGCGGCAGGTAGTCCTGGGCCTGGTCGTCGATGGTGATGCAGAAGGGGTGCACGCCGCGGGCGCGGGCCTCCAGCACCGCCTGGCGGGTGTCCTCGATACCGTAGTCGCCGCGGTATCCGTCCTCGTCGTCCGGGCGGCCGTCGGACAGGGTGATCAGGACCCGGGTGCGCGCCTCGACCTCCAGGAGCTTACCCGTCAGGTGGCGGATCATGACCCCCATACGGGTGTAATCCTGGGGTCGGATCCCACTGATCCGGGCGTGCACCTGGGGCCCATAGGGCTCGTCGAAGCCCTTGACGCGGAACAGCTCGCAGCGCATGTGGGTAAAGCCCGAGAAGCCGTAGATGGCGTAGCGGTCGCCGAGCAGCTCGAGCGACTCGCAGAGCAGCACCAGGGACTCGCGCTCCACCTCGTTGATCCACCCCTTGGTCGAGCCTGACATGTCGACCATGAAGAGCACGGCGATGTTGCGCTCCAGCCGCTTGCGGCGCTGGAACAGCCGCTCGCTCATCTCCAGCCCCTTCGCATGGTCGGCCCAGGCGTCGACGATGGCGTCGATGTCCGGCTCCTCGCCCTGGGGCTCGCGCTTTAGGAGCTTGTCCTCCCCGCGCAGGGCCTCGAAGGTACGGTAGAGGTGCTTCAACAGCCCGCGATACTTCTCCCGGGTAACGGCGACGAAGTCGTCCGGCTTGGGGTGGACGTCGCGCTCACGCAACTGGCACCAGCCCTTGCGGTAGCCCTGGCGGGTGTGGTCCCACTCGTCGTACACGAAGGCGCTGGGCTCAGCCGCGGCCGCCGAGTCCTCGCGCGCCGCCCCGGGCTTGCGGTGGTAGAGCCCCTGCCCCGCCGCCTCCAGGTACTCCGAGGGGATGTGGCCGAAGTCCTGGACGATGGAGTGCATGAGCTGGACGGTCTCGATCCCCGGTTGGATCGGCTGGTCGCCGAGCACGAGCTGGTAGGCGATGCCCTCGGGCCAGTCGGCGTTGGGCTCGGCGCGGACCTCGAAGGCCGTCAGCTCGTCTGTCGTGGGCGCGGCTAGGTTGCCGCCCAGCTCGTCGGCGATCACCACCAGGGCCTTGCGGAGCGCATCACGCTCGCGGGCGATCCGCGCGGCCATGACGTCCGCGACCCGCCGCGGGTGCAGCACCCCCTGATAGCAGACCGGCGAGAGCGCCGGAACGCCCCGGGCGTCGAGCTCGGCGACCAGTTGCCAGGTGTCGGTGACGCTGGCGTCCGGCTCGGCCAGGCGCTGGGCCGGCTCGCGCCAGAGCTCGCTGAGCGCCGGTCGATCCGCCAGCCGCGCCATCTCCCGCCAGAGCCCGGGCAGCTCACGCGTCAGGCAGGCGTCGAGCCGCAGGCCTTCGAGCGCCTGAAACAGCGCGAGCGCCCGCGCCGGCTGCGGGAAGTCCGCGATGATCTCGGTGACTGGCCGGCGCCAGGTCCCGAAGCGCGCCTGGGCCCAAAGGTGGGCGATCATCGCCTTGTAGAGCCGGAAGTTGTCCGCCCGGCTCGGGAAACGGGCAAGCAGCTCAGGCAGGAACAGGGTCTCGGTGTCCGTGTAGACCTCCTCACCCGTCGCAAGCTTGAGCCGGCGACCCGCGAGCCCGGCGACGAAGGTCTGAAGCACGGCCGCGACAGCGGCGAATGCCTGGCCGCTGCGCTCGGCCTCCAGCCCCGCCGCGTACCCCGCCACCTCGCGCATGGCGCGGATGCCGCCCTGGGTCCCGGAGCGGTCATAGATCTCCAGGAGGCGGATGACCCAGTCGTGCAGGTCCGCGTCCGGAAGCGCGCGCAGAACCTCGGGGGCGTGGGTGCAGAGGTGGTAGGCAAGCTCCAGGCTGGTGCGGGCGACGAGCGCAATCTGACCCAGCATCACCTCGGTACGGGATCGCGGGAAGTAGGCCAGGGCGAGCGCCGCCGGCCGCACGCTGCGGCGGATCGAAAGCACCATGTAGACCAGGCGCTCCAGCTCCGCGTGGATCGCATCGACCGGCAGGGCATCGAGGGCGCGCCGGCCGTCGACCCCGTAGCGCGCCGCCAGCTCGGCCGGGTCGGGCTCCACCTGCCGTCGCCGGGCGAGGAAGTCATCCTGGCCGAGGAAGATCGGATCAGGCGCGTCGCGATCGCTCATGCCGAGGGCCGGGCGCGGGCGGTGCCGTCACAGGTCGAAGGTCGCCCACACAGGGCAATGGTCCGAGGGGCGCTCCAGGGCGCGGATGTCGTAGTCGATGCCGGCGTCGAGCAGGCGCTCGCGCAGCGTTGCGGTGGCGAGGACGAGATCGATGCGCAGACCCCGTTTGGGCTCGCGCTCGAAGCCGCGGCTGCGGTAGTCGAACCAGCTAAAACGGTCGGCGACCTCGGGGTGGACGGCCCGGTAGCTGTCGAACAGGCCCCAGTCGGCGAGCGCCGCGAGCCAGTCGCGCTCCTCGGGTAGGAAGCTGCATTTGCCGGTGCGCAGCCAGCGCTTGGCGTTGTCCTCGCCGATGCCGACGTCGAGGTCGACCGGGGCGACGTTCATGTCGCCGAGGAGGATCAGCGGTTGATCCGGCGAGAAGCTCCCCCGGAGATAGGCCAGCATGTCGGCGTAGAAGCGTTGCTTTGCGGGGAACTTGACCGGGTGGTCGCGGCTCTCGCCCTGGGGAAAGTAGGCATTGATGACGGTGAGTGGGCCGATGCCTGTGCCAAAGGTCCCGGTGATCACCCGCCGTTGGGCCGTCTCGTCGTCGCCCGGCATACCCTTGGTGACGGAGAGCGGCTCCTGTCGGCTCAGGAGGGCCACGCCGTAGTGGGTCTTCTGCCCGAAGTAGTGGGTATGATAGCCAAGCTCCGCGATCGCCTCGCGCGGGAAGAGGCCGTCCTCAACCTTGGACTCCTGGATGCCAACCACATCCGGGTCGTGCCTCGCCTTGAGCTCGGCGAGCTGGTGCGGGCGGCTGCGGATGCCGTTGACGTTGAACGAGACGATCTTGAGCACCCTAGCCCTCCCCCATCACCTCGCCGGTCTCGCGCCGGCCCATGTCCCACCCGTGCCGATAGGCCTTGCCCCAGGGCAACGCCTCCTGGCCGGCAATCACCTCCTCGGGGTCGGGGTCAATCGCACTTTCGACCTGCGCCAGATAGCCGAGCTCGGCCAACCCCTCGATCACCCCGTTGGCATAGCCGCGGTTGTACCAGAGCTGGAGGTCATCGAAGCGCTCATAGACCCCCTCGGTGTCCTCGTAGAGGTCACAAATGAGGTCGAGGAGCTGAGAGAGGATGGCGGCCTGCATGGAGCCCGGCGGATGAGGACGCGAAGCCGGGAGGCTAGCATGCTGGGGTGCGGCCATCCAAGGCCGCGGGCCGATCAGGACGCCTTGCGCCGGCGCAGGGCCTCGATGAGGATCTCTTTGTTCTGGTAGCGCACGTCACGGCCCTGGGCGACGAAGATCACCTGCTCGGCGATGTTGCCGGCGTGATCCCCCACCCGCTCCAAGGCGCGCAGGGCGAAGACCATGTCGAGGACCAGACCGACCAGGGTGACGTCCTCCATGACGAAGGTCATCAGATGGCGAAGCGCCGCGTCGAACTCCTCGTCCAGGCGCTTGCCGCCCTCGAAGACGTCCAGGGCGAGATCGACATCGGTCTTGGACAGGGCCTCGAGGGCACGCTCCAGCATGGTCGAGGACATCCCGTGCAGCGAGCGCACGTGGTGCAGCAGTTTGGCCGGCGGCTGCTGGCCCTCACGCTCCAGCAGACGGATGGTGCACCAGGCGATCTGATTGGCCTTGTCGCCCGAGCGCTCCAGGTCCCCGGTCGCCTTGGACAGGGCGATGATCAGACGCAGATCGACCGCCGCCGGCTGGCGCTTGGCGATCAGATTGAAGATCGCCTCGTCGGTGTCGAGCTCGAAGAGGTCGAGGCGGCGCTCCTTGTCGACCACCCGGCGGGCCAGCGTGGCGTCGCCGGTGATGAGTGCCTGCACCGCCGAGCCGAGCTGCTCCAGGGCGTACTCGCCCATCTCGAGCACCAGCCCCCGGACCTTGCCGAGCTCCTCGTCGTAGCGGCGGACCGTATGGCCCCGGGTGACGTCGTCGCTCAACCGAAGCGCCCTGTGATGTAGTCTTCCGTCAGCTTGTGCTGCGGGTTGGTGAAGATCTGGTCGGTCTCGCCGACCTCGACCAGGTCACCCAGGTGGAAGTAGGCGGTGCGCTGGGAGACCCGCGCCGCCTGCTGCATCGAGTGGGTGACGATGGCGATGCTGTAGTTCTCGCGCAGCTCGTCGATCAGCTCCTCGATCTTGGCGGTCGCGATGGGGTCGAGCGCCGAGCAGGGCTCGTCCATCAGGATCACCTCGGGCGACACGGCGATGGTGCGGGCGATGCACAGGCGCTGCTGCTGACCGCCCGAGAGGCCGGTGCCGGGCTGATCGAGGCGGTCCTTGACCTCCTCCCACAGACCCGCCTTGCGCAGGCTGGTCTCGACGAGCTCGTCGAGCTCGGTCTTGTTGTTGGTCAGCCCATGGATGCGGGGTCCGTAGGCAACGTTCTCGTAGATCGACTTGGGGAAGGGGTTCGGCTTCTGGAACACCATGCCGACCTGGGCGCGCAGGGGCACCACGTCGAGCTTCTTGTCGTAGACATCGACCCCGTCGAGCGCGATCAGTCCGGTGACGCGGCAGCCCGGGATGGTGTCGTTCATGCGGTTCAGGCAGCGCAGGAAGGTCGACTTGCCGCAGCCCGAGGGGCCGATCATCGACACCACCTCGTTCTTGCCGATGTCGAGGCTTACCCTCTTGATCGCCTGCTTGTCACCGTAATACACGTTGACGTCCCGGCACACCATGCGGGCGTTCGGGGAGGTGATGTCCCCGATGGTGCCCTTGAAGGAGCGGTCCTTCTCCAGGTCCGCCGCCGTGATCGCGCCGGTCGGCGTCGCCCGGCCAACCTCTGCTGCTGTCGTGCTCATAGTCTGTCGTCAGCTCTTGTCGTGTTCCGATCAGTGGTGCGCGCGCGGCCTACCAGCGCCGCTCGAACTTGCGGCGCAGGAGCACCGCCGTGAGGTTCATCAAGAGCAAGAACCCGAGCAGCACCATGATGGCGGCCGAGGTCTTCTCGATAAACCCGCGCTCGGGGCTGTCCGCCCAAAGGAAAATCTGCACCGGGAGGACGGTGGAAGGGTCCGTGAAACCGCCCGGGATGTCCACGATAAAGGCGATCATGCCGATCATGAGCAGCGGTGCGGTCTCGCCCAGGGCCTGGGCCATGCCGATGATGGTCCCGGTGAGCATGCCCGGCATCGCGAGCGGCAGGACATGGTGGAATTGGGTCTGTAGCGGCGAGGCGCCAACGCCGAGCGCGGCCTCGCGGATCGACGGTGGGACCGACTTCAGCGCGGCCCGGCTCGCGATGATGATGGTCGGCAGGGTCATCAGGGTGAGGACCAGAGCACCCACCAGCGGCGTCGAGCGCGGCACGCCGAAGAAGCTGATAAAGACCGCGAGACCGAGCAGGCCGAAGACAATCGAGGGGACCGCCGCCAGATTGTTGATATTGACCTCGATGATGTCGGTCCATTTGTTCTTGGGCGCGAACTCCTCGAGATAGAGCGCCGCTCCGACCGCGATCGGGAAAGAGAATAGCAGCGTCAGGACCAGGGTGTAGAAGGACCCCATCAGGGCCCCAGCGATGCCGGCGAGCTCCGGCTCACGCGAGGCCCCAGCGGTGAAGAAAGTGGTGTTGAACTTCTTCTCGATCCGGCCGCGCTCGTCGAGGGCGTCGATCCAGGCCACCGTCTGGTCCTTGACCCGCCGCTCGAGCTCCGGGACGTCCCGTGGGATGGCGCCTTTGACGAACTGGTCGACGTCGTCGTCCGCAATCAGCCAGATCTCCTGGGTGGTGCCGATCAGGCTCGGGTCCGCCATCACCAGCTCGCGGAGCTGCTGGGGCACCCCGGGGCTCAGCATCGCGTTGAGCGCCCGCACGTCGGTACGCCCCTGCACGTCCGGGAACTGGGCCCGCAAGGCGTCGCGCGCCAGCACCACATAGTTGGCGCGCGAGAGGGTATCGGCCTCGCGGGTACCCTCGGGGTCGATGACCTGGGCGTCGAAATAGATCGGGAGCTGGATGGAGGTCTGCTGGAAGGCCGGCCAGCCTTTGGCCACGATGTCGACGAACAGGATCGCGACGAAGGCCAGGCCAAGGATGACCGCGCTCATCCCCATCAGCCGGAAGCGCTTCTCGGCCGCATAGCGCCGCTTGAGACTCGCGTTGACGGCGTCGATGGCCCGCCGCGGGCTGTTCGCGCCGTCGGGTGTCGCTGGGTTACTCATACTGCTCTCGATACTTGCGCACGATGTGCAGGGCGATGATGTTGAGCGTCAGGGTGACGACGAAGAGCGTGAGCCCGAGCGCGAAGGCGGCGAGGGTCTTCGGACTGTCAAACTCCTGATCACCCGTGAGCAGGGTGACGATCTGCACCGTCACCGTGGTCACGCTCTCGATCGGGTTCCAAGTCAGATTGGCCGCCATGCCAGCGGCCATGACCACGATCATCGTCTCACCGATCGCGCGGGACACCGCAAGGAGGACGCCACCGACGATCCCGGGGAGCGCCGCGGGGATGATGACCCGCCGCACCGTCTCCGACTGGGTCGCACCGAGTGCATAGGAGCCGTCGCGCATCGATTGCGGCACGGCGTTGATCACGTCGTCGGACAGCGACGAGACGAAGGGGATAATCATGATCCCCATCACGAAGCCGGCGGCGAGCGCGCTCTCGGAGGAAACGTCGAGCCCGAGGCTCGCCCCCAGGTCGCGCACAAAGGGCGCCACCGTCAAGGCCGCGAAGAAGCCGTAGACCACGGTCGGGATACCCGCGAGGATCTCCAGCGCCGGCTTGGCCAGCGAACGGACGCGGCGCGGGGCGTACTCGGAGAGATAGATCGCCGACATCAGGCCGATCGGCACTGCGATCAGCATAGCGATGAACGAGATCAAAAGGGTCCCGGTGAAGAGCGGGACCGCGCCGAAGGCCCCGGCCGCGCCGACCTGATCGGCCCGCAGCGCGATCTGCGGGCTCCAGTGGGTGCCGAAGAAGAACTCGGTCAGCGGCACACTGCGGAAAAACAGGATCGACTCGAAGACCACTGACAGGACGATGCCCAAGGTGGTCAGGATCGCGATCGAGGAGAACACCACCAGGATCACCATGATGGTGGACTCGACCCGATTCCGGGCGCGAAGCTGCGGGGCCATGCTCCGCCAGGCGAGCGAGATCCCTCCGGCGGCGACCGCGAGGACCAGGGCCCAGAGGGCGATGCTCGCGATGCCCTGAAGCCGCAGATAGTTGTCAGCGGCGGCCTGGATCTCCGGCGTCACCTCGCTGGAGACGATGTTGCCGGTGGCGAGATTGCGGATATCGTTGACCAGCAGCCCGAGCCGGCCCGGCGACAACCCGGCCGTCATCTCGGCCGGGAGCTGGGCCTTGACCATCGCCGTGACGACCGTCTCCTGGAACCCCGCCCAGAATCCAAGCAAGAGCAGCGCCGGCAGCCCCGCCCAGAGGGCGGCGTAGAGGCCGTAGTAGGTCGGCAGGGAGTGCAGGGTCTTGATCTGCGTCGGCCCGCCCGCCACCGCAACCGCGCGCTTGCGCCCGAAGTGATAGGCCAGGGCGATGATCCCGAGGAGGACGATCAACAGTGTCGACTGCATGGACGTCAGTCCGCTCTGAGGCAAAAGGGCCGGCGGCCCTGAGGCCGCCGGCGCCGGCCGGGGTCAGTGCCCGGCTCTCAGCGTCCTTACTTGCTGGGCTTCGCCATCGGCTCCATCGCCTGAGCGCTCGACGCCCACTTGGCGCGCTCCGCATCGGGCAGGGAGATCAGTCCCTTGTCGGCCAGGTAGCCCTCGGGCCCCCAGGCGGCGTCGCTGGTGAACTCCTTCACAAACTCGGCGATGCCAGGAATGGTCCCGACGTGGGCCTTCTTGACGTAGAAGTAGATGGAGCGGGAGACCGGGTAATCGCCGCTCGCGATGGTCTCGTAGGTGGGCGAGACACCGTTGATCTTCGCGCCCTGGATCTTGTCGGCGTTCTGATCCAGGAAGCTAAAGCCGAAGATCCCGATCGCGTTGGGGTTAGCTACCAGCTTCTGGACGATCAGGTTGTCGTTCTCGCCCGCCTCGACGAATACGCCGTCCTCGCGCACACCGTGGCAAACGGCCTTGTGCTTCTTCTCGTCTGCCTTCTTCAGGGCCTTGATCGAGTCGATCGCGTTGCAGCCGCCCTCCATCGCCAGCTCGACGAAGGCGTCACGCGTCCCGGAGGTTGGCGGGGGCCCAAGGACCTCGATCTTGGCGTCGGGCAGCGCCGGGTTGACCTCCTTCCAGGTCTTGTAAGGGTTGGCGACGAGTGCGTCACCGCCCTTGGGGTCCGGCACGTCCTTGGCCAGGGCCAGCCAGATTTCCTTGAGGGTCAGGTCATACTCGCGGGCGGCCTTGGAGTTGGCGATGGCGATGCCGTCGAAGCCGATCTTGACCTCGACGACCTCCTTCACCCCGTTGGCTGCGCAATTGTCGAACTCCGAGGCCTTCATACCACGGGAGGCATTGGTGATGTCGGGATGGTTGACGCCGACGCCGGAGCAGAAGAGCTTCATGCCACCGCCAGTGCCGGTGGACTCGACCTTGGGGGTCTTGAAGGAGCTGGTGCGGCCGAAGTTCTCGGCGACGGCGGTCGAGAACGGAAACACGGTGGAAGATCCAACGATCGAGATGGCGTCCCGGGCCAGGGCATGAGTGGCGAAGGAGGCCGCGGCGGCGGTCACGGCGACGGCGATCAGGGTCTTGTTCATGATCAACCTCTGGGTCTTGGGGGATGTAAGCGAGCCCGTATTCTGGAGGCCAAGGGTTGTCATTTTATGTCGCCTGTGTGACGGTTCCGTGACCGCCGAGCCGCGCGCCACCTCCCCCGCACGCGCCGCGCCCCATCCCTGGGCGCCTTCTCAGCGCAGCCCGCTCAGCATCCGCACCAAGTCCATGGTCGCCGTGAAGAAGTCGTCCTTGGGGTTCCCGCCGCAGTGGGCGCGGATACGCCCCATGGCCCCATCGATGTCCGCACCCCGCAGCACGTCCTTTCCGGTCGCGAGATTGAGCCCGGAGACGAACCCCGTCAGCCAGTCCTGATAACGGCGGTACTCGACCGATTCCGGCTCCCTCCCCGCATCCCAGCCTTGGGCGGCGGTCAGGAAATCGCTGCACGTCTTGACCCCGTAGCCCCACAGCGGGGGCAGCTTGTCGCCGACGACGGGCGCGCTCGCGAGCGGCATAAGAACGAGGACCGCGCAAGCGGTCGGTCGGAGCATTTTTTTCATCGCCGCATCACCCGTTCGTGATGTTTCGGGTCGACGACCGGAGATAATCTGTCGGGTTTGACGGTTACCAAGCCCACCGCCATGCGCGTCCTGATGATCTCCGACGTCTACTTCCCGCGGATCAACGGGGTGTCCACCTCGATTCAGACCTTCGCCCGCGAGCTCAGCGCGCAGGGGCACCAGATCACCTTGATCGCCCCGGAGTACGGCACCAGCGAGCCGGAGCCCTTCGAGGTGATCCGCGTGGCCTCGCGCTACCTGCCGCTCGACCCCGAGGACCGCATTCTGCGAACCGGCAAGCTCAGGGCCTACCGCCCGCGGCTCGCCGCCGCGGGCTTCCACCTGATCCACATCCAGACCCCGTTCATCGCCCACTATGCAGGGCTGGGCCTGGCGCGCCGGTTCGGGCTTCCCGTAGTGGAGAGCTATCATACCTTCTTCGAGCAATACCTCGATAAGTACATCCCTTTTGTCCCCTCCGCCTGGCTGCGGGCGGCGGCGCGGCGCTTCTCGGCCAGCCAGTGCAATGCCGTCGACGCCCTGGTCGTGCCCTCCCGCGCCATGCTCGACGTCCTGCACGGCTACGGGGTCGGCACACACGCGGAGGTGATCCCGACCGGAATCGAGCTCGACCGCTTCAGCAGCGGCGACGGGGCGCGCTTCCGCGAGCGGCACGACATCGCCCCGGCACGCCCGGTGCTCGTCCACGTCGGCCGGCTCGCCTTCGAGAAGAACATCGATTTTCTCCTCCACGTGCTGGTGCGGGTGCGCCGGCAGGTGCCGGACGTCCTTCTGGTGATCGCCGGCGAAGGGCCGGCACGCCGAGAGCTTGAGGCCCTCAGTACCCGCCTCGGACTGCGCGACCACGTCCTCTTCGTCGGCTACCTAAGCCGCGACGGGGCGCTGGAGGACTGCTACTGCGCGGGGGCAGCCTTCGTCTTCGCCTCCCGCACCGAGACCCAGGGCCTGGTCCTGCTAGAGGCGATGGCGCTTGGGGTACCGGTGGTCTCGACCGCGATCATGGGCACCCGCGAGGTGCTCGACGACGGCCGCGGCTGCCTGATCGCCGAGGACGACGAGGCCGACTTCGCGTCCAAGGCCGTGCGCCTGCTCACCGAGCCCGAGCTACGCGCCGCCCTCGCGGCCGAGGCCCACCGCTACGCCCAGGGCTGGTCGGCCCCCGTGCTCGCCGAGCGGATGATCCAGTTCTACGAAGAGGTAGCAAACCGGGCCAAAGCGCGTCGAACGGGGCCTTCTCAGGCGGAGTGACCGCATGATCGTGCGCCGGGCACCGCCACGCGATCGCGGTACCAACTCGAAACTCGCGGAAGCAGCGTTTGTACCCCGCCCGTGTCGGATGTTCTGGGCGATCTATAATCCCGGCCATGCGATTGACTGAGGATCAGCGCGCCATAATCCGCGACGCCGTTCAGCGCACGCTGGGCAATGGCGCGCGGGTATGGCTGTTCGGGTCGAGGGTCGACGACGAGGCCAAGGGCGGTGACATCGACCTCTACGTGGAGGTCGAGGGGTCCGCGTCGGACGCCCTTGAGCGGCAGATTCAGCTCTATGCTGCACTGCAACGCGCCTTGGGCATGCAGCGCATCGATGTCGTCGTCCATCGGCAGGGCGAACCCAAGCGTCCAATCGACGTCGAGGCCCGCCGCACAGGGGTGCGGTTATGACCGATCCAGTCGAACGAGTCTGGCAACTGCTCGATCTTGTCTCCCGGGAAGATCAGCAACTGGCGGGCGTGACGGCTCGCCTCTTCGCCACCGCCACGGGCGATCTTGCGGTGGAATGGCTGACCTCCCTGCTCGGTACACCGGAAGGGATCGATCGGCTCGAATCCTTTGTCGGCAAGTTTTCCCGGATGCAGGACACCATCGTCGACAAGCTGCTCCCCGCTTTGCTCGTGGCGACAGGTGAGCGCAGAGGAACGGCGCTCGATAACCTCAACCTTGCCCACAAGCTGGGATTTGTCTCTCACCCCGACGCTTGGCTCGGAATGCGCCTGTTGCGCAACCGCTTGGTCCATGAGTACGTGGAGGACTTGGCAGACCTGGCGGCCGCGCTGCAAAAAGGCTCGCGGTTTGACGGACGAGCTGAGGGAGGCTTACGTAGCGGTTCGGGACTACGCCGCCGCCCATCTGCCTCGAGCGCCCGGGCCTTAGATCCCGGCGATCGACCGCCGCCACCGGCCCGATTCACAGACCCCGCGCATCCGCGTCGCGGTGGTTGACCCCCGCTTCAACTC
The DNA here is from genome assembly GCA_025458165.1 of Chromatiaceae bacterium. GTDB lineage: Bacteria > Pseudomonadota > Gammaproteobacteria > Chromatiales > Chromatiaceae > JALOTB01. The sequence goes on along the minus strand of JALOTB010000006.1, from coordinate 79,503 downwards.
GCATGACCTCGTTGCCAAGCTCCAGCTTGGCACCTCCGGTCAGCGAAGCTTTGCTTCGCGTCTAGCCATTCGGCAGATAGGAAACAGAGCCTCGGGACCACCGGCGATGAGGCCGGCGCTTCGTCATCCATCAGAACGGCCTAGCCACCCGGGGGATAGAGCGCCGGCAGCGCGCCGCTGGGCGACGGCTTGGCGTGCTCGGGCGCCGGGCTCACCAGCGCCGGGGCCAGCCTGGACCACGCGGAGGTACCGTCCCAGCCCGTCGCGTTCGACTCCCCGCCCCCGCCGTAAAGGTGACGATCGAGGGCGAGCAGGCTGTCGCCCGCTGGACCGCCAAGTCGCACGGCCAGATCCGGGAGCCCTTGCGGCGGCCGGTCGGGCCAGCGGGCGCTGCCCCAATCGAGGAGCGCTTGCTGGGCTGCGCGCGGATCACCGGCCGAGCAGGCTCGCTCGACTTGGGCGCGGATGCGATCCAGCGAACGGGTCGGATCCGGTTGGACTGGGTGGGGCCGCGGCCCCGGGGAGACGAACCGGCGGCGCTCGCGCTGCCAGAGCAGGACGGTCGCGATCCAGGCGAGGCCTAGGAACAGGCTGAGCCAGGGCCAGTAGCCCGAGGTCCCCGCCGCCGGCGCACCGGATGGGATCAGCCCGTGCGGGCTGGCGGCTGGAGCAGCCGGCTGGGCCGTCTGCGAGCCGGGCTCGGGCTGGCGAATCGCGGGGGCTGGCGCCGGGTCCTCGGACAGCCGGGGAGCCGCGGATCCCCCCGCCTGGGCCGGCCGCACCTGGAGCACGCGCTCCGGCAGTACCGCGACCCGCTCCTGGTCCGCCCTGGTGTCCCACCAGGCCAGTCGGACCTCGGGCAAGGTGAGTGTCCCCTCGCGCGACGGCACCAGCGCATGCTTGATCACCTTCATCGAGACGATGTCGTCGTCCTCGGCGCGGCTCTCAGTGCGCGGCTTGTCCGGGTAGCTGCGCAGCCCGTCGGGGACCTCCGGCGCGAGGTCCGGGAGCTGCGCCGCGGTCAAGCCCTGTGCGGTGATCGCGATGGTGCGGGTCGTCGGCTCGCCGACCCGCAGCTCACCAGGCTCCGGACTCCATATCTCGGAGAGGACCAAGGACTCCGCGGGCAGCCAGGGGAGCGCGGCCCCCGAGGGGCGCGGGCGCACGTCGAGGGTCAGCGCCGGGCCGCGCACCCGCACGGGGCGGGTGCGCTCCATGAGCCCGCCGAGGTCCGCGAAGGGATCGCGCCCCAGCAGTCGCTCGAACTCGTCGGCGATCCCGGGCCTTCGTCCCAACTGGCCGCCGCGCGGGCCGTTCGACTCCGGGATGGAGGCCGCCAGCGCCGGGGCTTGGATCGCGAGCGGCCCGCTCTGCTGCGGGAAGATGGCATAGCGGCGCTCGATAATCTGATAGCGCTGGCCGTCGCGGTAGGTCTCCGAGCGCCGGTCGTCGCCCAGCCGCTCGATGATCGCGCCCGTGGCGCTCGGGTCGTCGAGACGCGCCTGGCGGAGCGGCACACGGTAGAGGACGCGGACGGTGTACACCACCTGGGCCTGGACGTAGGGGTTGGTCCGATCGACCTCGGCCTCGACCAGGACCGGGAGGGCCTCGCCGGTCTGGGCCGCCTGCCCTGCCGGCAGCACCTCGAGCTCCAGGGGCGGGCTCTGGAGATCGCCCACCTGTAGCGGTGCGATCCGCAGCTTGCCGGCGCGCTTGGGGGCGAGCAGGAGCCGCCACTCGCGCGTACTGCTCGACTGGCCATTGATGATGCTCATCCGTGAGCTCTGGCTCTGATCGAGAACGTCGAAGTCGGGGGCGAGCGCGGAGAGGTCCGGCTGACCCCAGGCGTCGCCGGGGGCGGTCAGCGTGAGCGCCACGGCCTCGCCCTCGGCGATTCGCGTGCGGTCGAGACTCGCCTCCAGGCCGGCCGCCGCAAACGCCATGGCCGGGAGCAGTGCCGAGAGCAGCAGGCAGACCGCTATCCAGGCAGCGATCACCGAGTGGGATCTTTGGCCGATCCCGCGTCGTTCCACGACCTGTGGGAGCGATTCTTCATCCCGACCGTCAGCGGGTCGGCTAGCCGCCGGCCTCTGAGTGGACTCCGGCGTCCCATCGCGGCTGCGAGCCGCTCCCACGGGCGGGCGGTGTGTGACGATAAGTAGTCGCGACATCGGATTGGGTTTCGTGGTCATCCTCAGGTCTTTAGCGATATGCGCGGAGCAGGCCCCGGTGCTCCGGTGTCGGGCCGTTAGGTTAAGCCGTCATACCGGCAAGGACTGCCGGTATCCAGATCACAGGGACGTGATCGGCGCCTGCCATTCGTGGAGTCTGGGCTCTGGTATTCCCCCGGCATTCCCTGCCGGGGCAGGCCCTGCCGGGACGACGCGGTCCCTTGACTTGATGGCATTGGTCTTCAGGCTCACTCAGGGCAGCTCACCGCTGCGGCGCAGGTGCTGGAGTAGAAAGCGCTGGCGCAGCAGTCCGCCCGGGTCGTCCGGAACGCGCCGCAGGAGCTGCTCGATCGCCTGATCCTGCTCCCCGGCACCCTCGTCGACCGGACGCGGCGCCTGCTCCTCACCGCTGCCTGCGTGACCGCCGAGGAGATCATCGCGGCCGGGCTCGGGCGCCGGGTCCTCACCCGGCGGCTTGGTGCTCGCCGCCGCGGGCGGATCGGCCGTGGTCGACGGCTCCTCCGCGGGCTGGGCTTCCTGGCCGTGGCCCTCGCCTTCCGACGGCTGGGGCTCCGCCTGCCCCTCACCGCCTTGATCCGGCCGCGCCGAGCCCTGGCTGTCCTCGCCGTCCGGGTCGCCCGAAGCATCGGCGCCCTCCCCCGCTCGACCGGCGTCATCGGTCTGCGACTGCGCGCCGCCACCCCCGTCCTGGCCCTGGTCTTCGCCCTCGGCGGAGGAGGAGTCGGGCTGCTGTTGCGGGTCCTGCGCGGACTGCTGCTCGAGCAGGCGGCGCAGCAGGTCGCGATTGTGACGGGCATCGGCGTGATCGGGGTCCTCCGCCAGGACCCGCTCGTACTCGGCGATCGCCTCCTCCAGACGCCCCAGCCGAGCGAGTGCGTTACCGCGGTTGTAGCCGCTCTCCACGTCGCTCAGGCCATCCAGGGTCGCGAGCGCCCCCGCGTGGTCTCCCGCCTGGTACTGGGCCGCGGCCCGCCAATCCGGTCGGCGGAAGGCCTCGGCCGCCTCCTGGTAGGCACCCCCGGCAAAGGCCCGCGCCGCACGCTGATCGGGCCGCAGCCAGAGATCGTCCCAGCCGAAGGCCGAGGCCGGCGGGTGCGGTATGATCAACAGGACCAAGACGAGGGGGCTCAGCCAACCCCGACGGAAGGCGAGCGCGCCGAGCAACAGCAGCGGGAGCAGGAGCCAGGGCCCCTCCTCGCGCCAGAGATCGGCCTGGGTGTCCGTCTCCTGCAGGCGCTCGGCCCCAAGGCCGGGCCCCGGCAGGAGGGCGCGGGTATCGGCGTCGCCGGGACTCGCATCGCGGTAACGCCCGCCGCCGGCCGCGGCCAGGGCGGCCAGGGACTCGCGCTCCAGGCGCGGCAGCAGGATCGCGCCGCTCGCGTCGGTGACGAACCCGCCGTCGCCGCGCGGGATGGGCGCGCCCTTCTCGGTGCCGACACCGAGCACCGACAGCCGATGTCCGCGCTCCCGCAACCGCACCGCGGCGCGCTCGGCGTCCTGGGGGTCGTGCCCCCCGTCGGTCACCAGGATGAGCTCACCCGCCCGCGACCCGGCTCGTCCCAGGAGCTCGCCCGCGAGATCGAGCGCCCGATCGGCACGGGCCGGACCGGTCACCGGCAAGAGCGCGGTCTCCAGATCGGGGACTTGGGCAGCGATGGTTGCGGCATCGCGCGTCAGAGGCGAGACGACGAAGGGCTCGGCGCCATAGGCGATCAGGGCTACCTGCCCCTCGCGGGCGCGATCGAGCAGGTCGAGGACCTCGAAGCGGGCCCGCACCAGACGCGAGGGCGTCAGGTCCCCAGCATTCATCGACTCGGAGAGGTCGAGCAGGATCACCCGTTGCACCTCCGCCTCGAAGACGGGCTGCGGCAGGCGCTCCCAGGCCGGTCCGGCGAGGGCCAGCACCAGCAGCGCCCAGCCGAGGCCGAGCAGCACCAAAGGCAAGCGCCGCGCCCCGGCGTCGCCGCCGTCGATGAGATGGACCAGCAGGTGGGGATCGACCAGCCCGCGCCAGGCCTGGGCGCCCGCGCCGCGGCGGGCGAGCCGCCAGGAGGGCGAGCCAGATGCTGATCAGCAGGGCCGCCCCCGCCGGCCAGGGATAGAGGGAGCGCAGTGGGCGGTAGGTACGCTCGTCGCGGACGCTCGGCTCCAGGCGGTCCAGCTCCTCGTAGACGCGCTCCAGCGCACGGGTATCGGTCGCCTCGAAGAACTGGCCGCCGGTCGCCTCCGCGATGGCGCGCAGGGTCTCCGGGTCGAGGTCCCCGGCCCGCTGCATGAGTGTCCCGAAGGGCGTGCGTACGCCGACCTGCCCGCCGCCGATACCGATGGTGTAGACCCGTACCCCAGCCTCGGCCGCGAGCTGGGCAGCCTGCATTGGGGTCAGGCTGCCGGCCGTGTTGGCCCCATCCGTGAGCAGGATCAGCACGCGCTCATCGGCCGGTACCCCCTCGCGCAGGCGCTTGACTGCCAGCGCGATGGCGTCGCCTATCGCGGTCTCGCGTCCGGCGAGCCCGATCACCGACTCGCCGAGCATGGTCTCGACGGTCTCGCGGTCGAAGGTCAGCGGGGTCTGGAGATAGGCGCGCGTGCCGAACAGGATCAACCCGATGCGGTCGCCCTCGCGGCGTTCGATGAAGCGCCCGGCCACCACCTTGATCATGTCGAGCCGCGTGACCGGCGACCCATCGACGGCGTAGTCGCGGGCCTCCATCGAGCCCGAGACGTCCACCGCCAACATCAGGTCACGCCCTGAGACCGGCAGGCTCACCGGCTCGCCCAGCCATTCCGGGCGGGCCGCCGCCAGCACCAGCAGCACCCACGCGAGCGCGGCCAGGACGCGGCGCACACGCGCCCGGCCCCAGCCCGCCTCGGTCGCTACCCCGGGAAGCTCGGCGAGAAACGGCAGGCGCAGCGCCCCGGAGGCCGCGCTCGCGGCTGGCGGCAGCAGCCGCCAGGCCAGGAGCGGCAGCGGCAGCGCCGCGAGCACCCAGGGCCAGGCCAAGGTGATCACCGTGCCCCCCGCGCGTTGTGCGCGACCCAGGCCCGGACCAGCGCGGCGAGCTCGCCCGCCTTGACCTCGGCCACGGGCCGGTAGGGACCCTCGGCCAGCGCCCGCCCAGCGCCGGTGCGAAAGGCCCAGCCCCCGCCGTGCCGGTCGAGGAAGGCGAGCCAGCGCTCGCCGGTGAGTGCGGCGACCTCGCCGGGAGGGAAGCGCGCCAAGGCGAAGCGGCGCAGGAGCCGCGAGAGAGCCCGGACGAAGGCGGCAACGTCGCCGGTGCGCGCCAGCTCGACCTCCAGGGCCGCGAGCTCCCGCTGCGCAGCGCGTGCCGCGGCCCCCCGGCGATACCGGTGCCGTGCCCAGGCGGCGCCGGCCGCCACCAGCGCCAAGAGGATCAGCCCGAGCAGCCACCAGCCGGGTGCCGGCGGCCACCAGGGGACCGGCCCCGGCAGATGCCAGCCGCGCAGCTCGGCGAGGGCCTCGGCGAGTGCCTCTGGGGTCATACCCGCCGCCTGTGGCGTGGGTGCAGTCCGCGGGCGAGCGCCGGCCCCACCGGCTCGTCCGTGCGCAGGGCGAGGCGATGGATACGGTGCCGCCGGCTGAGGTCTTCGAGCAGGGCCGCGCGCTGGCTGAAACGCCGCTCCCAGGCCGAGCGACGACTGACCACCGACGTGTCGATGACGCCGTAGCGGGTGCCATCGGTCACCGGATAGAGCCCAGGGGGTGGCGCCGCTGGCTCGATTGGGTCGTACACCTCGATCAGTACGACCTCGTTGGCATCGGCGAGCTGGGCGAGCCAGGCCGAGTCCTCCGGGGCGATCCCCGAGAAGTCGCTGATGACGAAGATCAGGCTGCCCGGGCGCACCAGCCGTGCGAGGCGACGGGCGGCATCGGAGAGAGGGGTTGCGGAGTGCGGAGTGCGGATTGTCGATTGCGGACGATGCGCGGTGCCGGGGCGGGGGGCGCCGGCCGCGGAGAGCTCGGCCAGAGCGTTGAGCAGGGGCAAGAGGCCGCGGGTGCGCGCGGCGGGGTGGCGCTCGAACCGGCGGGTCTCGTCGAAGACCAGCCCGCCGACGCGGTCACTGCGATCCGCTGCCGCCCAGGCGAGCAGCGCCGCCGCGCGCCCGGCGACCACGGACTTGAACGCGACCCGGGTGCCGAAGCGCATCCCCGGACCGAGGTCGACCAACAGCCAGACCGGTCGCTCGCGCTCCTCGCGAAAGAGCTTCACGTGCGGTGTGCCGGCGCGTGCCGTGACGCGCCAGTCCATGTTGCGCACGTCGTCGCCCGCCTGATAGACGCGCGACTCGTCGAACTCCATGCCGCGCCCGCGAAAGCGCGACAGGTGTCCGCCGCTGCGCGTCGCGAGCACCTTGCCCCGCGGCGCGAGATCGAGCCGTCCCGCCTCGGCGCGCAGGGCGATGAGCTCCGGGAGCCGAACTTCGATGCCGTTCGTCGCGATCAAGGCACCGGCACCAGCCGCAGCAGCTCGTTGACGTACTCGTCCGCCGTACGGCCGTCCGCCTCGGCCTCGTAGGAGAGGAGCACGCGGTGGCGCAGGATATCGGGTGCGACGGCCTGGACGTCCTCCGGAGAGACGTAGTCGCGGCCGGCGAGCCAGGCGCGGGCGCGGGCGCAGCGGTCGAGGGCAAGCGTGGCGCGCGGGCTGGCGCCGAAGCGCAGCCAGCCGCCGAGATCGGCGCCATAGGCCCCGGGGTCGCGGGTGGCGAGCACCAGGTGGACCAGATAGTCCTCCAAGTCGGGGGACATGAAGAGATCGAGCACGGCCAGGCGCGCGGCGAAGACGCTGCCCTGCCCCATCCGCTCGACCGGTGCCGCCGGCTCGGGGGCCTTGGCCTCCTCCCGGTTGAGACGCAGGATCGCCTTCTCGGTGACCAAGTCCGGGTAGCCCACCCGTACGTGCATCAGGAAACGATCGAGCTGGGCCTCGGGGAGCGGATAGGTCCCCTCCTGCTCGATCGGATTCTGGGTGGCCATGACGAGAAACAGCTCGGGGAGTCGAAAGGTCTCGCGCCCCACGGTCACCTGCCGCTCACCCATCGCCTCCAGGAGCGCGGACTGGACCTTGGCCGGGGCGCGGTTGACCTCGTCGGCGAGGATCAGGTTGTGGAAGATCGGGCCCCGGTCGAAGCGGAAGCTCCCGTCCTGGGGGCGGTAGATCTCGGTGCCGGTGAGATCGGCGGGCAGGAGGTCGGGGGTGAACTGGATGCGGTGGAAGTCGCCCTCCAGGCCCGAGGCGAGGGCCTTGACTGCCTTGGTCTTGGCGAGGCCAGGGGCGCCCTCGACCAGCAGATGGCCGTCGGCGAGGAGCGCAATCAGCAGGCGCTCGATCAGCAGCGTCTGGCCCAGGATGTGCCGCTCCAGATGCTGGCGCAGCCGCGCAAACTCCTCGCGAAGGCGATCGGTCGACTCGCTCGTAGCGGCGATCTCTTGCGTAGTGCCCATCCGTCATCCCCCAATCCACTGAGGCGCGTATTGTGCCGGAAAGCGCGATCGGGGTCGGGGGCGGCTGCTCATCCGGGCGGATCTGCGGCGAGCCCGCGGGGAGAGACAGGACAGTCGTGGGGGGTTCCCAGCACGGGGACCTGGGCGAGAGGGCGCGGTCGCCGTGCCGGACGTCAGCCCATGCCGGCGGGGCGAGCGGCCGACGCGAGGTCGGCGATCCGTGTCGTGTCAGACGACGGCCAGGGCGGGAGCACGGCGTACGGCGGGCACGCTGATCCGGTCCATGTACGCGCGCCAGCGCTCGCCGGGCATATTGACGAGGTCCTCGCTCCCGTCCCAGATGGAATCGTAGCTGCTGGCGTTCTGGACCGCCTGGGACCAAAGCTCGGTGAGCCACCAGTCCAGTGTCTCGTCGGGGACTGGCGTCCCGAGCCGTGTAGCGAGGAACTCCTCCGCGGTCACGGTCTCCCTCCGTCGGGTCAGCGCGCCCCGGGGGACTACTCACACCCCGGTGCCGATGACTCATTGGACACCGGGAGCGGCGCGTGAAACCGTGACCCGGGTAACAGATGGGGCGATCCCCCGCGGGCCAGGACCGACCGGGGGCTAGCCCGGGGCCGACCGGACGACCCGCCTGGCCTGGTCGGCGGCGAAGGCGGAGATCTCGGGGAGCAGACGGGCAAGGGCGCGGTTGATGGCAATCACCCCACCCGGGGCGTCCTCGCTGGGGGCGGGCTCCGTGGCCTCGAAGGTCCGGGTGGCGAGCAAGCTGCCCTTCCCTGGGTCGAAGGCGGCGACCGTCAGCACAACCGAGCCGACACTCGGTTGGCGCCGGAAGTCCTGGTGCATCTGGTCGACGCGCACGTCCAGGCGCAGGTCGGGCGGCGCGCCACGCGGGTCCTCGATGACCCCACCGAAGTCCCCGCCCCCGCGCAGCGCGGCGGCCAGCACCGGGCCGAGCATCGCCGCCGGCGCCGCCACCCATTCGTTGTGCGCGTAGTAGTCGATGCGGTAACGCTCCTTGAAATAGGCCATGCGCGGAGTGGCGTAGCCGGGCGCGGCGCTCGGCGGCGGGATCAGCAGGGTCGGGCCCGAGCCGGCCGGGCCGGCCACTGGCCGGTCAGGATCGAGCACATAGGTGGTCGTGGGTCGGTCCGGTCCTTGCGGCAGGATGCCGGCACAGCCGGCGAGGAGCGCCAAGGTCAGCGCGACGATGAGGGTGCGCATCCGGCCTCCTTGCCTACTCCCCCGGTCCCGGCCGCAGCGGGCGGCCGTAGATCAGGGCGTTGGGGCTGGTCTCGAGGGTCGTGGCGAGATGGGTCAGCCGCTCGGTGAGCCTGCGGAGCTCGCGCAGCAGCGGGCCCACGTCCGCCGATCCTTGGCGGGACAGGTCAACCAGGCCGGGACCGGCCCGCTCGACCACCTGGCCGAGCCCCACCGCCAGGCGACGCAGCTCGGCCGCGGTCTGCTCGACCCCCGTCAGGGTCTCCGCGGCGCGATCGGCGAGGCCCGGGAGGCGCTCACCGAAACGGGCCCCGTCGTCCACTAGGGGAGCGAGCCGGTCGAGCAGGTCCTGCAGGCTGGCCGCGCCCTCGGCGAGCTGGGCGCTGGCGCGGCGGGCGTTCTCCAGGGTCGCCGACATTGCCGCACGATTATCCTCGCCGACCAGGGCACGCACGCCCGCGAGGATGGCGCGAAGGTCCGCGCCGGCACCCTGCAGCGAGTCGAGCAGCTCGATGCCCTGGCGCTGCACGCGGGTCGTCAACGACGCCTCAGCGGGGATGCGTGGATAGGGCTCCCCGGGCGCGGCCTCTAGCGGCGCGCTCGCGGGCCCGCCCCCCGTCAGCTCCACATAGTTGATGAGCCCGGTGAGGCCCTGGGTCGACAGGCTCGCGACCGTGTCCGCCGTGACCGGGGCATCGGCGCGCACCGAGAGGAGGACGCGCACGCGCCCGGGATCGTCCGGCACCAGTCCGATGGCCTGCACCTTGCCGACGTCGACGCCCTGGTACTTCACCGGCGACTCGGTGGTGATTCCGGCGACCGACTCCTCCAGATAGACCGCGTAGGTGCGGTAATCGCCACGCGGCCCGACCCCCAGAAACCAAAGGCTCAGCACGACGAAGACGCCGCCGAGGGCAAGCACGAAGAGCCCGACCAGGGCATAGCTCACCCGCGGCTCCAAGCCCCCCTCCCCGCCGCGCGCCCGCGCGGCCCTTGGAAATACTCCATGATCACCGGGTGCTCGTTCGCGCTCAGCTCCGCCATGGTCCCGGTCGCCAGCACCCGCCGCTCGCCGAGGAAGGCCACGCGCTGGGCGACCTGCCAGAGGGTATCGAGGTCGTGCGTGGCCATGAGCACGGTCAGGCCAAGCGACTGGTGGAGCTGGCGGATGAGCTCGTCGAGGGCGTTGGCGCTCACCGGGTCGAGGCCCGAGCTCGGCTCATCGAGGACGAGGAGATCCGGGTCCATCGCCAGCGCCCGGGCGATCGCCGCGCGCTTCAACATGCCGCCGCTCAGCTCCTTCGCATACTTGTTGGCCGCATCCGGGGGCAAGCCCGCAAGGGCCACCTTGAGCCCCGCGATCTCCCGGATCAGTCCCTTGGGCAAGTCGGTCTGCTCCCGTAACGGAACGGCCACATTCTCGGCCACGGTGAGCGAGCTGAACAGCGCCCCCTGCTGGAACATGATCCCGATGCGCCGGCGCAGGCGGTTGGCCTGGGCCCCGTCGAGGTCGTCGACCTCCTCGCCGAAGACCCGCACGCGCCCGGCGGTCGGGCGATGGAGCAGGATCATCTCGCGCAGCAGCACCGACTTGCCCGAGCCGCTGGCGCCCACCAAGGCGAGGATCTCCCCGGCGCGCACGCTGAGGCTCAGGCCCTCGTGAATGCAGCTCCGCCCGAAGCAGGTGCGGACGTCGCTGACCTCGACCGGCGGGACGCTCGCAACCGCCATCAGATCCCCAGCCAACTGAAGACCACCGAGAAGGCGGCATCGGCGACGATCACCAGGACGATCGCCTGGACCACGCTGGTGGTGGTGTGGCGACCGACGCTGTCCGCCCCGCCGCGGACCTGGAAGCCCTGATAGCAGCCGACGGTGGCGATCACCGCGGCGAACACCGGGGCCTTGCCCACACCCGTAAAGAACGAGCTCGGGTAGACCGCCTCGGGGATGCGCGCGAGGAAGGTGTCGAAGCGCACGTCGAGCATCGCCTCGGCCATCACCATGCCGCCAAAGACCGCGACCACGTCGGCGAATACCGTCAAGAGCGGCAGGGCGATGACCAGCCCGATCACCTTGGGCAGGACCAGGAGCTCCATCGGCGAGACCCCGATGCTGCGCAGTGCGTCGATCTCCTCGGTGACCTGCATGGTGCCGATCTGCGCCGTATAGGCCGAGCCGCTGCGCCCCGCGACCACGATCGCCGTCATCAGCGGACCGAGCTCGCGCAGGACGGTGAGGCTGACCAGGTCGACCACGTAGAGGTTGCCGCCGTAGAGCCGGAGCTGGATGCCGGCCTGGTAGGCGATGACCACGCCGAGCAGGAAGGACAGCATCCCCAGGACCGGCATCGCCCGGACCCCGTCGTTCTGCAGCACGGCGAGGATCGCCCGTCCACGCAGCCGGGCCGGACGGCGCAGGGCACCGAGGAGCGCCAGCGCGCTGACGCCGAGGAAGGACATCATGGCGAGCCCCTCCCTGGCCGCCGCCGCAGCGGCGCGGCCAATCTGCTCGAGGGCCGGGGGCGCCGGCAACGGGGCGACCGGCTCCCCGGCCGCGAGGCGCGCCGCGATCAGGTCGAGCAAGGCCCATTGGTGCGGCGCGAGCCCAACCAGCTCCACCCCCTTGCCCTGCCGTTCCAGCCGCGAGCGAAGCCGCTGGAGCAGCATCGCGCCCGCGGTATCGAGCGCGGTCAAGGCATCGGCCTCCAGGCGCACCTGCGGGACGGCCGGGGCGAAGGCCACGAGCTCCCGCTCGACCCGCGCCAGGTTCGGCGTCAGCCAGGCCCCGGTCAGGCGCAGGGCCGCGCGCTCCGGGATCCATTCGATGGCTGGCGGCTCCCTCGACGTGCTCAAATCGCCAACGACTCCTCGCTCACTCGACGCCGGCAACCGGTCGCATCTCGACGTCGCAAACCCCGCCGACCTTGGCGGTCTTCAGGCTAGCCGAGCGGTCGCAGCGCTCGCCGCGGTCCTGGATCTTGCAGGCCAGCTCGATCGGCTTGCCGGCGTTGAGCCAGGAGGGGACCTTGCGGTAGCGGCCGATCTCGCCGTGTCGGCAGCCGGCCGGGATGCCGTAGGGCCGGCAGCCGGTGGCGGCCTTGAGCGAGACCTTGCGGCCATCGACGACGAAACCGGGGTAGTCGTCGCGCAGCTCGACGACATCGCGGTCGTCGGTCTCCTGGAAGCGGAAGGCGCGGAAGCGGTAGCCCTCCCCCGCCTTGTCGTCGACGCGGATGCGGGTGTTGGCGATGAGCGCGAAGTCCTCGCCCTTGCGCGCCACGGCGCCCGACATGTACTCGACGCGATCGTGCTGGGGAAAACACTTGCCCATCGCCGGGGCGTGGTAGTAGTGCGCCATGCGCTTGAGATCGCCGAGCGGGGTGCCGGGGAAGATGGCGCTGAGGTCGGCGTCGGTGCCGAACAGGATGCGCCGCACGTCGTCGACATTCTGCTCATACATCGCCTGCAGCTTGGCATAGTAGTCGCGGCCCTCGAGGTCGTCGCGCAGGTAACAGGCGGTGAGCCCCGAGATCTGGGTGAGGTACTCGTCCCAGATGTTGTACTGCGAGACGATCGAGGCGACCCCTTCGAAATCCCCCGGCGAGCGACAGCCCTCGCGGCGCAGGCAGCGCTCGAGCGCGCGGTTGCGGACGGACAGCGCCACGATGTTACGCTCGCAGGCCCCGTAGGCGCTGCAGCCCCGCTCCAGGTGACCCTCGAAGAGTGCGGTGCGCATGGTGTAGTCGAGGTGGCGCGCCCGGGCCAGGTCGGCGGCCGACCAGCGCCCCGGGTTGTCCCGGGTAAAGCCGTCCCAGCCCTGCTTGAGCGCCTGACGGCGCTCGGTGAGCTTGCGGTTCGCGGCGGCGCACTGGGTGCTGTTGTGGAAGGCGCGCACGATGGCGTCCGGGTTGCTGCCCTTGCCGCCGCGATCCGAGCCGCTCCCCGGTGGGTCGAAGAGCGGGGCCTTCTCCAGCGCGTAGAGGTTGCGCACGTCGATCACCTGGCGCACCCCCGGCCCGCAGTGGTGATTCTCGACGCGCAGCCGCTTGCGCTCGGCGACCGCCTCCTTGAACCGCGCGTTGGCGTCGGGGGTCGCGGTGCGCGGGTCGACGACGATCTCGAAGCCCACGAAGGGGGTCCCGCTCGCGTCGGTCAGCGGCCGTCCACTGCGGATGACGAGACAGGGGATCACCGAGGTCCCCTGCACCAGCGTCCCCGCCGGCGAGCCTGCCCCGCGCTTCTCGAAGGTCGCCAGGTCGTAGTACGGCAGATTGAGGTCGCCGTTGAATCGGTAGAGCGTCATCACCGGCGTCGCCGGGATCGACGCCAGCGCGGCCGGCGCCAGACCGGACAGGAGCAGGAAGGAAAGTAACGGCCAAGTGGCCAGACGGGACCCACCCCTAGGCAATAGGGTCGGAAACGATGTACAGCACGACGACCGGGACATGGGTGAGACTCCTCAGTTCTCGGGGTGATTGGCAAGTATCCGTGCTCAGAAATTCGCGATCTGGAATAAAGACTTCACTCACCGGACTCGCCCTAACCACGGGCGTCGCCTAGCTCCCCCGCAGTCGGGGGTCGAAGGCGTCGCGGACCACGTCGGCGAAAAGGTTGGCGAAGAGCACCAGGGTAAACATGAAGAGGAAGGCCGCAGCCAGCGACCACCAAACCACCGGCTCGCGGGCGAGCTCCAAGCGCGCACTGTTGATCATGTTGCCCCAACTGTTCATGGTCGGGTCGACGCCGATGTTGATGTAGGAGAGCACCGCCTCGGCGAGCACCAGGCCGCTGAAGTCGAGGACCAGGGTGATCAGTACGATGTGCAGGACGTTGGGCAGGATGTGCCGGCCGATCACGGTGAAGCGCCCGACGCCCAGCGCGGTCGCGGCCTGCACGTAGTCGGCCTCGCGCAGCTTCAGCGACTCGCCGCGCAGCAGGCGGCAGAGCCCGGTCCAGCTCGTCACCCCGAGGATGATGCACAGAAACAGGAGCCGCAGATCCGCCCGTTCCACCAGGCTGGCGAAGGCCTCCTCGTTGTTCGCCATGTAGATCTGCAGCATGAGGATGGCGGCGGCGATGAGGAGCACACCAGGGATCGAGTTCAGGGTGGTGTAGAGGTATTGGATGATGTCGTCGGCGAGCCCGCCGAAGTAGCCGGCCATGATCCCGAGCAGGATGGCGGCGGGGAGCATGATGAGGGTCGTCAGGGTCCCGATGACGAGCCCCGTGCGGATGCTCTTGAGCGTCTGATAGAGGACGTCCTCGCCGACCTTGTCGGTCCCCAGGATGTGGTACTTGAGCGAGAGCTCGGCCGCGATCGCCCCGAGGATCAAGAGGAGAGCGAGCGTGAGGAGCAGGGTGCGCCAGGGAACGGCCGTGCCGCCGGCGAGCATGGCATCGAAAGTCGGCCGCAACCCCTCCCCCCTCCGGCGCGCAAAGGCCCAGACGATGAGCATGGCCACCGCGAGCCAGAGGAGCAGGCCCCAGCCCAGCCCGCGCAGGCTCGTGAGCAGGATGTCGGGGAGGCGCTCCGTCTGCGGGTCGCGGAGGTGGCTCCCGCCGTAGGTAAGTCGCGGGTAGTCCCGCACCACCGTCCCGTTCGGGAGCTCGATGGTCTCCTTGGCGAAGAGGTGGGTGGCGAAGGGGGCGGAATAGGTCTTCTCCTGCCGTTCGCGGAGCGGTGTGAGCACCAGGTCCAGCACGCTCAGCACCTGCGGCGAATACAGGGTCTCGCCCTGCGCGCCCTTCTCCCCCAGGCGTGGGTTGAAGTGCAGGCTGTCCAGCAGCCCGACGACGACATAGAAGCCGAGGATCACCAGCGCCGCCACACCGATCCGACTGCGCAACACGCGCCCCCAGGGCTCGCGCAGATGGGCATGGCGCGCGGCATAGACGCCGAAGCCCACCGCCAGCACCAGGAGCAGGAAGATCAGGGCGTCGGTGATAAGGACGACGGGCATGAGTCTGGCCCTTTAGGACAGGCGTACCCGCGGGTCGACCAGGGTGTAGGAGATGTCGGTCATCAGGAGGCCGAGGATGTATAGGACCGAGCCCAGGAAGACCATGGCGCGCACGATGGCGAAGTCCTGGTTGTTGATGGCATCGATGGTGTAGCTGCCGAGCCCCGGTATGCCGAAGAAGGACTCGGTGATCAGGCTCCCCATGAAGAGCAGCGGCAGGACCACCACCACCCCGGTGAGGATCGGGATGAGCGCGTTCCTGAGCACGTGGCGGAAGAGCACCAGCCGCTCGCTCAGGCCCTTGGCGCGCGCGGTGCGCACATAGTCCTTCCCGGCCTCCTCGATGAACAGGGTGCGGTACCAGCGAGTGCCTGTGCCTACGCCGCCGATGACCCCGATGATCACCGGCAGGATCAGGAACTTCCAGGCCGCCAGCCCGGTGTCGTACCCCGAGATCGGCACCAGATGGAAGACCTTGCTCAGCACGTACTGGCCGCCAATGATGTAGAACAGGCTCGAGATCGACATCATCGCAACCAGCAGGACGACCGCCGCGATATCGATATAGGTCGCCCGGAAGAAGACGATGAAAAGGGCCAGGCTGATGTTGATCAGGAGCCCCACCACCAGGACCGGGACGGCGATGGCGAGGCTCGGCCACATGCGCTGAGAGATGTCGTAGCCGATGTCGCGCCCGGCGTCGGAGGAGCCGAAATCGAAGGCGAAGAGCCGCACCGACTTGTCGAAGAAGATGGTGTCGGTCAGCGTCTCCGCGCCATTGGCATCGCGGTTGAGGAAGAGCGGGCGGTGGTAGCCGCGCTCGCGCTTCCAGGTCTCGATTGCCTCAGGGGTGACGCGCTTCATCCCGAGATGCATGCGCGCCATGTCGTCGGGTGAGTTGACGACGAAGAAGAGCAGGAAGGTGATCAGGTTGACCCCGATCAGGATCGGGATGGCGTAGAGCAGCCGGCGGATGATGTAGGCGGTCATAGCGCCCGGCTCCGCTCGCGCCGGCGCAGGCTCACCACGGCCGGCACCGCCGCGGCGACCAACAGCCCACCGGTAAGCCAAAGGGGCCAGAGCACCGGCTGGTTCCAGGCCGTGCGCTTGGCCTGGCGGAGCTCGGGATCGACCCGCCGGTACTTGAGCGTGTTGTTCGCCATCTCGTTGGGCTTGAGGTTGGCTAGCCAAGCGTGATAGAGGCTGTAGGACTTGGGGTGGAAGCCCCAAATCCATGGCGCGTCGCGCCGGGCGATGTCGACCATGTCGTCGATGATGGCGAGCCGCTCCGGGCTGTTCTCCATGTTCTTCATGCGCTCGAAGCGGGCATCGAACTCGGGGCTCGAATAGTTGGCCGCATTCTCTCCGCCCCCATCGACCTTGGCGTTAGGGCCGTAAAGCAGGAAGAGGAAGTTCTCCGGGTCCGGATAGTCGGCGTTCCAGCCCCACATGAAGATCTGCCCGGTCCCCTCGCGCATCTTCTCCTGGAAGCGGTTGTAGTCGGTCGCGCGGATCACGAGCTCGATGCCCAGCTTATCGAACTGCTTGCGAAACCAGTTGAGCCGCGCGCGGTCGTCGGGGCCGGTCGCGGTGGTGTCGAAGAAGAGGCTAAGCGCCCGACCCGTCTCCGGACTGCGCCCGCCCGGATAGCCCGCCTCCGTCAACAGCCGGCGCGCCTCGTCGATGTCGCGCCGCACCGCGCGCCCGTCCTGCCAGCGGTAGACGTAGGGGTTGATCCCGGTCTTCCCGTCGCGATGACCAAAGATCCCCGGCGGGATCGGCCCCTGGGCGGCCTGCCCTCGCCCGTTGGCGAAGATGGCGATGTACTCGTCGAAGTCGACCGCGATCGAGAGCGCGCGGCGCAGCAGTCGGGTCGCCTCTCCGTCCCCTCCCACGACGGGGTCGCGCATGTTGAACCCCATGTAGAAGATCGAGGCCTGCACGGCGGTTAGGAGCCGGATCCCCTTCTCCTCCATTGCTGGGGTGAGGGCCGCCTCCCCCTGGCTGCCGTACTGGATGGCCTGATCGAAGGCGTCGGAGGAGATCCCCGAGCTGTCGTAGTAGCCCTGCAGGAATTTGTTCCAGTAAGGGATGTCCTCCTTTTCCAGGCTGAAGACGGCGCGATCGATGAAGGGCATCACCCGCCCGACGTCGGCGAGCAGGCCCGCGGCCGCGTCCTCCGGCATCCCCTCGCCCGGGTAGCGCTCGCCACGGAAATTGCGGTTGCGCTCCAGCACCATGCGCAGGTTTGGGTTGTTCTCGCTGAGCCAGAACGGGCCGGTGCCGATCGGGTACCAGTCGAGCGTGAGGTTGCGCTCGGCCATCCCGGGCTGGCTGTAGAAGCGCTCGGCCTCCCAGGGCATGGGCGCGAAGAAGGGCATGGCGAGCCAGTAAACGAACTGGGGGTACTTGCCCCGGAGACGCACCCGGTAGGTGTAACGATCGACCACCTCGGCCCCGGCGAAGGGGATCTCACGCAGATCGAGATACGGCCGCGCGCCCCCAGGGGACGACGGCAGGGCCGCCGCCTCGATCCGCTCGCTGAGGTCCTTGAAGTCGAGGATGTGGTCCTGCATCACCCCGGCGATCGGCGAGTGCAGCCAGGGCACGGCGAGGCGTTTGATCTGATGGACGTAGTCGGCCGCTACCAGCTCCCGCGTGCCGGACGCCGGAAAGTCGGCCAGGACATTGACCCCGCGTAGGTCCTCGCCAGCTAGGTCGTGGTAGCGGTAGCCGCCGGTCTCGTCCTTGGCGAAGGCCGGGTGCGGCTGGTAGAGGATCCCCGGCTGGATGCGCACCAGGTACTCGCTGACCGCGATCGACTCGGCGGGGGCGTCCTCCGGCAGCTCACGCCCCTCGGCATCGAGATAGCGCGCGACGGGCACCGCCTCCGCCGTCAGCGGCACCAGGGTGTAGGGCCGCAGCAGAAAGTGGTACTGCAGCGGCGGCTCGTAGATCTGGGCGAGAAAGGCGTACTCGTTCGAGCTGTAGGAGCGCGCCGGATCGAGGTGCTTTGGGCGCTCGTCGAAGGAGCTGTAGACGACGTTGGCGATGGCCTCCGGGTCCGGGTAGGGATTGTTCCACGGACCCTCGCTGCAGGCCGTCAACCCCAGGGTCATGACCCCAAGGGCTAGGCCGACCAGCGCCTGGGGCCAGCGCGCCACATGCCACCGCCAAGCTTTCACCGGGTTCGCACTTTCTGTAGTGTTACGGCTGCGCTGGGGACGGGGCACAAGACGCTGACTCGACCGCCATGATGGCACCCCCTCGCCCTTCTGTCAGCCCGAGGGGCCGCAGACAGGGCAGAGCCACCGCCCACACGCCCCGCTGCCACTCCTGAACAAGAGGCCGATCGCATGGGATTTCTCCAAGACAAACGCGCGCTGATTACCGGCGTCGCTAGCAACCGCTCCATCGCCTGGGGCGTCGCCCAGGCCATGCGCCGCGAGGGCGCCGAGCTCGCCTTCAGCTACCAGGGCGAAAAGCTCAAGGGCCGGGTCGAGGAGCTAGCCGCCAAGTGCGGCTCGGACCTGGTCGTGGAGCTCGACGTGGCGAGCGACGCCCAGATCGACCAGGCCTTTGCCGCCCTCGCCGAGCGCTGGGACGGGCTCGACATCATCGTCCACTCGATCGGCTTCGCCCCGCGCGAGCAGCTCGAAGGGGAGTACATCGACGCGGTCACCCGCGAGGGCTTCGCCATTGCCCACGACATCAGCTCGTACAGCTTCGCCGCGCTGGCCAAGGCGGGCCGCCCGTTGATGCGCGGGCGCAACGGCGCGCTCCTCACGATGAGCTACCTGGGCGCCGTGCGCGCGGTGCCGAACTACAACGTGATGGGGCTCGCCAAGGCGAGCCTAGAGGCGAACGTGCGTTATCTGGCCGCCTCTTTGGGACCCGAGGGGACGCGCGTCAACGCCGTCTCGGCGGGGCCCATCCGCACCCTTGCGGCCTCGGGGATCGCGGATTTCCGCTCGATGCTCAAGCAGGTGGAGGAGCGCACGCCGCTGCGGCGCAACGTGACCATCGATGAGGTCGGCAACGCCGCCGCCTTCCTCTGCTCCGACCTCGCCTCTGGAATCACCGGCGACGTGCTCTACGTCGACACCGGCTACCACATCCTCGGCCTCGGCTGAGGAGTAGTCACCCGACTTAGGCCGCCGAGCGGCGGCCTGAGTCGGCTATTCGATGCCGCTCACGGTCCGTAGCGGCCTCCGCTCGATCTTCGCCCGCTGTTGAAGGTCCTCCAACAGGTCCTCGAAGAGCGCGCTGCCAGTGCGCTGCGCGAGCCCCCGACCTTGCTGAGCTCGCACCACCGCATCCAGTGCGTCAAGGTCGCCGTCGGCGATCTCTGAGACGACCACCACGGCCGCATCGCCCTCGGGCAACACCTGGCTACCGACACTGGTTGCCCCCTCGGCGGGTCGCGGCAAGGTGAAGGCAAGGCTGCGAATCGGATCGGGGACCTCGGCGGCATCCCGGGCGACCAGACCGGCGTCCGTCACCGCATAGGAGCCCGCCACCTCGGCAAATGGCTCACCGGCACGCACGCGCCCGGCCAGCTCCTCGGCGACCCGTTGTGCCGCCGCGGCGGCCTGCTCGGCACGCAGGGTCTCGACGATTTCGGAGCGGACCTGCTCCAGCGGGCGAGCCGACGCCTCCTCGTGCTCGGCCACCCGCAGCACGATCGCCTGCAAGACCTGGGGCTCCGGCTCGATCACGTCGCTGTTGAGCCCCTGGCGGAGCACCTCGTCGCTGAACGCCGCGCCGATCACCCGGCGGTTGGCGAGTATGCCCTCACCGCCGGAGCGATCGAGCCACTCGCTCGTTTGCAGCTCCAGGCCTAGCGCCTCCGCGGCGGGCTCCAGGCTGTCCGGGGACTCATAGGCCAGCGTTGCGAGCCGCTCCGCCCACTCGAAGAACTGGCCCTCCGCGCCGCGCTTGCTGGCCTCGGCCAGGAGCTCGTCGCGGACCTCCTCGAAGGGCCGAACCTGCGCCTCTTCGACCTCGGTGACCTCGATCAGGTGGTAGCCGAAGGCGGAGCGCACCGGCTCGCTCAAAACGCCCCGCTCCAGCGCGAAGGCCGCGCGGTCGAACGCGGGGTCCATCACCCCCCGCTCAAAGGTCCCAAGGGCACCGCCCTGCCCGGCCGAGCCCGGGTCCTCCGAGGTCTCCCGCGCAATCGCCCCGAAGTCCGCACCGGCCAAGATGCGCTCTCGAATGGCCTGGATGCGGGCCTTGGCATCAGTCTCTGCCTCGCTGTCGGCGTCGGTCGGCAGCGCGACCAGGATGTGGCGCACCGCGCGCTGCTCGTTGCGGCGAAACCGTTCCACGTCCGCCTCGTAGGCCGCACGCAGGCTGTCCTCATCAGGGGTCTGAGCCGGGTCCATGGTGCTGGCATCGAGCACCAGATAGCGAAGGCGCACGCGCTCCGGGACCTGGAAGCGATCCTGGTTGGCTTGGTAGTAGGCGGCGATCTGATCCTCGCCGATCGGCTCGTCGCTCACGAAGTCGGCCCTGGGGACCCGAAAATAGCTCAGGCGACGCTGCTGGCGCTCCAACCGTAGAGTCTCCTTCAGCTCGTGCTCGGTCACGAGCTCGCTGGCGATCAGCGCGCGCTCCAACTGGGAGCCAACGATGCGCTGGCGCAGCCCCTCCTCGTACTGGACCTGATTAAGCCCTTGGAGCTGGAGCATCCGCTCGTAGGCGTCGCGGGCGAAGCGCCCGTCGCGCTGGAAGGAGGGATTACTCATGATGGCGGTACGCAGCTCCGCGTCGGAGGCGCGCAACCCCATGTCGTGCGAGACCTGTAGGAGCAGCGTCTCGGAGATGATCTGCTCGAGGACCTGGGGGCGCATCACCCGATCATCGAACAGCTCGGGGCGGAACGCCGCGCCAAGCTGCTCGCGCAGGCGGATGCGGAGCTGCTGGTAGCGCTGCTCGAACTCCCGCTCGGTGATCTCGGTGCTGTTGACCTTGGCGACCACCGGCTCGGAGCCGACGCCCAGGTAAGACTGGATGCCCCAGAGGGCGAAGGGGATGCTGATCAGGATGACGATCGCCCAGGCGATCCAACCCTGGGCGCGCTCTCGAATCGTCTGGAGCATGGTTTCTCGGAATCGCTGCTGTGCAAAAGAAAGCGGGGTATCCGGGACCGGATACCCCGCTTGGGGTTATTGGCGGAGTGGACGGGACTCGAACCCGCGACCCCCGGCGTGACAGGCCGGTATTCTAACCAACTGAACTACCACTCCGTGCTCGCGTGGTGGGTGCTGCAGGGATCGAACCTGCGACCCTCGCCTTGTAAGGGCGATGCTCTCCCGGCTGAGCTAAGCACCCCAGCGGCGAACGCTTATTGTATCGCGTCCTTGAGCGCCTTGCCAGCCTTGAAGGCCGGGGTCTTGGAGGCCGCGATCTCGATGCTCGCACCGGTCTGGGGGTTGCGCCCGGTGCGGGCCGCCCGCTCCTTGACGGTAAAGGTCCCGAACCCGATGACGGACACGCTCTCCCCGTTCTTCAGCGCGACCGCCACGGCATCGGTGAGGCCGTCCAGCGCCCGCGCCGCCGCCGACTTGGAGATGTCCGCGGCCTCTGCCATCTTTTCGACAAGATCCGACTTGTTCATTATTCCCCCTATTGGTTTACACGATGAGCCTTGCACGACCTGCTGAGACTCGGCCCGAGCGCGCCATTTCTAGCCACGTCTTATAGCGACCCCTCCCAATACCTGTCAAGCAATCGCAATCACCCAATATCCGACCGAGCCGCTTAGGAGGGGGCGGCTATTCGCCATGCGCGCGTCCATTCCGCGCAGAGCCCATCGCGCCCGGTTTGCGCGATCCTCAGGTCTTCAAGCGTTTACCAGAAGACCCGCTGGCAGCGAGCTCTGAACACATGCCCCCCTCTCGGGGAGGGCGAGGGTGAGGCAGACGGACGCACGGTCAGTGATGGGTCCGCACCCCAGTCCCCTTCTTCCGGCCGGGTTTGGCGGGCGCCGGGGGTTGCGGACGCTCCTCGGCCGCCCCCTCCTGTCCGGAGGCGACGGCCGGCTCAGGGCGCGCGCTCAGTGCGACATCCAGGACCTCATCGATCCAACGCACCGGGCGAATATCGAGGTTCTGCTTGATGTTCTTGGGGATCTCGGTGAGATCGCGCTCGTTCTCCTGAGGGATGACGACGATCTCGATGCCGCCGCGATGGGCCGCGAGGAGCTTCTCCTTGAGCCCGCCGATCGGCAGTACCTCGCCGCGCAGGGTGATCTCGCCTGTCATGGCGACGTTGGAGCGGACCGGGACCTTGGTCAGCGCCGACACCAGCGCAGTGCACATCGCGACGCCGGCGCTCGGTCCGTCCTTCGGGGTGGCACCCTCGGGTACATGGACGTGCACGTCGTACTTCTGATGGAAGTCGGGGTCGATCCCAAGGGCCTCGGAGCGGCTGCGCACGACCGTCATCGCCGCCTGAATCGATTCCTGCATCACCTCGCCGAGCTGACCCGTGTACGTGAACTTGCCCTTGCCCGGAACCAATGCCGACTCGATTCGCAGCAGCTCACCGCCGACCTCCGTCCACGCCAGCCCCGTGACCTGACCGACCTGGTCGAACTCTTCGGCGCGGCCGTAGCGGAACCTCTGGACACCCAGGTACTTCTCCAGGGCCTTGGGGGCGACGATCACCCCTCCGGAGCGCTTCTTGAGGAGCACCTCCTTCACCACCTTTCGGCAGATCTTGGAGATCTCCCGCTCGAGGTTGCGGACGCCGGCCTCACGCGTGTAGTGGCGAATAATGTCCCGCACCGCCGCCTCGCGAAGCGACAGCTCACCAGCCTTCAGCCCATTGTTTCGCATCTGTTTGGGGATCAGATACTTCTCGGCTATGGCCACCTTCTCGTCCTCCGTGTAGCCCGACAGGCGAATCACTTCCATTCGATCGAGCAGGGCCGGGGGGATATTCAGGGTGTTGGCGGTAGCGACGAACATCACCTCGGATAGATCGAAGTCGACCTCCAGGTAATGATCGTTGAAGGTATGGTTCTGCTCGGGGTCGAGCACCTCGAGCAAGGCCGAGGCCGGGTCGCCGCGGAAGTCCATCGCCATCTTGTCGATCTCATCGAGCAGGAAGAAGGCGTTGCGTGAGCCGACCTTCGACAGGTTCTGAATGATCTTGCCGGGGAGCGCGCCGATGTAGGTCCGACGATGGCCGCGGATTTCGGCCTCGTCACGCACCCCACCGAGCGACATCCGGACGAACTTGCGGTTGGTCGCACGCGCGATCGACTGACCGAGCGAGGTCTTGCCCACCCCGGGCGGCCCGACCAGACACAGGATCGGACCCTTGAGCTTGCGCACCCGCTGCTGCACGGCGAGGTATTCGAGGATGCGCTCCTTGACCTTGTCGAGTCCGTAATGATCGGCCTCCAGCACCTCCTCCGCGACTTGAATGTCGTTACGGATGCGGCTGCGCTTCTTCCATGGGACGTTGACCAGCGTGTCGACGTAGTTGCGCACCACCGTGGCCTCGGCGGACATCGGGGACATGAGCTTGAGCTTGTTGAGCTCGGCCAGGGCCTTGGCCTTGACATCGCGCGGCATCCCGGCCGCTTCGATGCGGCGGTTGAGGTCCTCGATCTCGTTGGGGGCGTCCTCGAGCTCGCCGAGCTCCTTCTGGATCGCCTTCATCTGCTCGTTGAGGTAGTACTCGCGCTGATTCTTCTCCATTTGCCGCTTCACGCGACCACGGATGCGCTTCTCCATTTGTAGGATGTCGTTCTCGGCCTCCATGAGCCCCATCAGATGCTCAAGCCGCGCCTGCACGTCGACCATCTCAAGGACGCGCTGCTTCTCGTCGAGCTTGAGCGACATGTGAGCCGCCATGGTATCGGCCAGCCGGCCGGCTTCGTCGATGCTCGAGAGCGAGGTCAGCACCTCCGGTGGGACCTTCTTGTTGAGCTTGACGTACTGGTCGAAGAGGCTGACGGCCGAGCGCATCAGCACCTCTTGCTCGCGCTCATCGGCCTCAATGGCCTCCGCCAAGGGCCCAGCGATCGCCGTGAATCCCCCTTCGACCCCGACGAACTTCTCGATTTGCGCGCGCTGGTTGCCCTCCACCAGCACCTTCACCGTGCCGTCGGGGAGCTTGAGGAGCTGGAGGATATTGGCCAGTGTGCCAACGGAATACAGATCCTTGACGCCCGGGTCGTCGACATCGGCGCTCTTCTGGGCAACGAGCAGGATCTGCTTGTCGCCGGACATGGCGCTGTCGAGGGCCCGAATGGACTTCTCCCGTCCGACGAACAGCGGAATCACCATATGCGGGTAGACCACGACGTCCCGCAGCGGCAGGACGGGAACCTCTAATGCGGCAGCGGTTGAAGCGGATTTAGACGCGTCTCTTGAGGCCATGGAAACCTTCGCTAGCTTGAGTTTCTGTTTCGCAAGCGGCACCCCGCGTCGCGCCGCAGGCCGGCGCTGAGGGGGTGAGCCCGAGCGATGATCGAAATGTCCGGCACCCTGGCCGTGAGGGAAGGATTTGGGCAGGCCGGGCGCTCTTCAACGCCCGCATGCCGCAGCGCAGCGGCGGTACGCAGTCTGCGCCTTAGTCGGCGGACGCGGCGAGCTGCTTGTCGGGACGCTCGTAGATGACCAGGGGAGAGGTCTCCCCGGCGATAACCGAACCATCGACCACCACCTTGCACACATCGTTCAACGATGGCAGGTCGTACATGATATCGAGCAGCACCTGCTCCATGATCGTGCGCAGACCGCGGGCGCCGGTCTTGCGCTCCATCGCCTTGTGTGCAACCTGCCGCAAAGCATCGTCCCGAAGATCGAGCTCGCAGCCTTCCATCTGGAAGAGGCGCCCGTATTGCTTGACCAAGGCGTTTTTCGGCTCGGTGAGGATTTGCATCAGCGCCGCCTCATCGAGCTCCTCGAGGGTAGCGACCACCGGCAACCGGCCGACAAACTCCGGGATCAGGCCGTAGCGAATCAGGTCCTCTGGCTCGACCGAGTTGAGGACCTCGCCGATCTTTTTCTCGTCGCTCGGACCCTGCACCTCGGCGGAGAAGCCGATGCCACCCTTCTTCGAGCGATTGCGGATCACCTTCTCCAACCCGGCGAAGGCACCTCCAACGATAAACAGGATGTTTGAGGTATCCACCTGCAGGAACTCCTGCTGGGGATGCTTGCGGCCGCCCTGCGGCGGGACCGAGGCGATGGTGCCCTCGATCAGCTTCAGAAGGGCCTGTTGGACACCCTCGCCCGACACGTCTCGCGTGATCGAGGGGTTGTCCGACTTGCGCGAGATCTTGTCGATCTCGTCGATGTAGACGATCCCGGTCTGGGCCTTCTCGACGTCGTAGTCGCACTTCTGCAGCAGCTTCTGGATGATGTTCTCGACGTCCTCGCCCACATAGCCCGCCTCGGTGAGGGTGGTCGCGTCGGCGATCGTGAAGGGGACGTTGAGCAGCCGCGCGAGGGTCTCCGCCAACAGGGTCTTGCCGGAGCCGGTCGGGCCGATGAGCAGGATATTGCTCTTGGCGATCTCGACCTCTTCCTTCGCCTCAGACGCCTCGAGACGCTTGTAGTGGTTATAGACGGCGACCGAAAGGACCTTCTTGGCGCGGTCCTGGCCAATGACGTACTGATCGAGTATGCCTTTGATCTCGCGGGGCTTGGGGAGCTTGCTCGTGGCCTGCCCCATGCCCTCCTGCATCTCCTCGCGGATGATGTCGTTGCAGAGCTCGACGCATTCGTCGCAGATGAAGACCGATGGCCCGGCGATCAGTTTGCGGACCTCGTGCTGGCTCTTGCCACAGAAGGAGCAATAGAGGAGCTTGCCGTCCTCGCCTTTGCTGTGGGTGCTCATCGAGTGTTGCTCTCCGGAAGGTCTCTCAGACTGGGCAGTCGCCCACTTACCCCAGACCGGGCGCCTGCCCTCGCGGTTGGCAGCGTACCTCCGCGTCCCGTCCCAGAAAGCGGCGGAAGGGGCGGAAAACCGCGAACCACCAGAGGCGGCGGACTCCGCGGCGGCGCAGCCCGCTCCGGCAGGGCGTGCGTCGCGAGTCGACGGCTGCCCCCAATCATAACGGTTTGCCCTGAGATGGCAAGACGATGACCGGCCGGCCCCAGCCCCGGGGATTCCCGCATCAGGCGCACGGTTAAGAATCGACGGAGCACGGCCAGGACGACCGGGGCTCGATGCCGCGCTCGGCGGTCACCTGTAGACGCAAGGGGCCTCAGGTCCCCGCGGGGTGGGTGCGCTGCTCTAGCACCTTGTCGATCAGGCCGTACTCGACCGCGGCCTCCGGTCCCATGAAGCGGTCGCGCTCGGTGTCCTCGGCGACCTTCTCGACCGGCTGGCCCGTATGCCGGGCCAGGATCTCGTTCAACTGTTCGCGGATGTGCAGGATCTCACGAGCGTGGATCTCGACATCGGTCGCCTGCCCCTGAAACCCGCCCAGGGGCTGATGGATCATCATGCGCGAGTGGGGTAGGCAATACCGCTTTCCGGCGGCCCCGCCCGCAAGGAGGAGCGCGCCCATGCTTGCCGCCTGGCCGATGCACATAGTGCTCACGTCGGGGCGGATGAAGCGCATCGTGTCATAGATGGCGAGCCCCGCCGTCACCGACCCGCCCGGCGAGTTGATGTACAGATGGATGTCCTTCTCCGGGTTCTCCGACTCCAGGAAGAGGAGCTGCGCGACGACCAGGTTGGCCATGTAGTCCTCCACCGGCCCGACGAGGAAGATGACGCGCTCCTTGAGCAGCCGTGAGTAAATGTCGAAGGAGCGCTCGCCGCGGGCGGTCTGCTCCACAACGATCGGCACCAGGCCGAGCCCCTTGGGGTCCCATTGAGTCTGCGCAGAGATGATGCTCATGGTGTCCTCGCGGCTACGATGTGCACAGGGACCGGCTCATCTGGCCGGTGCCGGGGTCGTCAGCTCCTCGAAGCTGGTGGTCTCGTCGACGATTGCAACCTGCGACAGGACCCAGTCGACCACCTGATCCTCCAGCGCGAGGGTCTCCACCGAGGCGAGGTGCTCCCGGTTGCCGTAGTAGAAGTCGATGAGCTCCTGGGGCTCCTCGTAGGTCGAGGCCATCTCTTCGACCAGCGAGCGCACCCGCGCCGGATCGACCTGGATGCCGTTGGCACGCACCAGCTCGGCGATGATGAGTCCGAGCGCCACCCGCCGCCGGGCCGACTCCTCGAACAACTGGTCGGGTAGCTCGAGCTTGCCGCCGCCGACGTTCTGGCGGGTCTGCTCCTTGAGCACCGCGATCTCGTCCTTGATCAGCACGGAGGGGAGCTCGATCGGGTTGGTCTGCAGCAGCAGATCCATCACCTGGTTCTTGACCCGCGCGCGGGCGCGCTGGCGGAGCTCGCGCTCCATGTTCTGGCGGACGTCGCTGTGCAGGCGCTCGACATCCCCATCGGCGATGCCGAACGCGCGCGCGAAGTCGTTATCGACCTCCGGCAAGACCGGCTCGCTGACCGTGGAGACACGCAGCTCATAGGACACCGGCCGCCCCTTGAGGTGGGCTGCCTGGTAGTCGTCCGGGAAACGCAGATCAAGGTGCCGCTCCTCGCCCGCGCGCGCGCCGACAAGGCCGGCCTCGAATCCGGGAATCGATCGTCCGCTGCCCAGCTCGATCTCGGCGTCCTCGACATTCCCACCGGGGGAGTCCTCGCCATCCACCTTCATGGTGAAGGAGAGGGTCACGCGATCGCCGTCCTGCGCTGGGCGATCGACCTCGCTCCAGGTGCGGCGCTGGCGGCGCAGGCGCTCGATCATGGCCGCGAGGTCCGCATCCGTGACGTTGGCCACCGGACGCTGGACGGCCTTGCCGGCGAGCGACGCCAGCTCGATGGTCGGCAGGACCTCGAAGGTCGCCGTGTAGGCATAGTGGCTCTGATCGATCTGGGGCTCGAACCGGGGCCTGCCGGCGGGGCGCAACTGCTGTTGACCGAGCGCCTCTGGGAAGGTGGACTCGACCAACTGGCCGAACACCTCGCTCTCGACCTGGGCACCGAAGCGCTGGCGCAAGAGCTTGAGCGGGACCTTCCCGGGGCGGAATCCCGGCAGCCGGACGTTACGAGCCAGGTCGCGCAGGCGCTTTTCGACCTCGGCCTCGAACTGCTCTGCCGGCAAGTCGACGCGCATCCGCCGCTGTAGCCCCTCTCCGCTCTCCACTGATACCTGCATCGTGTTCGCCTCGCTCCTCAGAGATCGTTGACTAGCGTCGATGTTGTGCACTAGGCGCCGCCTTCGCCGGTGTCCCGGCCACCGACGGTTCCGACGCTTTCGGAATGTGAGCGATCACCCCGAGACGCGCCCGCCGTGCATCGCGAAGCCAGGTAGTCTAGCGGCTCCTCTGGCCCTCCGCTAGGGCGAGTTCGGCGTGGTCGCTGCGCGCCTTGTTCACCTAGGCCGGCATCGGATAAGGTGCCGGCCATGAAATTTGCGGAGATCGGCAGCGGCGGTGGTCATCGCGTCGAGGCATACGCCCCGGGGCGCATCGTCATCGACGGTCAGGACTACCAGGAGGGGCTGATCTTGAGCCCCGAGCGGATCATCACCGGCTGGGGGCCGGCCGAGCCCGCGGGCTTATCCGTTGCGCACCTAGAGCCGCTGATCGCGCTCGCTCCCCAGTTGATCGTCATCGGCACCGGGGCCCGCCAGGTATTCCCCGACCCGTTGGTGCTGCAGACCGCCCTGGCCGAGGGACTGGGGGTAGAGGTCATGGACACCGGCGCCGCCTGCCGCACATACAACCTGCTGATGGCGGAGGGCCGCAAGGTCGCCGCCGGCCTGATGGTCGGCTGAGACACCTCCCCCGATCACGCACTGTCGGATCGCGCCAGTCATGGACCTCAAGATGTTTCTCTCCGTGCTCGGCGCCGCCGTGCTCGGCTTCATTGGGATCTTCCTCCTACTGCCAGAGGAGGTCGACGACGGCGTCATGCGGCTGCCGTGGCAAATCGCCGTCGACGAGCGGGGGCGCACCCAGGCGTTCGGCTTTACCCTTGGGGAGACCCGACTCGCCGAGGTGCGGTCGGTCTTCGGCGAGGAGGGCAAGCTCAGCCTATTCGCACAGCCGGCCGACGGGACCCTTGCCGTCGAGGCCTACTTCGATCAGATCTACCTCAACCGCCTGCGGGCCGATTTCGTCATGACGCTCGCCGCCGACCCGGCGACCCTGGCGCCGATGTTCGAGCGCGGGCTGCGCATCAGCCAGCTCGGCAGCGGCGCCAAGCGCGTGACCCTCGACCCCGACGACGCCAAGCGCCTCGCCGACTATCCCATCCGCAGCATCACCTACCTGCCGTGGAAGTCGCTCGATGCCGAAATCATCGAACGGCGCTTCGGGTCGCCAGC
The DNA here is from genome assembly GCA_025458165.1 of Chromatiaceae bacterium. Taxonomy (GTDB): domain Bacteria; phylum Pseudomonadota; class Gammaproteobacteria; order Chromatiales; family Chromatiaceae; genus JALOTB01. The sequence goes on along the minus strand of JALOTB010000006.1, from coordinate 50,287 downwards.
GGAGCGCCGGGTGGAGGAAAACTCCGAGGTCGCCCACTGGCTCTATCCGGAGAAAGGGCTCGACATCGGTCTCGACCCGCGCGGCGGAGTCGTCATTCAGTATGTCAATCCGGGCGATTTCCCCACCTTGATCGCCCCGCTCCGCGTCGAGTCCACCGCCCCAGCAACCCGGCCCAACACCATCCCCGCACGCTAGCGTCGGCATGCTCACACCTTCGGCTTGGGGCGCTCCTCCGGACGGCGGCCATCCCCTGCCGCCGGCCGCTGCGCCAACCCCGTGTCTTCGTCGGCATCTGGGAAGCGACGGCGGTCCTTGAGTCGCTCCTCGTCCATCAGGATGCGCTGGGCGTCGCCATCGAGGTCTTCGAACTGGCCGCTGCGCGCGGCCCAAAACAGCACTGCCAAGGCGGCCAGGCCGACCAGCAGCATACCCGGGATGAGTGAGTAGATGACTTCCATTGCGGCGCGGTCGCTCCGGTTTAGGCGCCGCGCCCACCCTGGAACAGGGTACGGATGCGGGCGGAATTGCCGATCACGGCAAGCGACGACAGCGGCATGGAGACCGCCGCCACCAGCGGTGTCACCAGCGCGGCCATCGCGAGCGGCACCATGATCGTATTGTAGGTAATCGAGATCCTTATGTTCTGGCGGATGGTGCGCAGCGTCCGCCGGGAGAGGGCCGCCGCCTGGGACACCTTGCCGAGATCGCTGCGCATGAGGACGATGTCGGCGCTTGCGATCGAGACATCGGTCCCGCTGCCCATGGCGATGCCCACGTCCGCGCGAACCAGGGCCGGCGCGTCATTGACACCATCGCCGACCATGGCCACGCGCCGGCCGTCCCGCTGCAGCTCGGCAACGATCCGTTCCTTGTCTTCCGGCAGGACCTCCGCGATCACCTCGACCCCGCCGAGCCGGTCGGCGATTCGTTCGGCCGCGCCCCGCCGGTCGCCGGTGAGCAAGGTTACCCGTATCCCTTGTGCGTTCAGATCGGTGATCACCTGGGTCGCCTCCGGGCGCAGGCGGTCCTCCACTGCGAGCACCAAGACCTGGCGCCCGTCCACCGCGACCGCCAGGACGCTCGCCCCCACGCCCTCGTGCCCCGCACTGGCGTCGGCGAGCGCCGGAACCGCGGCCACCCCATTGCGCTCAAGCCAGGTCGAGGTCCCGGCGATGACCTCGCGGCCATTGACGCGGCCCCGGATACCGAGACCCGGGCGCACCTCGATCCCCTCGACCCCGCCGCCGCCGGGCTCGATCGACTGGTGTGCGCAGAGTTCGAGGACCGCGGCGGCCACGGGGTGCTCCGAGAAGCGTTCGAGGGCGGCCACGGCCGCTAGGGCCTCGCGGATCTCGGGGTCCGAGATCGGCTTTCCGCCCGTCGTCGTCCACGCGCTGCTCGAGGCGTGCACCGCCGTGACCGAGGGCCGCCCCTCGGTCAGGGTGCCGGTCTTGTCGAAGACGAAGTGATCGATCGACGAAAGGCTCTCAAGGACCGCCCCGGTCTTGATCAAAATCCCTTCGCGGGCGGCCAGCCCGGAGGCGACCGCAATCGCCATCGGGGTAGCCATACCGAAGGCGCAGGGGCAGGTGATAATCAGCACCGCAGTGGCCGCCATCAGTGCGATCTCGAAGTCGCTACGGATCCACCAGAGAAAGGTGAGGGTCGCGAGGGTGAGGGTCGCGGCGACGAACCAGGGCACGATGCGATCCGCGGTGCTCTGGATCGGGGCCTTGCTCGCCTGGGCGTCCTCCACCAGGGCGATGATGCGTCCGAGCGCGGTGTCCTTGAGCAGCCCCTCGACCTCGATCTCCAGGGCACCGGGCCCGTTCAGGGTACCTGCGCAGACCGAGTGCCCAGGATGCTTGAGCACGGGGCTCGCCTCGCCGCTCAACATGGACTCGTCCACGCTGCTCTCGCCGAAGACGATGCGGCCATCCACAGGGACCTTCTCGCCCGGGCGGACAAGGACCGTGTCGCCGCGCTTGACCGCTCGGATCGCCACCACCTCCTCCCCGCCCTCGCGGAGCACTGTGGCGACGCGCGGCTGCAGGTCCAGCAGACGCTGGGTGGCGGCGACCGCGCGGCGCTTGGAGATCGACTCCACGAACCGCCCGACCAGGATCACGAAGAGGAAGTTGACCACGGTGTCCCAATAGACGTCGCTCACCCTGGTCTCGGTGACGGTCACGTAGAGGGAATAGAGATAGGTGATCGAGGCGCCGATGGCGATCGGCAGATCCATGCTGAGCCTGCGGTTGCGCACCCCGATCCAGGCCCCGCGGTAGAAGGGCCATCCGGAGTAGAGGATCGTCGGCGTGGCGATGGCGAAGCCCAACCAATGAAACAGGCTGCGGAACTCCCCCTGATCGGCCCCCGTATAGAGGGCGATGGAGATCCACATCAGGTTCATCATCGCGAAGCCGGCGAAGGCCATGCGATAGAGCAAGGCCCGGTTGTGCCGGGCGAGCGCGCCCTCGGCGGCCTCGGGATCGAAGGGGACGGCGGCGTAGCCGATGGCGCCGAGCCGGTGCAGTGCCTGCGAGAGCTTGAGCCGGCGATTGTCCCAACTCAGCTTGAGCCGGCGGCCGCTCAGGTTGACCCGCGCCTCCTCGACCCCGGGTAGGGCCTGCAGGCTGTTTTCGATTAACCAGACGCAGGCGGCGCAGTGAATGCCCTCGACCAGCAGGTTGATCTCACGCTGGTCCCCCTGGACGCCGGTGTATTCCTGCTGCACCTCGTCGAGATCGTAGAGCGCGAGATCCGTGGGCGGCTCGGGCGGCGGGCCGAAGACCTCCCCCTCAGGCGTGCGTTGGTAGAACCCCCCGAGCCCGGCAGCGTGGATCGCCTCGCATACCGACTTGCAGCCGGTGCAGCAGAAAGCACGCTCCGCCCCCGCGACCTGGCTCGCGACGCGGGCCTTAGGGGCGACCGCAAGCCCGCAGTGATAGCAGCGCTCGCGCGCGGACTCGGCCGGGGCCGGTATCGGGAGAGCCGACTCAGTGAGCGCCTGGTCGCTGGTGGTCACGAATCACGGGCGCTGGACGTGGATGCGCTGGCCGACCGTGTACTCCTCGCCCCCCTCGCGGATGGCAACTAGGGTGTCCCACACGCCAATCAACGGAAAGCTCACGTCCGCGGCGTACCGGCCCCGGCCTTCCGCCACCATCGGCTGGGAGAAGTCTCGCGCCTTGTCCGACGGGCGATAGGCGTACAGCTCGACGCTCTCCGGGGTGACCGGCTGTCCGGCGCGGTCGACCAGGAAGAAGCGGACGACCGCCTTTTCCCCGGCCCGGATGTCGGAGGGGATGTCGGCCTTCATCTCCCAGCCCGGGTCGCGCGACAGCTTGGTAAGCAGGGTCCGCTCGTAGTCCTGACCGCGGTCGTAATAGGTGTCGACCACCAACCCGGGATTGGTGGTGACAGCGAAGTAGACCATGGTCGCGTTGACCGCGAGCACGGCGACGACCAGCCCGATCCAGCCCATGACCCAGGGGCTGCGCCAGGCAGGGAGGCTCTTGTTTGACTCTTTGGAATCCATCGTTTCTGATCACCTCGAATTCGCGCCGCCCCGTCTGACGGCGCCCGCCTAGGCAGACGCTGATCATTGGCCATCCTGGGCAGAATCAGCCGCACCTCCCAGTGCCGCGCGAAACGCTGATCTGATCAGCGTTTCCCTAGCGGGCAGGCCCCATGAAGACGGTTGGACGCTTGGTTGTGACGACCTCCCCAGTGGAGCGCACGCCTTCCACGTGGAAGGTGAGCGGCACTCGATCGGACTCGAGATCCTTGCGCGGGATGCGGACAAACACCGTGGCGGGGGACACGGTCCCATGCGCCGCTCGGATCGGCTCCTCGGCGCCGACCAACTGCAGGCTCGCCGGGCCTCCCGCGATGCTGACCCGGACGGAGAGGTTGTCGTTGGTCTTATTCAGGACCTTGAGCGTGTACTTGTTCTGGATCGATCCGTCGCTCAGGGTGACATACAGCGGCGCGCGCTCCTGTAGGACCTTGAGCTCGATCGCATCGAGCGACCACAGGCCGTAAATGATACCCGACAGGGCGGCCAGCAGGATTGTCGAGTAGACCCAGACGCGCGGGCGGGCCAACAGCCGCTTGGTCGGCCGACCCTCCAGCTCATCGAGCGAGGCGTAGCGGATGAGCCCCTTGGGCCGCCCCACCTTTTCCATCACCGCGTCGCAGGCGTCGATGCAGAGGGCGCAGGTGATGCAGCCCTCCTGCTGGCCATTGCGGATGTCGATCCCGGTCGGGCACACGGCCACACACTGGGCACAGTCGATGCAGTCGCCGGTCGTGCGCTGCGCGGCACCCTCGCCCTTTTTGACGCGACCCCTCGGCTCGCCCCGCGTCACGTCGTAGGTAGGAACGACGGTCGTACGGTCGAGCATGACCCCCTGGATGCGTGCGTAGGGGCAGAGCCAGAAACAGGTCTGCTCGCGCAGCCAGCCGGCAAGGACATAGGTGCCGACCGTAAACAGGCCGACGGTGACATAGACCACCAGGTTGGCCTCGCCCAAAAAGAAGGTCCGCCAGAGACTAGGGGCGTCGACGAACCAGGCAACAAAGCTGAATCCGGTCGCAAAGCCGATGATCAGCCACAAGAGGTGCTTGGTGGCCTTGATCCCCGCCTTGCGCAGGTCGACGGGGGCCTTATCGAGCTTGCGCCGCTGCGGCGGTTGCCCCTCGAGCTTCTCCTCGATCCAGGTGAAGACGTCCGTCCACACCGTCTGGAAGCAGAAAAATCCGCACCAGACGCGCCCGACGAGGGCGGTGGCCACGGCGAGCAGGATGGCGAAGAAGAGCAACAGCAGCGACAGCATCCAGAAGTCCTGCGGCAGCACGGTGACGGCGAAGATGTGGTACTGGCGGTTGGGGATATCGAACAGCACCGCCTGGTGTCCCTCCCAACGCAGGTAGGGACCGAGGAAGAACACCAGCCAGAGCCCCGCCGCCAGCCACTTGATTGACCGCCACTTGCCGGGCAGGCGCTTGGCGTGGATGGTCTCCCCGCCCGTGTTGACGTGCCAGTGCACCGACTCGTCGTAGAGCTCGTCCACCGCCCTGGTCCGCCCTTCCACTCGTGTGTTGCTCACCTTGACCTTACTCCAGAGACGTTCGAAACCCTCGGGGCTGCCGGTCAGGCAGGCTCCAAAACAAGTAGTTTATCCGGAGCCCGCCTCCTCAACATTGCGCAATCGCAATCATAACCAGATGATTCACCAGTAAAAGCCGGCATAAAAAAGGGGGATACGCGATCCCCCTTTACCCGATCGGGCGTGGCCCGGCTACCGCTAGGTCTTGTGCTTCTCGGCATCCTGATTCATCAGCTTCACGACCTTGAAGCCAAGGAACACGATGATCACGATGGCCAACACGACCATCAGGATCGACAGCAACGCGACCAGGTCCCAGGTTAAGAGATTCATGAGCTCCTCCGATCTTGCATCGGGAAGGCCGGGCGCCGTGGTGGCGCCGCCCCGGCCTCGGTTACCGCCGTTGAGGACTGCGGCTTACTTGCCACCGCCCAGCTCGTGGACATAGACCACCAGCTTCTTGATGTCCTGCTCGCTCAGTCGGCCTGCGAAGCCGGGCATCACCGCATCACGGGTCTGCTCCACGCCGGGCTGATTGACCCCGTAGGCGATCGTATGTCGGGCGCTCTCGAAGCCGCCCGGCTCGAACCGCCAAATCCCGTCTGCCAGATTCGCCGCACCGACCGTCACGACGCTGCCATCCGGGAGCTGCGCGAGGATGCCGTTGGCCTTCTCGCCATGGCAGGCGTTGCAACCCTTGCCCCGGTACAAGGCCCAGCCCTGCTCGCTCCCCGGCTGGCCCTCACTGAGCTCGACCACCCAGTGCGCCAGGGTGTCGATCTCCGCGTCCGTCAGGATCCCCTTGTGCGCGGTCATGGCGCCTTTACGGCCATTCGCGATGGACTCGGCGAGCTTCGCTGTCGTTCCTCCGAAGAGCCAGTCGTCGTCCGCGAGCACCGGGAAGCCCGGATTGCCCGCGCCACCGCTGCCGTGGCACGCCGAGCAGTAGTCTCCGAAAAGCACCTTGGCCGACGACAGGGTGTATTGCGTGAGGCCCGGGTCGGCCAGGATCTGGTCGGCAGTCATCCCGGCGATGCGCTCCTCGAACGGGGCGCGGACCTCCGTGACCTGGGCGAGCGACCGCTCGTATTCCAGGATCTGTGACCAGCCGAGGATGCCGGGGGTCGGCTCCTGGCCGATCGGCCACATCGGGTAGAGGACCGCGTACCCCACCCACCACAGCACCGAGGCCCAGAAGCCGATCATCCACCAGCGTGGCGCCGGGTTGTTGAGCTCGCGCAGATTGTCGTCCCAGATGTGCCCCGTATTGTTCTCACCCGGGAAAGGGTTATGCTCCGCCATGTTTCTCTCCGCTCTCTCTGTCGTCCTCTTCGAACGGGATGTAGCGTTTCGACTCGAGCTTATCCCGATTCTTAGGACGGAAAACCTGGAAGTAGGCCACGACCATGAGGACGAAGACGACGACGGTGATGCCCAACCCGATCCAGTCGTTCGTCGTCATCGCCCCCCAGTCCGTACGGAAGTATTCGGCGAGGCTACTCACGATAGACCTTTGACTCGTCGAGCGTCGCCATGGTCCCGAGGACCTGGAGATAAGTCACCAGGGCGTCCATCTCCGTCTTGCCTTCCACCAGCTTCGGCGCGGCCTCGATATCGCCGTCGGCATAGGGCACCCCAATCGCCTGCAGGCCCTTCATGTGCCGTTGGATCTTGCCGCCATCGACCCGCGCCTTGTCGAGCCACGGATAGGCAGGCATCACCGACTCCGGCACCACCGACTGCGGCCGGCGCAGATGCACCCGCTGCCATTCATCGGAGTATTTGCCGCCGACGCGAGCGAGATCCGGACCGGTCCGTTTCGATCCCCACTGGAACGGGTGGTCAAACGCCGACTCCGAGGCCAAGGAGTAATGTCCATAACGCTCCTTCTCGTCACGGAAGGGGCGAATCATCTGGGAGTGGCAGGTGTAACAGCCCTCCCGCTGATAGATGTCGCGCCCCGCGAGCTCTAGGGCGGTGTAGGGGCGGACGCCGTCACCCGCCTTCCAATTCCATTGCTCCTTGCCATCGACAACCGAGACGATCGGCACCGACCCCGGGGCATCGTGATTCCAGATAAGCTCCGGGTACTTGTTGTGCTCGAAGGTGTTCTTCATATAGAAGAGCGGCACGATCTCGACCAGTCCGCCAATCGACAGAACGACGGCAGTGACCGTGACGAGGCCCCAGATTCGGACCTCCATCCACTCTTGGAAACTCTTGACCTTGGATTTCGGCTCAGCCATGACTCTTTACCCCCTGATCAGGCCGCCGCCGGCAGCGCGCGCGCCTTGTTGAGGCTGCCCTCGGAGACCGACTTGCGCACGGTCATGAGGATGTTGAACAGCATCACGATCGCCCCGAAAAGGAAGATCATGCCGCCAATCGCTCGCATCGCGTAATAGGGGTGCATGGCATCCACCGACTCGACGAACGTGTAGGCCAAGGTGCCGAATTCGTCGTAGGCGCGCCACATCAGACCCTGCATGATGCCGGAAACCCACATCGCAACGATGTAGATCACGGTACCGATGGTCGCGGTCCAGAAGTGGAAGTTCACCAGCTTCTCGGAGTACATCTCGGTATGCCACAGCCGCGTCATCAGGTGGTAGATGGCGCCGATCGAAATGCCGGCGACCCACCCCAAAGCGCCAGAATGCACATGCCCGACCGTCCAATCGGTGTAGTGCGAGAGGGCGTTGACGGTCTTGAGCGACATCACCGGCCCCTCGAAGGTAGACATGGCGTAGAACGCCAGGGCGATGATGAGGAAGCGCAGGACGTAATCGGTGCGGAGCTTATCCCAGGCACCGGAAAGGGTCATCATGCCGTTCACGGCACCGCCCCAGGAGGGAATGATCATCGCCAGCGACACGGCGGCGCCGAGCGAGCCAGCCCAGTCAGGAAGTGCGGTGTATTGAAGATGGTGGGCGCCGAGCCAGACGTAGCCGAACATCAATGCCCAGAAGTGGATGACGGACAGGCGATAGGAGTAGATCGGGCGGTTCGCCTGCTTAGGCACGAAGTAGTACATGATCCCCAGGAACCCGGCCGTGAGGTAGAAGCCGACCGCATTGTGGCCCCACCACCACTGAATCATCGCGTCCTGCACGCCAGAGAATACCGAATAGGATTTGAACAGGCCGACCGGGATCGCCAGGCTATTGACCACGTGGAGGTAGGTGATCATTACCATCATGCCAAGGAAGAACCAATTCGAGACGTAGATGTGCGACGTCTTCCGTTTGGCGATGGTCATCATGAAGTTGAAGCTGAAGGCGAGCCAGACGACGGCGATCAGAATATCGATCGGCCATTCGAGCTCCGCGTACTCCTTGGCCTGGGTGAACCCCAGCGGCAGGGTGATGACGGCGAGGACAATGATCGCGTTCCAGCCCCAGAACACGAACCACGCCAGCTTGTCGCTCCACAGCCTTACTCCGCAGGTGCGCTGGACCGTATAGAAGGCGGTTGCCATAAGCACGCAGCCGCCGAAGGCGAAGATCACGGCGTTGGTATGAACCGGACGGAGCCGCCCGAAGGAGATATAGGGACTGTCGAAATTGAGGAACGGCCAGGCGAGCTCTGACGCGATCCAAACCCCGACGAATGCGCCTACCACGAGATAGACCACCGCCATGATGGTGAACCAGCGTACAACATCAAAGTTGTACTTCTGTTCAAGTCCAGCTTCCATAAACCCTCCCCAAGGATGACTGGGAATCACAAGAAACGACGGGGCCATCCGGCCCCTTGTATCACGCCCTAGATTCCTTCGGCACAGCGCCGCCAATCTGACTGGAATCGCGCTCGAAAGTCAAGGTTGACAGCGCCTTGCGGCAGGTCGGCCACGCGAGCTGCCACACTATTTATTGACTTGCGTCAAGTCCAGTGGCTGAAGCGGCATCTGCAACGAGCGCCGAGAAAGGGCTCGCCGGGGTTATTTCCCATCCCCGTGACATCCGACTGGCCTAGTCAGGAATTACCCGGGGCTGGAATGAAAGGATCGAGAAATCAGCGCGTCCGGCACTCACTTAAAGAAGGCATCCACGGAGAAGCCCTCCTTCTCCAGGATGTCGCGCAGGCGGCGCAGGGCATCCATCTGGATCTGGCGGACACGCTCGCGCGTGACGCCCAACTCCTGGGCGACCCGCTCGAGGGTCGAGTGCTCGTAGCCGTGGATTCCGAAGCGGCGCTCGACCACCTCGCGTTGCTTGTCGTTAAGCTTGCCGAGCCAGTGGTCGAGGTTGGCCTGGATGTCGGCGTCTTGGATCCTGTCGGCGGGATCGTCCGCCGTCTCGTCCTGGAGCATGTCGACCAGCGGCTTGTCGGCGTCCTTCCCGAAGGGGGTGTCGACCGAGGCGATGTGCTCGTTGAGCCCCAGCATGCGCTTGACCTCGACGATCGGGCGATCGAGGAGACCGGCGATGTCCTCGCTAGTCGGCTCGTGATCGAGACGCTGGGCAAGACCCCGCGCGGCCTTGAGGTAGACGTTGATCTCCTTGACGACGTGGATCGGCAGCCGGACCGTGCGGGTCTGGTTCATGATCGCCCGCTCGATGGTCTGACGGATCCACCAGGTCGCATAGGTCGAGAAGCGGAAGCCCCGTTCGGGATCGAATTTCTCGACCGCGCGGATCAGTCCGAGGTTGCCCTCCTCGATCAGGTCGAGCAGGGGCAGCCCGCGGTTGAGGTACCGGCGGGCGATCTTTACCACCAAGCGCAGATTGCTCACGATCATGCGCTGGCGCGCCGCGTTGTCGCCGCGCTGGGCAAGGCGGGCGTAGTGCACCTCCTCCTCCGCAGTCAGGAGCTTGGAGGCGCCTATCTCGTTGAGATACAGGCGGGTGGCGTCGAAGTCCCCATCGTCGGCGGCCATGCGACTCGGCTCCATCACGGGAGCCCCGTCGTCGTCCGCGAAGCCGTCCGTATCGGGCCCCCCCTGCGAGACGTCGACCTCCTCGTCGTCGAGGGCGTCGGCCCGCAGCAGGCCCAACTCCTCGCCCACGTCATTGGCCCCGTCCTCGGGCTCGTTGGTGGTCGCCATGCCCATTGCTCCTCAGCGGTAGGACCCTACCCCCTGCCGCCAGCACGCATCGATTGCGGGTCCCGCGTTACCGCCGCCCTTGGTATCCATTCCACCGGGAACGGCACCAATGATGGCGTAGTGGGCGCTGCACCGGGGGCGCGAGTCAACGGGACCTGGGCAGAAAGACCAACGGATCCGTGGCGACTCCGTTGCGCCGGATCTCGAAGTGGAGCAGATACTGCCCACCCCCCGCCTGCCCGACCTCCGCAACACTTTGGCCGCGCCGCACCTGCTGGCCTTCCTTCACCAACAGGCGCCGGTTGAACCCGTACGCGCTGAGAAATTCGTTGTTGTGCTTAACGATGATAAGGTTGCCGTAACCCTTGAGTCCACTGCCGCTGTAGACCACCGTCCCACCTGCGGCAGCCGCCACGGTCTGGCCCGCGCGCCCCGCGATTCGTACCCCCTGGCGCGTGCGGTCGCCTTCGCGGAAGCCCTGCACCACCCGCCCGGAGATCGGCCACTGCCAGCGCAGGCCCCCCGGTCCGGCCTTCACCGCGGCGGGCTTGGCCTTAGGCTCGGAGGGCTGCACCGGGGCGGTCGTGGTCGCGACACCACCCCCTCGGCGCGCAGCCCCTTGGGTCGACCCTGTGGACTTGTCCGGCTGCCCGGCCACCGCGGCCGGACCCGCGGATGGACTCAACGCCGGGTCGGGGACCAGCCTGAGCAGCCGCCCGGTAGTGATCCGGTAAGGCGCCTGCAGCCCGTTCCATTCCGCGAGCTGCGCCATCTCCAGGCCGTGACGGAGGGCGATGTGCTGGAGCGTGTCGCCCTCGCGCACGCGGTAATAGCCACCGGGGAGCGGGCTGCTGCCGTCGCGACTCTCGACCGGGGCGGGGCCCGTGGCGGCACAACCGCCGAGCAGCATCGCGAGCAGGGAGACGAACAGCAAGGCCGCAAGCTTGAGCGCTCCGCACGAGGGTCCCAGCATCAGTGCCGGGCGGTCCGGTGTTGCGAGTGGCCCGGCTCCCATCCGCGTCCTAGTAGTAGACGAGCACCACCGCCACCACGAGCGCCACGACCAACCAGCCGATGCGGTCGACGTACTGTCTGAGCAACCCCTCCATCCGCTCTCCGCCCCAGGCCATCAATGCGGCGACCAGGAAGAACCGCGCCCCCCGGCCAACCGCCGACGCAATCACAAAGGGTAGCAGCGCCATGTGCAGCACCCCGGCCGTGATGGTGAAGATCTTGTAAGGGATGGGCGAGAAGCCGGCCACAAAGATCGCCCACACACCCCACTCGGAAAACCAGGCCTGGGCCGCGGCGAAGGGCTCGGCATAGCGACCGCCCTCCCCCACCAGCGGCTCGACCAGCCCGAACGCGAAGTACCCGATCGCGTAGCCGAAGAGCCCGCCGAGGACCGAAGTCAAGGTCGTCAGCGCGGCGTAGTTCCAGGCCCGCCGGGGCGCCGCCATGCACATCGGCGCGAGCATCACGTCCGGCGGGATCGGGAAGAAGGATGACTCGGCGAAGCTCAACCCACCCAGGTACCAGGGGGCGTGGCGATGCCGCGACCAGCGCATGGCGCGCTCGTAGAGCGGTGAGAACAGGCGCATCAGGCGACCCCGCCTAGCAAGGGAACAAAGGTGACCGGCTCCAGGATCTCGTGCTCGTAGCCGTCGCCTGAGCGCACGACCCGCACCAGTACCTGATGGCTACCGCGGCCGATCGGCAGCACCATGGCGCCGCCGGGCACGAGCTGGTTGACCAGCCCGCGCGGGATGCCCTCGGGCGCCGCGGTGACCAGGATGGCGCCGAATGGGGCGTATTCCGGCCACCCCAGCCCGCCGTCGCAATGGCGCAGCCTCACGTTGCGCAGCTTCAGCGTCTGGAGCCTCAACTGAGCCTCGGCGAGCAGCGCCGCGACGCGCTCCACGCTGTAGACGCGGCGCACCAACGAGGCGAGCACCGCAGTCTGGAAGCCCGATCCGGTCCCGATCTCGAGCACCGTGTCGGGCCGCCCGCGCGCGAGGAGCGCCTCGGTCATGCGCGCTACCGTGTAGGGCTGGGAAATGGTCTGCCCATGCCCGATCGGCAGCGCCGAGTCTTCGTAGGCGCGGCTGGCCAGTGCCTCGTCGACGAAGAGGTGCCGCGGCACCTTGCGCATAGCCTCGAGCACCGCCGGGTCGCGGATGCCGGCCTCGGCGAGACGCTGGATCAGACGCTCGCGGGTGCGCAGCGAGGTCATCCCCACGCCCGTCTGGAGCACGTCCGCGGTCACTGGCAAGCCTCGAGCCATTCGGCGAGCGGGCTGATCAGGGCATGGCGGGTGAGGTCGACCTGCAACGGGGTCACCGAAACGAACCCGTTGCGCAGGGCGTGGAAGTCCGTCCCGGGGCCGGCATCCTGCTCGGGACCCGCGGGTCCGATCCAGTAGACCGTCCGCCCGCGCGGGTCGCGCGCCGCGGTCACCGGCTCCGCCTTGTGGCGATGGCCGAGGCGTGTCGCCGCGTACCCGCGTATCTGCTCGTAGGGCAGGTCGGGGACGTTGACGTTGAGGATCAGGTTAGGGCCGAGCGGGCTCGACAGCAGGTTCCCGACCAGCCGTTCGGCGACCCGCGCAGCCGTCCCCAGATGGGCCGGCTCGAAGGCGTCGATCGAGATCGCCATCGCCGGCAGCCCGAGGAAGCGCCCCTCGGTCGCGGCGGCAACGGTGCCCGAGTAGATGATGTCGTCGCCGAGATTGGGGCCATGGTTGATCCCCGCCACCACCATGTCGGGCTCCTCCGCGAGCAGCCCGGTGATCGCGAGATGCACGCAGTCCGTGGGCGTGCCCTCGACCCGGAAGAAGCCGTTTTCCGCGCGGTGGGCACGGATCGGGACGGTCAGCGTGAGCGAATTGCTCGCCCCGCTGCGGTCGCGGTCTGGGGCGACCACCGTGACCTGCCCCAGCGCGGAGAGGGTGTCGGCCAGTATGCGTAGCCCAGGGGACAGGTAACCGTCGTCGTTGCTGATCAGGATCTTCATCGGCCCTAGGGCCCCGCCCCCCAGGCGGGGGAGTGGAGACTCGGCGTCGGGGTAAGCAGAGCGTACGTCGCGCGCCCCGGGCCGCCGCGGGGGCCGGGGTCCCAATGGGCCGCGATCATACTGGAATCACGGGCCGCGGACACTGGCCGAGCGCAGGCGCCGGCCGCTGGTATACTCGCCGCGAGCGCCCCCCAACGGTCGCAGCCCCATGCCTCAGCCTCCCGACGAGACGGAAGCGGACCTCTTTCGCGAGGCGGTCGCCGACGCCGAGCGGCTGGGCGAGGAGCGCCCCGAGCCCTACCGCCGCCGCCCGCGGCCGGTCCCCATCGTCCAGCCGAGCTACCTCAGCGAGGCGACGGGCCCTGCCGCCCTGTCCGAGGCGGAGGTCGAGTGTGGGGAGTTCCTCCTGTTCGCCCGCCCCGGGGTTCAGAATCGCCTGCTCGCGGATCTGCAGCGCGGCTATCTCCCGGTGGATCTCGAGCTCGACCTGCACGGCCTCACCGTAAGCCACGCGCAGCGCTGCCTCGACGAGTTCCTCGCCGACTGCGCGCGGCGGCGGGCGCGCTGCGTGTCCGTTATCCACGGCAAGGGATTTCGCTCCGAGGAGCGCCAGCCGGTGCTTAAATGCAAGGTCAACTACTGGTTGAGGCTGCGCGCCGAGGTCCTGGCCTTCTGCAGCGCCACCCGCCGCGACGGGGGCACCGGCGCCGTGTACGTCCTCCTGCGCAACCCAGACAAGGCGCTGCGGGAGCGACGGTCCGGTTGACCCCGAACCCCGCGCCCCAACGCCGCGGGGCGCGGGTCTTCAGGCTTCCGGCTCGGTCCAGTCGACCAGCTCGCGCAAGACGCTGGTAGCATAGGCCCCGGCTGGCAGGGCGAAGCGGAGCTCGATCCCGTCGGGATCGGTCGACACCAGTTCCAGCTCCCGCGGGGAGAGCCGCAGCGGCCGGCGCTCCTGGCGCAGCCCGGCAGCGGCGAGCCCGGCCACCCACTGCGGGAGGCGAGCGGCGACCGCCGCCTCCAACTCCGCGACCTCACCGCTGACCAGATCCGCGCCCGACCCCCAAAGCGGACCGGTCGGGTCGACGTCGAAGGCGAGCACGCGCTCGCGCAGGCCCTGATCGACGACGGGCGCCGCGAAGTGCGAGCCAGAGCCTCGGAGCTGGAGCCGATCGCCGGCAAGCGCCTGGTCCCAGTCGCCGCGCGCCACTCGCAGGGCGAGCACCTCGTTGAAAAGCTGCGAGCGGGCGGCCGAGAGCCAGAGGCCGCGCCGATGGCGGTCGACACGCCGGATCTCGCCCGCGAAGAGGGCGCCAGCGGCCCGCAGGTTGCCGTCCTCGCGGCCAAAGCGCTGATGACCGAAGTAGTTGGGCACGCCCCGCCCACGCACCCGCTCCAGGCGCTCGCGCAGGGCATCCCGGTCGCCGGCCAGCCCGCGTACGCGAATCACGAAGCAGTTGCCGCGCAGCGCCCCGCGTTGGAGCTTGCGGCGGTGGCGATGCGCGGCCAGGATCTCCACGCCGGGAACCGCGAACGCCGCCCAGTCCGGGTCCGGGCGGCCCGGCAGGTGCACCGAGAACCACTGGCTGGTGACGGCACGACGGTCCTTGAGCCCGGCGAAGCCGATCGCCGACGCGGCCACCCCAGCGTGGGCGGCGAGTTGGCGGGCTACCCACTCGGTGTTCGCCCCGGTCTTGCGCACCCAGAGCAGGGCATGCTCACCCTCGCCGTCTGGCGCGAAGGCGAGGTCCTCGACCACCGCGAAGTCCTCGTCCCGCACCCGCAGCCGGCCCGTCACCGGCGGGACACCATGGGCACGCGGTAGCTCCGCAAATGGCCGCCAGGCAGGCAAGTCGCCGCTCACGGCACAAGCAGCACAACCGCAAACGCCGCGATTCCCTCCCCACGGCCGGTGAAACCCATGCGCTCGGTGGTGGTTGCCTTGACGTTCACCCGCTCGGTGGGGCAGCCGAGGTCGGCGGCCAACACCTCGCACATCGCGGGGATGTGGGGCGCGAGCCGCGGCCGCTGGGCGACCAGGGTGAGGTCGGCGTTGTGGACCGAGAGCCCGCGCTCGCGCAGGCTCGCCATCACCCGCCGCAGCAGGATACGGCTGTCGATCCCGGCGTACTGGGGATCGGTGTCCGGAAAATGGCGGCCGATATCGCCGAGCCCCGCCGCGCCCAGGAGTGCGTCGCACAGGGCGTGGATGGCGACGTCGCCATCGGAGTGGGCGGCGAGCCCCTGGTCGTGCTCGACCCGCACGCCGGCGAGCACCAGCGGCCGGCCCGGCGCGAAGCGGTGGGCGTCGATCCCCTGCCCGACCAACATCAGCGGCCCTGCTCCTGGAGATAGAACCGCGCCAAGCCCAGATCCTCCACACGCGTGATCTTGATGTTGTCCGCCTGCCCCTCGACGAGCCGCGGGGCGAGGCCGAGGAGCTCCACCGCGCTCGCGTCGTCGGTGACCAGGTGCCCGGCCTCCAGCGCGCCCCGTAGCGCCCGACGCAGCAGGCCGAGGCGGAACATCTGCGGGGTGTAGGCGTGCCAGAGTCGGGCCCTGGGCAGGGTGCGGACGGACCGCCCGCTGTCGTCCGACTCCTTCATGGTGTCGCGCACCGGGACACCGAGCAGGCCCCCGACCGGATCGTCCTCCAGCGTGGCGATGAGCCGGTCGAGATCGGCCGCGCGCAGGCACGGTCGAGCGGCATCGTGCACCAGGACCCAGTCCTCGGGATCGGCCTCGGTGGCCAGAAGCTCCAGGGCATTCAGCACCGAGTGGCAGCGCTCGGCACCCCCGGCGGCCCGGCGGACGCGCGGATCGGCGGCGAGCTGGGTGTCCGCCCAGTAGGCGTCCGCTGGATCGAGCGCGACCACCAGTCCGCGGATGCGGGGATGGCCGAGCAGCGGGCGCATCGCATGCTCGATCACCGGCCGTCCGGCGAGATCCAGGTACTGCTTGGGCCGGGCGGCTCCGAACCGCCGGCCGACCCCGGCCGCGGGGATCACCGCCCAGCAACCCGCGCGGCGCCCGGTCAATTCGCCGGCCCTGGCGAAGGCGTGGTCGGCTGCGGCGGCGCCCCCTCGATGAGCTGCAGGAAAAGCTCCCCCCGCTTGATCATGCCGAGCTCGCTGCGCGCCCGCTCCTCGAGGGCCTCCAGCCCGTCGCGGAGGTCACGCACCTCGGCCTCGAGGACCTCGTTGCGCGTCTGCATCCGGGCGATCTCGGCGCGCTGGGTGGCGATCTCCCCACGCAGGGCGCTGACCTCCGCAAGGCTCCCCTCCCCCACCCAGAGGCGATATTGGAGCAGCACGAGGGTCAGCAGCAGGAAGCCGATTAGGATGCGCATGCCGGGTCCGCTCGTACGGCTTCGGGCTGGCTACCACCAAACCCGGCGCGCAGATCACAGCCAGCGGAAGGCATCCCGCCCGGCGTAGACCGCCGCATCGCCCAACTGGTCCTCGATGCGCATCAACTGGTTGTATTTGGCGACACGGTCGGAGCGCGAGAGTGAGCCGGTCTTGATCTGGCCGGTGGCGGCGGCCACGACAAGATCGGCGATGGTGGTGTCCTCGGTCTCCCCCGAGCGGTGGGAGACCACCGCCGTGTAGCCCGAGCCATGGGCCATGGTGATCGCCTCCAGGGTCTCAGTCAGGGTCCCGATCTGGTTGACCTTGATCAGGATCGAGTTGGCGATCCCGCGGTCGATCCCCTGCTTGAAGATCTGGGTGTTAGTGACAAACAGGTCGTCACCGACGAGCTGCACCTTGCCGCCGAGCCGCTCGGTGAGGAGCTTCCAGCCGTCCCAGTCGCCCTCGGCCATGCCGTCCTCGATGGTCAGGATCGGGTAGCGGCCGGCCCAGTCGGCGAGCAGGTCGACGAGACCGGCGGCGTCGAGCTTTCGGCCCTCACCGGCCAAGTCATACACGCCGTCCCGATAAAACTCGGAGCTGGCGACGTCGAGCCCGAGCCAGATGTCCTCGCCGGCCTTGAAGCCCGCCTTGGCGATCGCCTCCAGAATGACCTCGATGGCCGCCTCGTTGGAGGGCAGGTCGGGGGCGAAGCCGCCCTCGTCGCCCACCCCAGTGGCGAGCCCGCGCCTGCCCAGCACCGACTTCAGTGCATGGAAGACCTCCGCCCCGTAGCGCACCGCCTCGCGCAGGCTCGTGGCCCCAACCGGGAGGATCATGAACTCCTGAAAGTCGACGCTGTTGTCCGCATGCTGGCCGCCGTTGATGATGTTCATCATCGGCACCGGGAGCCTGCAACTGTCGGGCCCCAGGTAGCGATAGAGCGGCAGCGCCTGCTCCTGGGCCGCGGCGTGGGCGGTCGCGAGCGAGACGCCGAGCAGCGCATTAGCCCCCAGCCGGCCCTTGTTGTCGGTCCCGTCGAGCTCGATCATGCGACGGTCGATGCCTGCCTGATCCTCGACCTCCATCCCCACCACCGCGTCGCGGAGCTCGCCCTGGATGTTGGCGACCGCCTTGAGCACCCCCTTGCCGCCGTAGCGCGACTTGTCGCCGTCGCGCAGCTCCAGCGCCTCGCGCGAGCCGGTCGAGGCCCCAGAGGGCACCGCCGCGCGGCCGATCGCCCCGTCCTCGGTGTACACATCGGCCTCGACCGTGGGGTTGCCGCGGGAGTCGAGGATCTCCCGGGCACGGATATCGACGATCTTGGACATGGCGATTCTCCTGGGTACGGGGCAAGAGACCCCGGGTTGAAGATTCACAGTCAGGGGGAGCGCGGCGACCGCGGACGCGAGGGCTGGCCGCCTCGCCTAAGCCGAGACGTCTTCCTCGGCGAAGCCCCGCGCCTTGACCAGGCGGTCGAGCTCGACCAGGGTGGCGAGCAGGTCGCGCAAGCGTCCGAGCGGCCAGGCGTTAGGTCCGTCGCTCAGGGCCTCCTCCGGGCGGGGGTGCGTCTCCATGAAAAGCCCCGAGATCCCGGCGGCGACCGCGGCACGCGCGAGCACCGGCACGAACTCCCGTTGCCCCCCAGAGCTGACGCCCAGCCCCCCTGGGAGCTGCACTGAGTGGGTGGCGTCGAAGACCACCGGGCAGCCGGTCTCGCGCAACACCGCGAGGGAGCGCATGTCCGAGACCAGGTTGTTGTAGCCGAAGCTCACCCCACGCTCGCAGACCAGGATCTGCGCGTTGCCGGTCGAGTGCGCCTTCTCCACCACCCGCTTCATGTCCCAGGGGGCGAGAAACTGACCCTTCTTGATGTTGACGGGCTTGCCCTGGGCGGCGACGGCGCGGACGAAGTTGGTCTGGCGGCAGAGGAAGGCCGGGGTCTGCAGGACATCAACCACCTCGGCGACCTCCGGGAGCGGCGTATCCTCGTGCACGTCGGTGAGCACCGGCACCCCGATGCGCTCGCGTACATCGGCGAGGATCTGGAGCCCCGCCTCCATACCGGGTCCGCGAAAGCTCCCCAGGGACGAGCGGTTGGCCTTGTCGAAGGACGACTTATAGATGAAGGGGATGCCGAGCTCGCCGGCGATCTCCTTTAGGCGCCCCGCCGTCTCCTCGGCCAGCGTGGCACCCTCGACCACGCAGGGGCCGGCAATCAGAAAGAGCGGGCGGTCGAGTCCGACCTCGAAATCGAGCAGGCGCATCATGCCGAGCGAGCCTCGGTCTGCCGGCGTTGGCGCAGCGCCGCCTCAATGAAGCCGCGAAACAACGGATGACCATCCCGTGGCGTCGAGGTGAACTCGGGGTGGAACTGGCAGGCGATGAACCAGGGGTGGTCGGGGATCTCGATGATCTCCACCAGGCGGCCATCGAGGGACCAGCCGGAGAAGCGCAGGCCGGCGTCCTTCAAAACATCCAAATAGCGGTTGTTGAACTCGTAACGGTGACGGTGCCGCTCGCGCACCTGCGGGGTGCCGTAGACGCTGCGCGCCAGGCTTCCGGGCTCCAGACGGCAATTCTGCCCGCCCAGGCGCATGCTGCCACCGAGGTCGGCCGACGCGTCGCGGGTCTCGACGTGGCCGTCCTCCGTCTGCCACTCGGTGATCAGGGCAATCACCGGATGGGGGGTACGCGGGTTGAACTCGGTGCTGTTGGCTGCGCCGAGGCCGGCTAGATTGCGGGCGTACTCGATCACCGCCACCTGCATCCCGAGACAAATACCGAGGTACGGAATGCGGTTCTCGCGGGCGAAACGCACCGCCTGGATCTTGCCCTCGATGCCGCGCTCCCCGAACCCGCCGGGGACCAGGATGGCGTCGAGGCCGTGGAGGCAATCGGTCCCCTCGCGCTCGATCTGCTCGGAGTCGAGATAGACGATGCGCACCCGCGTGCGGGTATGCACACCGGCATGGGCGAGGGCCTCGGAGAGTGATTTGTAGGCCTCGGTGAGGTGCATGTACTTGCCGACCATCCCCACGCGGACCTCGTGCTCGGGGTGGTCGAAGCCGTCGAGGACCTCCTCCCACTCGCGCAGATCCGCGCTCGGCACGTCCAGCCCGAGTTGGCGCACCACCAGCTCGTCGAGCCCCTGGGCATGCAGCAGCAGCGGGATACGGTAGATGTTGTCAGCGTCCACCGCAGAGATCACCGCCGCCTCCGGGACGTTGGTGAAGAGCGCGATCTTGCGCCGCTCCTCGGCGGGGATGTCGCGCTCGGCGCGGCACAGCAGGACGTCGGGCTGGATGCCGATGGAGCGTAGCTCCTTGACCGAGTGCTGGGTCGGCTTGGTCTTGATCTCGCCTGAGGTCTTGATGTACGGAACGAGGGTCAGGTGCATGAAGAGCGCGTTCTCACGCCCGACCTCGACCCGCATCTGGCGGATGGCCTCCAGGAACGGTAGCGACTCGATGTCGCCCACGGTGCCGCCGATCTCCACCATGGCGATGTCGGCCTCGTCGGCCCCGAGCCGTATGCTGTCCTTGATCTCGTCGGTGATGTGGGGGATGACCTGCACCGTGCGACCTAGGTAGTCGCCACGGCGCTCCTTGCGGATCACGCTCTCGTAGATCTGGCCGGTGGTGAAGTTGTTGTTGCGTCCCATGCGGGTACGCAGGAAGCGTTCGTAGTGCCCGAGGTCGAGATCCGTCTCCGCCCCGTCGTCGGTGACGTACACCTCGCCATGCTGAAACGGACTCATAGTCCCCGGATCGACGTTGATGTACGGGTCGAGCTTGATCATGGTCACCCGCAACCCGCGCGCCTCGAGCAGCGCCGCCAAAGACGCCGACGCGATCCCCTTGCCCAGCGATGACACGACACCGCCAGTGATAAAGATGAGCTTGGTCATGGGGTGCGGGGCAGAGGCTTCAGACGATCGGCCGGAATGGGTGCACAAACTACCAAAATCCCCCATGCCCCTCAATGAACGGGAGCCGCACAGCGGGCGTGTCGCCTGGCGCGCCAAGCCCTTCCAATCCCCGTATGGTCCACCTATACTGCCGACGTGCTCGCCTAAGGCGAGTACATTCCGCCTGCTGCGACAGCGCCTCCTGCGGTCGCGGCTGCCTAAGAAGACCCTCTACACTCTCTAGGAGCGTCAGTTATGCAAAAGCTTGGCAAGATCCTGGGCGTCGCCGTGATCGCGGGCGCCGCGTCCTTCTCCATGACCTCGGCCCAGGCGTGGTGGGGTGGCGGCCCCTGGGGCGGCTATCCTGGCTCCGGCTGGGGCGGGAATGACTGGTGGAACGACATGATGGGTGACGGCTACGGCGACTTCAACATGAACATGTCGGGTGGCGGGCGTGGCTTCGGCCGCGGCTACAACCGCTACCGCGACTACTACGGCTACGGCCCCTACGGCTACGGCGGCGGCCCCTGGGGCGGCTACCCGGGCTACGGCTATGGCGCGCCCTATGCGGCACCCTATGCCATGCCGGCACCGGCGGCCCCCGCTGGCGGCGAGGCCAAGTAAGCACAGGTCCGGCGCAGCCGGACACCACAAAGCCGCGCCTTGGGCGCGGCTTTTTTTGTGCCCGGTGACCACCGCGTCGCCCCGAGCCAAGGCCGCCAACCCACTGGCCCTGCGCTGCCGCGGCTTGATCGAGATCAACGCAGACCGCAAAATGCCGCGGATTGCCTCTGGCGGAGTCACGATCTTGGCTGAGCGTAAGGTCATTTCCTTCGAAACCATCCGGGTCGCCTGCAAGAACTGCACGATCTCGGCGCTGTGCCTCCCCATGGGGCTCACCCCCGAGGACGTCGACCGCCTCGACAGCATCGTCAAACGCACCCGCCCCCTGCACCGCGGGGACTACCTGTTCCGCAGCGGGGAGCGCTTCCGCTCGCTCTATGTGGTCAAGACCGGGTCGGTGAAGACCTATGCCCCCAACGAAGAGGGGGGCGAGCAGGTCCTGGGCTTCCACCTCCCGGGTGAGCTGGTCGGCTTGGATGCCATCGACGGCGAGGTCCATAGCTGCTCGGCCAAGGTCCTTGAGACCTCCGCCATCTGCGAGCTGCCCTTCACGCGCCTGGAGGAGCTCGCCAGCAGCATCGCCTCGCTCCAGCACCAGCTCTACCGGCTGCTCAGCAAGGAGATTGGCCAAGACACTGAAATGTTGCTACTGCTCGGCAAGAAGAGCGCCGACGAGCGCCTGGCCACGTTCCTGCTGAGCATGTCTCGCCGGCTGCACCAGCGGGGCCTGTCGCCAACCGACTTCTATCTGAGCATGTCCCGCCACGAGATCGGTAACTATCTCGGTCTCGCCGTCGAGACCGTGAGCCGGCTGTTTACGCGCTTCCAGGACGAGGGGCTGCTGCGGGTCGATCGCAAGCACGTCGAGCTGCTCGACCTCGACGCGCTGGAGACCATCGTCTCGGGAATCCAAGGCAGCGACCACCGCCGGCGGTCTTCCTGAGCCGAGGACGGACGGGCGCCGCCGGGGCGCCCGCTAAGACTCCCTGAGCCACACACAGACGCCGCCGCTCGCACGTTCGATCTCCGCGAGCTGCGCCGCGTGGGCGTTGGTCTCGGCCTCACTCGCCCGCACGACCAGAAGCCGCGGCCGCTGCGCCGGGAGCCGCCGCACCGGCTCACGCCCCCTGAGCCCGCCGGCCTCGGTCTGGTGCCCGAGGGCCAGACTGACCTGGCCACCGGTCATCGCGAGATAGACGTCGGCGAGGATCTCGGCGTCCAGCAAGGCGCCGTGGCGGTCGCGATGGGAATTGTCGACCTGATAGCGCTTGCACAGGGCGTCGAGGCTGTTGCGCTGCCCCGGGTGCAGGGCGCGCGCGAGCACCAGGGTGTCGGTCACCGCACAGAGCTCGGCGAGCGGCGGCGCCTCGGCACGGCAGAGCCTGAGCTCGTGATCGAGAAAGCCGAGATCGAAGGGGGCGTTGTGGATGATCAGCTCCGCCCCACGAATGTAGTCGAGGAAATCCTCGGCGACGTCCGCGAAACGGGGCTTGTCACGCAGGAAGTCATCCGTGATCCCGTGGACATCGGCCGCACCGGCCTCGATCGCCCGCTGCGGCTGGAGGTACTGGTGGAAGTTATTGCCGGTGAGCCGGCGGTCGATCAGCTCGACGCAACCGATCTCGATGATACGGTGACCCTCGGCCGGCTCCAGCCCGGTGGTCTCGGTATCGAGCACGACCTGTCTCATGGCGTCACGCCCCTTGACCCCTGGGGATGCCGCGGTTGGCCAGCCGGTCCGCGCGCTCGTTCTCGGGGTGACCCGCATGTCCACGAACCCAGTGCCACTGGACCTGATGCCGGGCGAGGGCGCGATCGAGCCGCTCCCACAGGTCCCGGTTCTTCACGGCTTTGCGCTCCGCGGTCAGCCAGCCGTTGCGCTTCCAGCGCGTGATCCACTCGGTGACCCCGCGTTTGACGTACTGGGAGTCGGTCGTGATGCGTACCGGACTCGGCCGATTGAGTGCCTCCAGCGCCTGGATTACCGCCATCAGCTCCATGCGGTTGTTGGTGGTCTGCCCCTCGCCGCCGTGCAGCTCCCTCTCGTGCGCGCCGTAGCGCAGCAGCGCGCCCCAACCGCCGGGGCCCGGGTTACCTTTGCAGGCCCCGTCGGTGAAGACCTCCACCAGCTCAGCCATGTGGGTGCCCCGGCCGCAACCGCCCGCGCGCCGCGAGCCGGCGCGGGCTCGGCTCCACCGCACCACCGTGCAGCATCGGCCGGCGCGACTTCCACGACGGGCGCAGCGGGGTCAGTGTCGAGACGCGCTTGACCGCGCGCATCGCATAGACGCCACCCAGCGGCGGCCAGAAGCGCCGGCCGACGGGCTCGAGGAACGACAATCGCTGGAACAGGGTCCGCGGCCAGGGCGGGCGGAACATCATCACCTCCTGGCGCTCGACGTCGAAGCCGAGCAGCGAGAGCCAGTCGCTGACGCGAAAGGGGGTGATGAAGCGCCCGCACCAGGGGACGCGCCCGCCGCCGCCTCGGATCAGGCCCCATAGACCCCAGAGGCTGACCGCGTTGAAGCCGATGACCACCACCCGCCCCTCGGGGATCAGCACCCGCTCGACCTCGCGCAGCACCTGCCGAGCGTCGTCGACGAAGTCCAAGGTATGCGGCAAAAGCACCGCGTCGACGCTGTCCCCAGCGACCGGGAGCCGATCCGGCGAGGCGACCACCTGAGTGCCGAGGGTATGCGGGCGGGCGCTCCGCGGGAGCAGGATACGGTGACGCACCGGGCTCGCGCGAACGGCATCGCCGAACGCGTCGGTCATGCCGACCTGAAGCAGGTAGTAGCCGAAGACGTCCGCAAGCATCGGCCCGAGGCACTCCGCCTCGCGGGCGACCAGCTCGCGCCCGAGCGGGGAGTCGAGCCACTGCTCGAGCGACAGCATGGGGTCGTCGCTCTTGGGGCAGGTCACCGGTCGGCCCCTCTTGACCGGGCGTCCGAGGCGATGCCGGATACAAGCCGTAGATCGGCGCTCGAAGGGTACAAGGCGAGATGATTCCGGGGGCAGGCGGGCCGGCGGCCCGCGGCCGGTCATTGTCCTGCGAGCTCGGACCCGATCGCAACCGCCGATTCTCGGCACCCGGCGAGCTCGCTTGTCGAGCGTGTCAATCCCTTGAACAAAGCATGGACAAGCCACAGTTTCCCAGTTCTGCACAAACGCCCTGGAGCCCCAGACACTGTGGACACCCTCTGCGCCGAGCCCCAATCTGACGCCCTGCCCCCCGAGCACCGCCCCCTGGAGCGCACCAGCCCGCGCGCCATGGCGCGCATGCGCTTTGACCTGCGCTGGGAGAGCGACCGTGCCCGCCACACCGACACCTACGTCGCCACCAAGCTCAATCTTTGGCGGGATCTCTTCCCGCCGGAGCTGGAGGCGCAGATCATGGATCGACCGGTCGGTCACCAGGTCGTGCATCGATTCGCGCCCGGCGAGCTGCTACCCTCCTGGCGCGAGAAACAGCTCCTACGCGTGCGCAACAACCAGTTCAATCGCCGCTTCACGCGTCGGGGTTTTGTTCAGCCGCGAGTCGGACGCTTTTACCCGCGGGGGATCATGGAGGGGCTCGACGGCGTCTTCCGCACCGACCTCCACCCGATGCGCATCGTCGAGGTGACCCGCGGCGAGCTGACCGCCGACTTCAACCAGCCGCTTGCCGACCGGGAGCTGGAGCTGCGCGTGCGGATCGAGGCCATCTGGGCGCACGGCGAGGAGCACGGCGGGCGCTGCAACGAGATTGCAGAGCTCGTGAGCGCCGGCGGTCCTGGCATGCAGGCACGCTGGCGCGCGACGCCGACCGACTTTTGGTCCGACCTCCCCTTCCTGCGCGCCGACCCGCGCCCGGACCCGGAGTTCTACGCCGGCCCGCGCTTCGTCGATCACATGGACGAGGCGGCCCTGGCCGAGGTCGGCGCCCTCTACGGCCGATTGCTCCCGCGCGAGGGGCGCGTGCTCGACCTGATGACGAGCTGGCACTCCCATCTCCCCGGGCACCTCGACGGTGTCGAGCTCACCGGCCTCGGTCTCAACGCCGAGGAGCTCGCCGCCAACACGCGTCTCTCCGAGCGGCTGATTCAAGACCTTAACCAGGACCCCAAGCTCCCGTTCGCCAACGCGAGCTTCGCCGCCGTCATCTGCACGGCCTCGGTCGAGTACCTGACGCGGCCCTTCGAGGTCTTCGCCGAGGTGGCGCGGGTCCTGCGCCCCGGCGGGCGCTTCATCACCACCTTCACCAACCGCTGGTTCCCGCCCAAGGCGATCCAGATCTGGGACGGGCTGCACGAGTTCGAGCGCCCCGGTCTGGTGAGCGAGTACTTCTTGGAGTCTGGTCTCTTCACTGGCCTTGAGACCTGGTCGCTGCGCGGCCTGCCGCGGCCCGAGGACGACAAGTATGCCGATCGGCTCGCCTTCTCGGACCCGGTCTATGCGGTCTGGGGAGCGAGGGTGTGACCATGCCCGGGATCGACCCCTATGGCTACATGCGCGACGCCGCCGGCCGGCTCGACCGGGCCGATGCGACCGAGGTCGAGCGGATGCTCGACGACCTGGAGTATCTCTACGAGGTCATGGACCCGGAGCTCCAGGGTCTCGCCGACGGCCTGATGGAGCGGCTGCGGGCGCGCTTGTCCCAGCTCAAGGGCTGACCCGCCGGCCGAACGGGGTCGGACCTCAGGATCGCGAGGCCGGCGACAGATCAGGGACGGATCTCGATCAGCGTCCCCTCGCGGGTTAGCTCCCAGATCTCATCGATCTCCATGTTGGAGACGGCGATGCACCCCTGGGTCCAGTCGTCACCGCTCAGCAGCTCCTGTAGCTCGCGGTGCGCGTTGGGCCGCGGCTGGCCGTGGATCGCGATCATGCCCCCAGGGTTTACCCCCAAGCGCTCGGCCTGGACGCGATCGTTGGCGTTGGGATAGGAGATGTGCAGGGCCTTGCGGAACTGGCTCTTGGGGTTGCGCCAGGTCATCGTGTACACCCCCTCGGGGGTGCGGCCGTCCCCCTGGCGCTCCTTGTGCCCCACCGGGTTAGATCCCAGCGAAACCTGGTAGCTGCGGAAGGGCTTGTCGTTCTTCAGCAGATAGAGCCGGCGCTCGGCCTTCTTGACCAGCACCTTATCCGCGATCAGGTTCTCGTACTCGAGGATCACCCGGTCCTCCTCGCCGGACTGAGCCGCCTCGACCGCCTCGCGGGCGAAGAAGCTGGGCAGGACGGACATCGCGCTGGCACCCGCGCTGGCGAGAGACATCAGGATCAGCGCGAACAGGGGCAGAACCGCGGCAGGCATGGCGAAGACAACGGCAAGCAGTTACGACGCGCGTAAATCCTACCCGAGCGACAACCCGGATCGCTAGTCCTGACTCGCGATGTTGCCTAGGATTTGTCTCGCTTTTTCAGACTGTAGGAGCCGGAAACTCCGAAGGGCTAGAAGTGTCTGCCGGCCCCTGGTCGCGCACCGGCGAAAACGGCGGTCGCCGTTCGTGCGCCGAGCACGGCGACCGCGGGATCGCGCGATCACACGCCCCAATCCTCCAGCCGCGTGAACTGCTCGGTCAGCCAGTCCGCGTCCGGTCCGGGGGGATCGACCGCGCGCGGCTCCACCGGCAGCCGGAGCTCGAGGCGCGGACCAACTGGTTCCCAGGTGCTGTGCAGACTCCCGCCGTGGTGCCCAGCCAGAAGGTAGGCGCGAAGCAGCCGATCGGGGTCGTCGCTACGAGGACCCGGCCCGGTCACGACGACCGACGCTCCCGGCTCCCCGTCGGCCAAGGCGCACCCGACCAGGCAGGCGGTGGCGGGGGCCCCAACCGACTGCGCCAGGGTAGACATGAGATCGAGCAGGAGTCCACCCTGCCCGCTGACCTCGGGCGCGCCACCCGAGACGCCGATCCCCGCATCCGCGCAGAGTGATGCCAGGCCGATGCGATCCGGGAAGCCCAGCGGCGTCGCGCGATCGAGCGCATGGATCTCGCGGCTCAGGCGCGTGAGCCGCAGGGTTTCCGCGACGTCGGCCCCCCAGAGCTCTGGGGACTCTGAGTCGCCCTCCGGCCGGTTCGCGGTATCCAGCACCCAGGCCGCGACCGCCGCCGGGGCGCCATGCAGACGTTCCAACGCACCGGCGATGGCGATGAGCGCGCGCAGGCGCTCGGCCTGGAGCATCTGCCGGCGCACGCTGAGCTTCGCCTCGAGCAGCAGGTCGCGCTCCTGGCGAAGCTGAAAAAAGTCCATCGCGTGACGCAGCTCCAGACGCAGGGCCTGGATATCCCAGGGCTTGGTCACGTAACGCAGGATCTCGCCGCGATTGACGGCGGCGATCGCGTTCTCCAGGTCAGAATAGGCCGTGGTGAGGATGCGCACGATCCCCGGCCAACGCGCCCGGGCCTGCTTGAGCAGCTCAACCCCCGGCTGACCGGGCATGCGCTGGTCGGTGATCAGCACGCCGATGCGGTCCCCCTCGGCCTCGAGGACCTCCAGCGCCTGGGCCACGCCACCCGCCGTGAGGACTGGGAAGTCTTTGGCGAAGGCCATGCGGAAGTACTTGAGGGCCTTGTCCTCGTCGTCTACGAAAAGGACGGCATAGTCAGTCTGCCGCGCGGGTCTCATCGGCTCACCCCTCCCTTCAATGGCTGGTCCTCGGCTTCGCTCTCCAGGCGGGGGAAGGAGAGCACGAGCTCGGTGAGCTCGCCCGGCTGCGAGTGACACACAATGGTCCCGCCAAAGGCCGTCATCACCCGGCGACAGAACGGAAGGCCCATCCCGGTGCCTCGCCCAGAGACCTTGCCGGTGAAGAACTCGTCGAACACACGTGGCAGCACCTGCGCGGGAATGCCGCTGCCGGTATCGCGGAAGCGCAGCCGATTCATCGGTTCGGCCGGCTCGGTGAGGATGAGGATCTCACCCTTGCGGGCGCTCGCGATGGCATACAGTGCGTTCTTCAGCAGGTTGTAAATCGCGTAGGAAAGCAGCACCTCGGAGCCGAAGGCCTCGAAGTCGCCGCCTTCGACCCGGACCAGGCGGCGCTCCTCCTCGCGAAAGGGATAACTACCGAGCGCGTCCCGCAAGCATCGGCCCACCGAGAACCGGCGGTAGTCGCTACGCTCCTCCGGGTTCTCCGCGACGTTGATCAGCAGCAGCCGGATCAGCAGGTTGGCGCGATCGACCAGCGAGCGAATCATGCGCGGGGAGCCCTCTAGGACGTCGAGCATATCCGCCGAAATCGCTGCTGGCTCGACCGCCGTCGGGGCGTAGCCCGCGACCAGCGGGGCGATATGATCTTCGATGTTGCTCGCGAGAGCGCGGATGGTCGCCAGCGGGGTGCTGAGCTCGTGCGCGATGTGTGAGGCCAGGGCCATCATCGCATGCCGGCGCCCCTGCAACAGGTCCTGCTCGCGACGCTTGCGCTGATGCAGGGAGACGGCCTGCTGCAGCTCCTCGCGCAGGGCGCCGATATCCCAGGGCTTGAGGACGTAGCGGTGGATTTCGCCGCGGTTGACCGCCGCCATCGCCTCCTCGAGGTCGGCGTAGGCGGTGGTCAGGAGTCGCACGATCTGGGGGTAGCGCTCCTTGACGCGATCGAGCAGGACGACGCCGGTCTCACCCGGCATGCGCTGATCGGTGATCAGGACGCCGACGCGGTCACCCTCGCGCTGGAGGAGGGTCTCCGCCTCGGCCACGCTCGCGGCGGTCAGGACGGGGAAGTCCTTACCGAAAGCGAGGGCGAAGTATTTACGGCTCTTCGTCTCGTCGTCTACGTAGAGGACGGCGGGCGGAGCACCGGCCCGGGTGTCACCTGCTTCGGAGACCATTGCTGTTTCGTCGAGTCCAATCGCTGTTTCTCGTTTAATTCCGATTCCGCCGCATACCCCAAGCCGGAGGCCCGAGGTCGCGATCGACATCAACCGCGCGGCTGGGCTCGGTCGATCCCGGGTTCGCCGCCGCAACTGCACCACGACGGGGCATCCTGCCCGGCGCGGGAAACGCTGACACTCCTTCAACGCACCCGACGGAGATGCCGATCGATCGGTCCTTCCAGCCGAAAAAAAATGTGCCCGGAAGCGCAAATGCCAGTTCCGTCCCCCTCGATGCGCGGTGGCTTAGGCCCCCGAAAGCACGGGACTTCCTATCCCACGCGGGAAACGCCGAATGCCTCAGCGCCCGCCGACCGCCCGCTACCCTCCGCGAGCGGGAGGTCGAAGGTCAGCTCCGCACCCTCGCCCGGCTGGCTGCGCGCTCGCAGGCGCCCGCCGTGATTTGACACGATCGTGTGACAGATACTCAAGCCAAGTCCAACCCCCTCGCCGACCTCACGCGTGGTGAAGAAGGGATCGAAGGCCCGCCGCAGGGTCTTGTCGTCCATCCCCACACCGTTGTCGACCACCCGTATCTCGGCACGCCCCCCCGCGGTTGGCGCAGCGGCGATCCGCACCTCACCCGCCCGCGAATCGGGCCGTGCAGCGATCGCCTTGGCCGAGTTGGTCAGCAGATTCACCAGCACCTGGGCGATGTGGCTGCGCGAGCCGAGCACCTCCAGGTCCGCCGGGACCTGCTCGACCACTCGGATGTCGCGCAGCTCGTGGGCGGTGAAGCGCAGGGCCGTCTCCACCACCTCGCGAAAATCGAATTGGGACTGCTTGTCCGCCTCGGAGGGGTAAGCGAAGGCGCGCAGGTCGGTGACGATGGTGCGGATGCGCTGCATGCCCTCGTCGATGTCCCCGACCACCTCGTTCAGCAGCTCGTTGCCCTGCACGGTCGGGTCATCGCGGATGAGCTGCAGGGCGGTCAGGCTGTAATTCAAGGGGTTGTTGATCTCATGCAGGAGCCCAGCCGCTAGGCTCCCCAGGGCATTGAGCTTCTCGCTGTGGATGAGCTGTGCCTGGATCGCCTCGAGGTCCGCCAGCGCCCGCTGCAAACGCCGATTGCGCTCCTCCAGGTCGCGCTCGAGGACGGCCGTCGCCAGCAGATTGCGCAGGCGGGTGCGGACCTCGACGCTGCTGAAGGGCTTGGTCAAAAAGTCATCCGCGCCCTGCTCCAGGGCGGTGATCTTCGACTCCTCATCGACGCGTGCCGTTAGGAGCATGATCTTTTGGCTGCGCAGTGCGCTGTCTTCTCGAATGCGGCGACAGACCTCGAGGCCGTCCATCTCGGGGAGCATGAGATCGAGGAGCACCAGATCGGGCGCCCGCTCGCGTGCCAACCGCAGCCCCTCCGCCCCCGTGCGAGCGGTGTAGACCCGGTACTCCTCCTCGAGGATCTCCGCCAGATAGCGGCGCATGTCGGGCTCGTCCTCGACGACCAGCACCCGTGGCCGCCCCCCCTCCAACTGCGTCTGCTCGTTCGCCATCTCCAGATCGGGTCCCTCGACCGTCAAACCACCCCGGCGATCGGCCATCCGGTGCAGGCGCTCGATCCCGTCCTGCTCCATGATCTCGCCGCCGGACTCCTCGGCAGGGACGCCCGGCGCCAGCGGTAGGCGCACCCGCATGGTGGTACCCGCCCCCGGCGTGCTCTCGACCTCCACGCTCCCTTCCATCAGCTCGGTGAGCTCCTTGACCAGCGCCAGCCCGAGACCGGTCCCACGATAACGCCGCGTGGTCGATCCGTCGACCTGATGAAAGCGGGCGAAGATCGAGTCTTGCTCTTCGACGGGGATACCGATACCGGTATCACGCACGCGGATCACGGCCCAGTCGGCTTCGATGCCGCTCTCAACGCGAATCCTACCGCCCTGATCGGTGAATTTGATCGCGTTATTGATGAGGTTGACGAGAATCTTCTCCAGCGCGCGGAGATCGCCACGCACCACCAGGGTGCCCCCCGGGATCGCCTTCTCTAGCGCGATATCCTTGGTGTCGGCGAGATGCGTCATACCGTCCGCGACACCCCGCAGCACACCGTTGAGATCGATGGCCTTGCGTTCGAGTCGCTCCTTTCCCTCCTCCAGGCGGATCACATCGAGCAGGTCGTTGACCAGCTTGAGCAGCCGCAGGGCGTTATCGCGGACCACCCCCAGGCGCGACGCGATCCGGTCGGCGAGGGGGGTGCCGCCCCCCAGCAGCTCCTGGACCGGCGCCAGGATCAGCGTGAGCGGGGTGCGCAGCTCGTGGCTCACGTTGGCGAAGAACTCAGTCTTTTGCCGATCGAGCGACTCGAGCTGGCGGTTCTGCCGATCGAGCTCGTAACGCAACCGAAACTCCTCGAACCGCCGCAGCGACTGGTAATGACTCGCCGTCATGCAAATGATGCTGGTAGTGACGAGAAAGAACAGGTTGTTGGCGAACACCGGCAGATCGTCGGCCAGCGCGAGGATCCCCGGCGAGTGCCAGGCGCAGGCCGCGACATAGGAGGCGATGGTCCCGGCGCAGACCACCGCCGTCTCGCGCAGGGTCCAGGGCAGCAGGACCGACATCACCACGAGTATCAGGTTGAGCCCCGCGTAATACGGCGAGGCCGCACCCTCCGAGATCGCCACCATCCAGCTGATGGAGATTCCGGCGAGGATCGCCGAGACGACCCCGATGGCACGGATGTGGCGCCCCAACGGGGTGAAGGTCAGCGCCAGGATCCCGATGAACAGCACCACGACCGCCAGGCGGATGCGCAGCATCGCCGCGAACAGCTCGGGATAGATCAGCCAGTCCAGCGCAGCGAAGCTCGAGACGAGCGGCAGGAAGAGCACCAGCGCGATGCGCACGTGGCGCAGTCGCACGCCGGCGTCCGCCTCAGCATAGGCATCGAGGAGCGAAGGGGCGCCTGCGTCCGTCACGCCGCGGCTAGACCTTGCGGATCTCCAACGCGACATTGACGCCGGTCTGGTCACTGTACACCCGCTGCGTGCCAAGGCCCGGCACCAGATTGGCCATCGCGACCTCGTCGCGATAGATCAAATACCACTCCATAATGAGATCCATGATGCGGCGCTCGGGATTGGATGTGTGCATGTTGGTCACGAACAGCACGCCATCGGGCGCGAGCCAAGAATAGAAGAGGCGTAACAGCCGTGAGCAGATCTTGTCCGAGAGATAATCGAAGAGCCCCGAGCAATACACCAAGTCAAACTGGCCGGTGCGCTCGGTGATCCCAGACGGGACCTTGAGCAGGTTGTGCACCGACTCGTGGAGTAAGTGGACTTGTGCCCTCCCCCGCCAGCTCGGTTCGATCTCCGCGAGGCGTTCCTTCACATAGCCGAGGGTCTCTCCGTTGAAATCCATCAGCGTGAAGTCACAGGTGAGCCCCGGTGGGAGGTCGCTCAGGAAACGTCGCACCTCGATCGCCGGCCCGCAGCCGATATTCATCACGCGAAGCCGACCGCCGTCGGCCTGGACTCGCTCGGCCTCCCCCTGAATCAATTGGCACAAGATCCCGGTGCGATTGCGGACCGACTGGGGGATCGCCGCATCCAAGAAGAGCATGTTGATGAGCTTCGCGTAAACAGTCTGCCCCTCAGCCGGATTACGCTGAATCATGTTCATCATCTCGTAATCCCCGGCGTAGCCGAGCGGCTTAGCGAAGGTGCGGTGAATGAACGGCGCGGGGAGCAGCAGCGGATGCAAATCGCGCTGCACACAGGCCCGGTGATGGTCGATCTCGTCGTCGGCCACGGCGCGCGCCTCACGCTCAAGCTCATAAAAGAGCCGCTTCATCCGCGGTATCAGCGCATCGGCCAAGCGGTCTAACGGCGGGGCCGCGGAGCCCGCGTCGCCACCGGCCTGGGAAGGGGTTAAGAAGTCGAGCTGGGCCAACCACTTGCTCAGCTCCCCAAGAAAAGACCTCAGCGTGTCCACCGCCAGCAGGAACTCGGCACGCAGCCGATTGAACCGCTCCCAGTCCTCGACGAAGCGCTCGACCTCATCCTGTAGCGCCCCACGGTCGGACTCCCCCACCACCGATGAGAGGGCGCTCCAGGAGTCCAGGAGCTTAACGGAGACGATCAACATCAGGCCGGTATTGACCAGATTGCTGACGACTGCCCTGCCCTGGTAGATGACCCGCTGGCCGCGCCGAATGGTGAGCTCCTGGAGGATCTCGCTCAATTGAACGATCGAATACGGGTTGTAGACCTCGAAGACGACGGTTGTCTCTTCGAGCTTGAGCAAGGTGCCGCGGGCCGCCTCGCCCTGGCTGTTACGAAAACTGACGAGGCTCTGGAGGGGGGATTGCTGGACGGACACGATGGGTAGGGGATCCGGGCTGGGGCAGAGGACGGGCTTGGGAATCTGAGAGCCGTCCCTGACGCCCCTTGCCGGGGCAGCCACCCCGCGGAGGGTAGCCTGGTCGATCGGCATCGCAACCACGACGCGCCCTGCACGCCAGGGGCGAGAGGCGTTCAACCGCTGACGCGCCAGCGGTCGCGTGATGACGTCGGCAATGCATGGCTGGCGCCGCCAATGACCTTGACGCGAATCATACCACCGCGCGTGGGAGCAGCATCAGGGATGCGGGGCGGGCGAGGTCACCTTGCGCAAGCCCTGAAGGACTCGGTGCTTGCCGTGCAGGCAGGGCTACCCACCGATCTTGTCGCCAAGGAGACCCGGACAGGATCGATTCCGAAATCGCGGTTGCTAATCGCCAGCGGGCTTGCGCCCGGCCGGGCGGATTCCTCGGCGTATCCTAAGGGCGCCGCAACGGCGTGCGGGGCCGTGGCTCGGATCGCGCACGCGAGGGGTGGGTCGGGCCGGCAAGGCCTGGGCGTCAAGACCCAGGAGCTCGGACGACGTCCGTATCCTGCGGCGGGTCGGGGTCGTACTCGCTGACGGCAGCACCGAGATCCGCTTCGGGAATCCCCATGGCACGGGCAACATCGCCGAGCGCATAGGTTGGCTCGCCCGTCTTGGGATCGGTCGCTGAGGGCTCTATGCCCAGCTCCATGAGCGTATCGCGAAAGGTATCGAGCATGATCCCCGCGGTCTCGGGATGGTCGCAGAGGAAGCGGAAGGCCTGCGACCAAGCGGCGTCGGTCGGATCGGCGAGCACCAGGAGGGCGTGCTCGATGGTGAGTGGCTGACTCATACGCTCGCGCGCCTCGCGGGTCGACCTGTGGCGGGGTCCTGGCCTCGGCCGGACACCCCCGCCCATAGTTCAGAAGAGGCCGAGCTGCAGACGCGCCTCATCGGTCATCTTCTCCTGGGTCCACGGCGGATCCCAGACCAGCTCGACCTTCACGTTACCCACTCCGTCGACCTTCTCCAGGGCCTCGCGGACCATCACCGGCATCATCCCGGCCACCGGACAGGCGGGGGCGGTGAGTGTCATGTCGATCTCAACGTCGCCGTTGCCCTGGATCCCGATCCGGTAGATCAGCCCCAGGTCGTAGATGTTGACCGGGATCTCCGGGTCGTGGACGGTGCGCAGGGCCGCGATGATCGGCTCGCGCAGCTCCTCCGCTTCCATCCGCTCCACTTGGGCGTGGATATGACGCTCGGTGGGATGGGTCCCGGGCTCCGACTCGTGGTGACCGAATCCCGTAAAACGGGCAAGTCTATTCATGGCTGCCTCTCGACCAGATGGGGTAGGACACTCACTGCCTCGGCGCTCCCGCCATGCCTGTGGCCGGCGGTGACTGCTCCGGCTTACTCCAGGGGTGCCGTCTCCAGACGCCGCCCCACCACCTCGGTGACGTACTCGCGCAACGGCTCAGGCCCGAGGGCCTCGATGATCTCGCCCGCGAACCCGAGGCAGAGCATGCGCCGCGCGAGCGGTGCGGAGATCCCGCGCGAGCGAAGATAGAAGAGCATCTGCGGGTCGATCTGCCCGACCGTGGTGCCGTGGCTGCACTTGACGTCGTCGGCGTGGATCTCGAGCTGCGGCTTGGTGTCGATCTCGGCGTTGCGCGACAGCAGGAGATTCTTGTTCGAGAGCTGGGCGTCGGTCTTCTGCGCGTCGACCGCCACGTGAATCCGCCCGTCGAACACCGCGCGCCCCTTGCCGTAGAGGACGCCCTTGAAGGTCTCGCGGCTCGAGCACTGGGGCACCCCGTGATCGATGTCCAGGTGGTGGTCCATGACCTGCTTGTCGCCGGCGAGATAGAGCCCCTTGAGGTCGCACTCCGCATGCGGGCCGGCGAAGCGCACCACCAGATCGGTGCGCGCCCAGGCAGCACCCAGTCCGATGTTGACACCCAGGTAGCGGCTGTCGGCGCCCTGGCTGAGATAGACGCCGGTGATGTGAAAGGCGTTGACGCTCTCGAGCTGGATACGCTGGTGCCGGAGCACCGCGGCCCGGCCGAGCGAGAGCTCCAACACCGAGTTGGTGCAGTAGAGCGACTCGCCGAGGCTCACGTAACGCTCGATCAGGCTCGCCTGGGCCCCCTCCTCCAGCGCGACCAGGTGACGGGGCTGGGCGACCCTGGGCTCGTCCATCCCGACCGAGAGGTGGATCAGCTCGATCGGGCGCTCGACGAGCGCCCCGCGGCCGACCAGCAGGACGAAGCCATCATCCATCCCGGCGGTGTTGAGCGCGGAGAAGACGTGGGCACCGTCGCCGGCGACCTTGGTGAGACGGTCGGCGACCGCGTCGGGATCCGACTCCAGGATCTCGCGCAGGCTGCCCGCCCGCACCCCGGCCGGCAGGGCACCGAGGCTCGAAAGCCCGGCGACGAAACGACCGTTGACGAGCACCACGCGATGGGCGTCCAGACCGGGGACCAGGACCTCCTCCAGGTCCTCCTCCTCGACCCCGGTCACCGGCTCGGCGTACCGCACAAAGGGCTGCTCGACCAGCGTCTTGAGCCCAGTGTAGCGCCAGCCCTCCTGGCGGGCGCTGGGCACCCCCTCGGCACGCACCCGCGCGAGTGCTTGGCTGCGCTCCGCCTCCAGCCAGTCGAGGCCACTGCCGGGGAGGCGCTCGGCACCGCCCTCCAGCCAGCGCTCTAGCGCCCCGAGGTTGCTCGCTGGCCCGCTCATGCCGCCTCCTCCCCCGCGATCCAGCCGTAGCCCTTCTCCTCCAGCTCGAGCGCAAGCTCCTTACCGCCGGAGCGGATGATCCGGCCCTTGGCCAGGACGTGGACATAGTCCGGCTCGATGTAGTCGAGCAGGCGCTGGTAGTGGGTGACCACGATCATCGAGCGCTCCGGGCTGCGCAGGGCGTTGACGCCATCGGCGACGATGCGCAACGCGTCGATGTCGAGCCCGGAGTCGGTCTCGTCGAGGATGGCCAGCTTCGGCTCCAGGAGCGCCATCTGGAAGATCTCGTTGCGCTTCTTCTCACCGCCCGAGAAGCCGAAGTTGACCGGCCGCTTGAGCAGGCTGTCGTCGAGGTGCAGGACCTTGAGCTTCTCGCGCATCAGGCGCATGAAGGAGACCGCGTCGAGCTCCGGCTCACCGCGCGAGGTGCGGATGGCGTTCAGCGCCGACTTGAGGAAGTAGGTGTTGTTCACCCCCGGAAGCTCGACCGGGTACTGGAAGGCCAGGAACAGTCCCTTGCGCGCGCGCTCCTCCGGCTCGAGGTCGAGCAGCTCCTCACCCTCGAACAGGGCCGAGCCGCCGGTCACCTCGTAGCCCTCGCGCCCGGACAGGACGTGGGCAAAGGTGCTCTTGCCCGAGCCATTGGGTCCCATGATGGCGTGGATCTCGCCGTGGCCGACCTCCAGGTCGAGTCCGCGCAAGATCTCCTTGCCCTCGACCGTCGCCTTCAAACCCTTCACAGACAGCATGGTGTTCACTCCGATCTCCTCGCGAGACGCCTAAACCTATCGATCTGTCGGTGCCCCGGGCTCGCCGGTCACCGCAACCGTGCATTCCGCAATCCGCGATCCCGAATTCGCAATCGGATCAGCCGACCGCCCCCTCCAGGCTGATGCTCAGGAGCTTCTGGGCCTCGACCGCGAACTCCATCGGCAGCTCGTTGAAGACCTCCTTGCAGAAGCCGTTGACGATCATCGAGACGGCATCCTCCGCCGAGAGTCCGCGCGAGCGGCAGTAGAAGAGCTGGTCCTCGCTGATCTTGGAGGTGGTCGCCTCGTGCTCGAGCTGGGCGCTGGGGTTCTTCACCTCGATGTAGGGGAAGGTGTGCGCACCGCACTTGTCCCCCAGCAGCAGGCTGTCGCACTGGGTGTGATTGCGCGCGTTCTCGGCACGCTGGGCGATACGCACCAGGCCGCGATAGGCCTGCTGGCCGTGACCCGCCGAGATCCCCTTGGAGACGATGGTCGAGCGGGTGTTACGCCCGAGGTGGATCATCTTGGTCCCGGTGTCAGCCTGCTGGCGGCCCTTGGTCACCGCCACCGAGTAGAACTCGCCAACCGAGTCGTCGCCGCGCAGGATGCAGCTCGGGTATTTCCAGGTAATGGCCGAGCCGGTCTCGACCTGGGTCCAGGAGATCTTCGAGCGCGCTCCGCGGCAGTCCCCGCGCTTGGTGACGAAGTTATAGATCCCGCCGCGCCCCTGCTCGTCGCCCGGGTACCAGTTCTGCACCGTCGAGTACTTGATCTCGGCATCGTCCATGGCGACCAGCTCGACCACCGCGGCGTGGAGCTGGTTCTCGTCGCGCATCGGCGCCGTGCATCCCTCCAGGTAGCTCACGTAGGCACCCTCGTCGGCGATGATCAGGGTGCGCTCGAACTGCCCGGTGTTCTTCGCGTTGATACGGAAATAGGTGCTGAGCTCCATCGGGCAGCGCACGCCCTTGGGCACGTAGACGAAGGTCCCGTCGCTGAACACCGCGGAGTTGAGCGCGGCATAGAAGTTGTCGGTGTGCGGCACGACCGAGCCGAGATACCTCTGCACCAGCTCTGGGTGATCGTGCACCGCCTCGGAGAAGGCGCAGAAGATCACGCCGGCCTCGGCGAGCTTCTCGCGGAAGGTGGTCGCGACTGAGACGCTGTCGAACACCGCGTCCACCGCGACCCCGGCGAGCGCCTTCTGCTCCTCGATCGGGATACCGAGCTTCTCGTAGGTCTCAAGCAGGGCGGGGTCGACCTCGTCCAGGCTCTTCGGCCCGTCCTTCTTCTTCGGTGCCGAGAAGTAGGAGATCGACTGATAGTCGATCGGCGGGTAGTGCACCGAGGCCCAGGTCGGGGTGGCCATCGTCAGCCAGTGACGGTAGGCCTTGAGGCGCCACTCCAACATGAACTCGGGCTCGCCCTTGCGCTCGGAGATGGCACGAATCACGCCCTCGTCGAGACCGGGCGGCAGGGTATCGGACTCGATCTCAGTGACGAATCCATGCTCATACTCGGACCTGACGAGGTCTTCGACGACGGGTGCTGCGGTCATCTGTTAGTGCTCCGATATCCTGAGTATTTCACTCGGGTTTTTATATGCGCTTACGTGGGATGGATTCAAGCCCCCCGAGGGCGTGGATTGACGAGATCCCGGCTGGCGCACTCCCTGGCGGCGAAGGTCTGGACGGGGCCAGGCCGTTTCAAGGTCGGCCGGCCTGGGCTCACTCCGAAAAGGGGCAGGCATATTTGCTAATGCGACTTGTTCGCATTATCCTATGGCCCAGGCTCGCGAGCCGAGCCGCGTCACTCACTGTCCGACAACCGTTTAACGGAGAGCGCAATGCATAAGCACCTGAACTGGCTGATTCCAGCCGCCCTCGCCTTCACCCTCGCCGTCCCGCCGGCCCTCTGGGCGGCAGACGAGGTCAACCTCTACTCCGCACGCAAAGAGGATCTCATCAAACCCCTTCTCGACCGCTTCACCGAGCAGACCGGGATCAGGGTCAACCTGGTGACCGGCAAGGCCGACGAGCTCTTGAAGCGGCTCCAGAGCGAGGGCATCAACTCGCCCGCGGATCTGCTGCTCACGGTGGACGCCGGCAACCTGCACCGTGCCAAGGAGGCCGGGGTCACCCAGGCCGTGGGGTCCGAGGCGCTCGCCGCGGCGATCCCCGCGGCCTATCGCGACCCAGAGGGCCACTGGTTTGGGCTCTCGCTGCGCAGCCGCCCGATCCTCTACGTCGACGGCAAGGTCGATCCGTCCGAGCTCTCGACCTACGAGGACTTGGCCGACCCCAAGTGGAAGGGTCGCATCTGCATCCGCTCCTCCGACAACATCTACAACCAATCGATGGTCGCCTCCATGATCGCGGCCGACGGGGTCGAGGCCGTGGAGGGCTGGGCCAAGGGCCTGGTCGCAAACCTGGCCCGGCCACCGAAGGGGGGGGATCGGGATCAGATCAGCGCCGGCGCGGCCGGTCAATGCGATATCGCAATCGCCAACACCTACTACCTGGCCGCCATGTTGACCGGGAGCGATCCCGCCGATCGTGCCGCCGCCGAGAAGCTGCGAGTGTTCTGGCCCAACCAAGACGGGCGGGGGACCCACGTCAACGTGAGCGGCGCGGCGCTCACCCAGTCGGCCAAGCACCGAGACCCGGCGGTCAGGCTACTGGAGTTCCTCGCGAGCGACGCCTCCCAGGAGTGGTACGCCCAGACCAACGGGGAGTACCCGGTGCGTCCGGGCATCCCGCTCAGCGCGACGCTCGCCGCCTGGGGTGATTACAAGGCCGACGACATCAACCTATCCCGCCTTGGCGAGCTCAATGCCGAGGCCGTCCGCCTGATGGATCGCGCGGGCTGGAAATAGACGCCAGGGAATTGAAACGCCGATAATCGCGCCACCGTGGCGCGGGTGTTGGGGCGAGCCCTGCCCCACCGCCCGCGCCGCTCGGCAAGCACTCCGCCTGGCGGGGATGGACGCCGGGGAGATCGCACTCGCCTAGGCAGTCCGCCTTGCGCGCGGGCCCGACTGACCAGCGAGGACGATCCCTTGGGGCAGGCTTCCGCGACCACCGGTATCGGCAGCGCCAGGCTATGGCGCGTCGGGGTGATTGGCGTCGCCCTGCTGCTTGCCCTGCCGGTGCTGGTCGTGCTGGGCTATGCCCTGGTCCCCTCACAGGAGGTCTGGCAGCATCTCGCCGAGACCGTACTCGCCGACTACGTCACCAACTCACTGCTGCTCATGATCGGGGTGGCCATCGGCACCCTGATTGGCGGGGTCGGCACGGCCTGGCTCACCAGCATGTGCCAGTTCCCGGGGCGCGGGGTCTTCGAGTGGGCCCTGCTCCTGCCCATGGCGATGCCGGCCTACATCATTGCCTATACCTACACGGGGATGCTCGACTTCGCCGGGCCGGTGCAGACCACAGTGCGCGACTGGACCGGCTGGGGCTACGGGGACTATTGGTTTCCCGAGATCCGCTCGCTGCCGGGCGCCGCCATCATGCTGGCGCTGGTCCTCTACCCCTACGTCTATCTCCTCACGCGCGCGGCCTTCCTCAGCCAATCGCTGTGCGTGCTCGACGTCAGCCGCACCCTCGGCAACGGCCCCTGGCGGACCTTCTTCACGGTCGCCCTGCCGCTCGCCCGGCCGGCCATCGTCGCCGGGCTCTCGCTCGCCCTGATGGAGACGCTGGCCGACTATGGGACGGTGCAATACTTCGGCGTGGCGACCTTCACCACCGGGATATTCCGCACCTGGTTCGGGCTCGACGACGCCGCGGCCGCGGCGCAGCTCTCGGCGATGCTGCTCGGCTTCGTCTTCGTGCTCATCGCCATCGAGCGCTTCTCACGCCGCGAGGCGCGCTATCACCACACCAGCCAGCGCCATCAGGCGATCCAGCGCCATCGCCTGCGCGGCGGTCGGGCCGCCGCCGCGGTGGCCTTCTGCCTGCTGCCGCTCGGGCTCGGCTTCCTGCTCCCCGCGGGGCAGTTGACGGTGTGGGCGTTCACGGTGGCCGAGACGCGTCTCGACGCCGACTTCCTGCGGCTGGTCGGGAACAGCCTTCAGCTTGCGGCCCTCGCCGCCGTGCTGGCGTTGCTGCTGGCCCTCGTCCTGGGCTACGGGCGACGGCTGCAGCCGACCCGATCCGTCTCCGCGGCGGTGCGCCTCGCCGGACTCGGCTACGCCGTCCCTGGGACCGTGATCGCGGTCGGCGTCATCATCCCCTTCGCCTGGCTCGACAACAGCGTCGACGCCTGGATGCGCGCCCAGCTTGGCATCTCGACGGGACTCATCTTGAGCGGGACGCTGATCGCGCTCGTCTTCGCCTACCTGGTGCGCTTCCTCGCCGTGGCGTTGCAGACGGTGGAGGCCGGGCTCGGCCAGATCCGCCCCTCGATGGACGAGGCGGGCCGCTCGCTCGGGCTCAGGCCCGGACGGGTGCTGGCGCGCATCCACATCCCGATGCTGCGCGGGACCCTGCTGACCGCGGTGCTCCTGGTGTTCGTGGATGTGCTCAAAGAGCTGCCGGCCACCCTGATCCTGCGCCCGTTCAACTTCAACACGCTCGCGGTACGGGCCTACGAGCTGGCCTCCGACGAGCGCCTGGCCGACACCGCCCCCGCCGCGCTCACCATCGTCCTTGCCGGGCTGATCCCGGTGATCGTCCTCAGCCGCTCCATCACTCGATCCCGCCATGCCAAGACAGCTTGAGGTCCGCGACGTCTCCGTCGCTTACGGCGCCCAGCCCGTGGTCCGCGATATCAGCTTCACGCTCGGTGCTGGCGCCATCGGCTGCCTGCTCGGGCCGAGTGGCTGCGGCAAGACCACCCTGCTGCGGGCGATCGCCGGGTTCGAGCCGGTGAGCAGCGGGCAGATCCACCTGCACGGGCGGCTGGTGTCGAGCCCGGGCCAGACCCTCGCGCCCGAGCGGCGGCGCGTGGGCATGGTCTTTCAGGACTTCGCGCTCTTTCCGCATCTGACGGTCGAGCGCAACGTCGCCTTCGGGCTACGCGACCTGCCGCTGCGCGAGCGCCACGAGCGGATCAGCGAGCTCCTGCGCCTGGTCGACCTGAGTCGTGCCGCGCGCCAGTACCCCCACCAGCTCTCCGGCGGCATGCAGCAACGGGTCGCCCTGGTGCGCGCGATGGCGCCGCGCCCGGACATCCTTCTCCTCGACGAGCCCTTTTCCAGCATGGACGCCGATCTGCGTGAGCAGCTCGCGCGCGAAGTGCGCGAGGTCCTCAAGCGTGACGGTGTCACCGCCATCCTAGTCACCCACGACCAGCTCGAGGCATTCGCCATGGCCGACAAGATCGGCGTGCTCGGGGGCGGGCGCCTGCGCCAATGGGACTCACCCTTTCGGCTCTACCACGAGCCGGCCGACCGCTTCGTCGCCGACTTCATCGGCCAGGGGGTCATGCTGCCGGGCCGTGTGGTCGACCAGATGCGGGTCGAGACCGAGCTCGGCGCTGTGAGCGGCCGCTATCCACACGGCCTGAGCCCCGGGCGCAGCGCCGAGATCCTGCTACGGCCCGATGACCTGATCCACGACGACGCGAGCCCTATCCAGGCGGAGGTCGTGAGCCGCGCCTTCCGCGGGGCCGAGTATCTCTACACCCTGCGGCTGGGGAGCGGCACGCGGGTGCTCTGCCTGGTGCCGAGCCATCACGATCACGCCCCCGGCGAGCAGATTGGCATCCGGCTCGGGCTCGAGCACCTGGTGGTTTTCCCGGCCGACGCGCCCAGCCCGACCATCGAGGGCGGCACCCTGTCGGTCGTCTCCTAGGGCCTTGGGCGCCGCGCCGATCCGACCCGCCGGCGACGAGAACGGGGCCCGAAGGCCCCGTCTCACTCACCCGAGCGCGGACGCGCTCAGCCCATCCGCGGGTAGTCGGAGATCCCCGGGTTGCCGGCGACGTTTTTCAGCACCGGTGTGTTGAGCTTCTTGATCTTCACTGTCTTCAAGTCGCGCAGGTAGGTCGCGACCGTATCCCACACCGGCTCGCCGGGGGACTGGGCGCCGACGGTGGCCCAGCCAGCGACCACATAGCGCTTGTCGGCCTCGACCTTGGTGCCGTCGTCCAGGGTCATCTCACTGATGCGCTTGCCGATGGTCTCGTTGGGGTCGCAGACGTAGTCGAGCCCGGCCACGCGCACCATGTCCCCGCCCTGCTGGACGTAGGGATCGGGGTTGAAGAGGTTGTCGCAGACGTCTTCCAGGATGTCCTTGATCTCGGCCCCCGTCATCTCGCGGCGATAGGTCTCCGGGTAGGTCATGCAGGTCTGGTCCATGACGTTGTCCATGGTGATCGCCTGCCCGGGGAGCACGCTGGTGCCCCAGCGGAAGCCGGGCGAGAGGCTGATCTGGGCGTCGTTCACCTTGACCAGGGCGTCGCAGATCACCTGGTCGAAGGTCCCGTTGAAGTTGCCGCGGCGGAACAGGGTCTCCTCAGTGACCGCAAGCTGCTCCTCGAGCTGGGCCTTGTAGGGCGCGCGGACCTCTTCGATGTACTTGAGCATCGCCGGGTCGGCGGGGAGCAGGTTGGAGAAGACCGGCAACAGCCGGTACTGGTAGCCGCGCATCTGCCCGTCCCTCACATCCAGGTCCATGACGCCGAGGAACTTGCCATTGGAGCCCGCGTTGGTGACCAGGGT
This sequence comes from Chromatiaceae bacterium, assembly GCA_025458165.1. Lineage (GTDB taxonomy): Bacteria > Pseudomonadota > Gammaproteobacteria > Chromatiales > Chromatiaceae > JALOTB01. Next base: position 6,910 of record JALOTB010000006.1, on the reverse strand, counting down.
CTTGCCGCCCGCGTTCTCAACGATGGAGGGGGCCGGCATGCCGTCGTGGGTGTGCCCGCCGAAGATGATGTCGATGCCGCGCACGCGGGAGGCCATCTTGAGGTCGACGTCCATCCCATTGTGGGAGATGACCACGACCAGATCCGGCTTCGCGTTCTCGCGCACCTGGTCGACGATCTCCTGCATGCGCTGGTCTTGGATGCCGAAGGTCCAGTCCGGGATGAATCGTTGGGGGTTGGCGATCGGGGTATAGGGGAAGGCCTGGCCGATCACGGCCACCTTGACCCCACCGATCTCCTTGACGGTGTAGGGCTTAAAGGCCAGCCCACTGTCCTCGTCGAAGCCTGGGAAGTCCGCGAAGCGATAGTCGAACAGGGCCTCCTCTCGCACCCTGACGTTCTGGGCGACGAACTCGCCTTTGAGCTCCCCGATGTTCTTGATCACCTCCTCGTCGAGGTAAGTGAACTCCCAGTGGCCGGTCATCACGTCCACCCCAAGCAAATTGCAGGCCCCGACCATGTCCATACCGCGCGTCCAGTAGGCGGTGCCCGAGCCCTGCCAGGTGTCGCCGCCGTCCAAGAGCAGGCTGTTGCCGTCGCCACGCTCGGCGCGGATGCGGTCGACCAGGGACTTCAAGTGCGCGAAGCCGCCGACCCGCCCGAACTTCTCCGCGGCCTCGGCGAAGTCGAGATAGCTGAAGGCGTGGGCCTCGATGCCCCCCGGCGCGACATTGAAGTGCTTGAGCAGGGCCTCGCCCACCAGGTGGGGGGGCTGACCGAAGGCGCCGGCGACCCCGAGGTTGACATTGGGCTCGCGGAAGTAGATCGGGTTGAGCTGGGCGTGGGTGTCGGTGATGTGCAGCAGGGTCAGATTGCCGAACTTCGGCACCTCGTAGAGATCCGACGGCTGGCGCATGGCCGCGAAGATCGACGAGGGCAGCATGCCGGCGGCGCCCGCCATGCCGAGCAGTCTGATGAACTCACGTCGCGAGATGCTCATTGTGCTTTCTTCCTCCGGTTGGGGGGTGATCAAGGCGGCCAGATGAACCCGGGATCGGCCGTACTCGGATGGCAAGGGCGAGCGGCCAGTCCGGGCCAGTCTTCTAGTATGCCTGCTCGCCCAGCCTCGGACCATGGCTGGAAACAGGCCGCGCCTTGGGGTTTTCCGCCACCGCGCCCCTGCCCCCGTTTGCGACGAGACCGGGATTTGCTTAGCCTTCCGGCATGCTCCCGCGCGGCTTACTCGGGGTCTGCCTTTGGCTCGCGCTGCTCGCGCTCGGCGGCGCGGCGCGGGCGCTCCCGCCCCCCGACATCCTCATTGGGGTGTTGAGTCACCGCGGTGCCGCCGCCACCGAGCGGGTCTGGGGCCCGACGGCGGATTACCTCTCGGCTGCACTCCCGCCCCACCGCTTCCGCATCGAGCCGCTCAACTTCGATGCGGTGGACCCGGCAGTCGCCTCGGGTCGGGTCGACTTCGTCTTGGTCAATCCGTCGATCTACGTGGACCTGGAGGTCCATCACCGGGTCTCGCGCATCGCCACATTGCGCAACCGGGTCGACCGGGTCGTGGTCAGCCAGTTCGGCGGCGTCATCTTCACCCGCGCCGACCGCACCGACATCACCAGCTTGCGGGACCTGCGCCGCCACACCCTAATGGCGGTTGACCCCAGCTCCCTCGGCGGCTTCCACACGGCCTGGGGTGAGCTGATCCGACAAGGCGTCGACCCTTACCGCGACCTCGCCGAGCTGAGCTTCGGCGGCGATCACGACTCGGTGGTGCATGCGGTGCTCACCGGCCGCGTCGACGCCGGCGCGGTGCGCACGGACATCCTCGAGCGCATGGCCGAGGCCGGCGTCGTCGCGATGTCCAGATTCCGCATCCTGAACCCCCAGGAGGCGGCGGACTTCCCCCTGGCACTCAGCACCCCGCTCTATCCGGAGTGGCCGTTCAGCAAGGTCCGCCACACCTCCACCGAGCTCGCTCAACAGGTTGCCATCGCCCTGCTGCGCATGCCCAGCGATCACCAGGCCGCGGTGACGGGGCTCTACGCCGGCTGGAGCATCCCGATGGACTACCAGCCGGTGCATGACCTGCTCCAGCTCCTGAGGCTCCCCCCGTACGACCATGCCGCGCCTTTCACCTTGGCCGAGGCGATCGCCCGCTACTGGCCCGGGGTCCTGGCCGGGTTGCTCGCGCTTCTGGTGATGGCGCTGCTCACGCTGCGGGTCACTCGGCTCAACCAGCGGCTCGCGCGGGCCAAGGCGCGCCTGGAGCAGCAGCACGAGCTCATCCTCAACTCGGTGGCCGACGGGATCTGCGGCATCGATCTGAAGGGGCGCACCACCTTCGCCAACCGCGCCATGGAACGCATCACCGGCTGGCCGGCCGAGGAGCTGATCGACCGCGAGCAGCATCCCCTTCTGCACCACACCCGCCCCGATGGCACGCCCCACCCACCCGAGGAGTGCCCGGTCTACCTCACCTGCCGCGACAGCCGACCCCGCTTCGTCGAGGATGATCTGTTCTGGCGCAGGGACGGCAGCAGCTTTCCGGTCGAGTACAGCGCCACCCCCATCCGCGACGAGCGCGGCGCCACCCTCGGTAGCGTGGTGGTTTTCCGTGACATGACCGAGCGCCAGCGCGCGGCCGAGGACATCCGGCGCCGCCAACTGGAGCTGGCCCACGTCGGACGGCTCAGCACCCTGGGGGAGATGGCCTCGGGGATCGCCCACGAGCTCAACCAGCCGCTCACCGCCATTCGCACCAACGCCCGCGCCTGCGTGCGCCTGCTCGAGTCCGGCCGTACCAGCCTAGAGCACTGCAGCGACGTGATGGAGCGCATCGCGGCCCAGGCCGAGCGCGCCGGCGAGGTGATCCGCCACATCCGCCACTTCGTGCGCAAGGAGGAGCCGCAGCTTCGCCCGGCGCGGGTGAGCGCCATGCTCGAGACCGTGCTGGAGCTGATCCGCCCCGACGCGCGGCGCGCCAGCGTGGCGCTCGAGCCCCGGCTCGCGGCGGACGCCGACTGGGTCCTGGCCCAGGACATCCAGATCGAGCAGGTGATCCTGAACCTCGCCCGCAACGCCATCGAGGCAATGGAGGACTGCCCCCCGGAGCGTCGCCGGCTGACGGTGAGCAGCCGCCGCCTCGCTGATGGGAAGATCGAGATCCAGGTCGCCGATACCGGGCCGGGGCTCAGCGCCGAGGTGGCCGAACGCATCTTCGAGCCCTTCGTGACGACCAAGACCCAGGGGCTTGGGCTAGGCTTGTCGATCAGCAGCGGCATCGTCGAGGCCCATGGCGACCGGCTCAGCGTCGACTCCCTCCCCGGCCAGGGGACCCGCTTTCGCTTCTGCTTACCGCCCGCGCCTGAAGGAGCGCCGCATGAGCCTTGAGCCCATCGTCTTCATCGTCGACGACGACCAGGGGGTCCGCGCGGCCATCGAGCTCCTGATGGAGTCCGTCGGACTGGCCGCCGAGTCGTTCGCCAGCGCCCAGGACTACCTCGACCGGTTCGACGCCAGCCGCCCCGGCTGCCTGGTGCTCGATGTCCGCATGAAGGGGATGAGTGGGCTCGATCTGCAGGAGCGCCTGGTCGAGGAGCCGCTACACCCACCGATCATCGTCATCACCGGCCACGGCGACGTCCCCATGGCCGTGCGCGCGGTGAAGAACGGCGCCGTCGACTTCATCGAGAAGCCGTTCAACGATCAGGCCCTGCTCGACGCCGTCCACCGCGCCCTGGAGGAGGACGCCACCCAGCGCGGGCAGGCCTCCCGGCTCGCGGACCTGCGCGAGCGGCTCCAACGGCTCACCCCGCGCGAGCGCGAGGTCCTCGACCAGGTGGTCGCCGGAAAGCGCAACAAGGTGATCGCGGCCGATCTCACCATCAGCCAGTCGACCGTCGAGGCACACCGCGCCCGCGTGATGGAGAAGATGGAGGCCCGCTCGCTCTCCGACCTGATGCGCATGATGCTGTTGCTGAACCCGGAGCAGGAGTGACCCAGGCCCTGGAGGCCCCCCCGATCGACACCAGACGCGATCGGTCCCGGCATAGCGGATCGACTGGCACCGGGGCACACCCCCGATGCGGGTGACCCATGGAAAACCCCTAGCGCCGATCGGGCATCTGCGAATTTCTCTCTCCGTCCAAGGAGCGGACAATCCATGCCACTTAGGTTGGTTGGCAAGACAAGTCGCCTAGGTGCGGTGAGGGGCGCCGGTCGGGCGGGGCGCAGGCAAGGACGAGGGTAGGCTCCTGCGGTCTCGCCCGGCCGGTTGGCCCGACCGGCTCAGTGCCGGTATCCCCCTGCCGGCTCCGCGCTGGCGGACGCGCGCCAATCCGGCGTCGATCGGCAGCCAGCGATTCATCCGAGCGCAGGAAGCAGGTCACATGCCGGCAGCGTTTCGCGGATCGCCTCCGGCCCGCGGTTCTGCCCGTCGTCTTGGGCCTAGACGGCCGCGCTCCGGACTTGCGGGGAGACCCTTGTTCCTCCAAACCCAAGGTGCTACCGTTCGGTGCCGGTCCCGACCACTGGGGCCGGACCTCCCGTCCTAAAACACGCCACTCAAAGGGGAAGTTCATCATGCTGCGAAAGCTTCTCGTCGCCGTTCCGCTCGCCGCGGCAATGGCCGGCCCCGCGTCCGCGGGTCCTTCCGACGATCCAGCCGCCGTGCTGCAGGCGCTTATCGACTCCACCAGCTCGTACTACCTGACCCAGAGCGAGCAGAACCTGATGATGATGCCGGACAATCCGGCGCTCTGGTCGCTCGAGGAAGGAGAGGCCCTGTTCAAGACCCCGCGCGGGCCCAAAAACGTCTCGCTCGAGGGGTGCGACTTCGGCAAGGGTCCCGGCGTGCTCGAGGGTGCCTACGTCGAGCTGCCGCGCTACTTCAAGGACACCGGCAAGGTGATGGACCTCGGCAATCGCCTGATCCACTGCATGAAGACCCTGCAGGGCTTCCCGGCGGACGACCCGGCGGTCAAGGAGATCCACGGCTCCAAGTCCGACCACATGAAGCTCCAGACCTACATCGCCGCGCAGTCCAACGGCATGCCCTGGAATCCCCCGATGGATCACCCGCTGGAGAAGGCGATGCGCGATGCGGGCGAGGTGGTCTTCTACCGCCGGTCCGGCCCCTTCGACTTCAACTGCGCTGCCTGTCATGGCGAGCCCGGCAAGCGCGTGCGCGCCTCAGTCCTGCCCTACGCCCAAGACCCCAAGGAGTGGACCAAGGCGATCTCCTGGCCCGCCTTCCGCGTCGGTCAGGACAACACGCGCAGCAGTCAGCACCGCCTGCGTGAGTGCATCTGGCAGATGCGCTATCCGCCGATCGTGGCCGGTTCTGACCTCTCGATCGCACTGCTCTCGTACTGGACGGAGCTGGCCCGCGGCCAGCCGGCCATCATCCCTGACATGAAGCGCTGAGCCAGTACGCCAACAGGAGACAGAGAGACATGTTCGATACCAAGATCCGTGTTGCAGCCGCGTGTGCGGCCCTGGCGCTCGCCGGCACTTACGCCACCGCCGCCGACGTCGACTACACCAAGATGACCCCGCAGGAGCTGGCCGAGTACCTCATCTTCGAGGCGAAAGGCTACAAGTTCGACGCCCAGGTCCAAACGGAGGGCGCCACTGCCAAGGACCGCCTGGTTCAGGACGAGCTGCAGAAGGTCTGCACCGAGACGCGCAACAAGCCCTCGCCCGAGCAGGCGGCCAAGATCAGCGCCGCCGCGCGGGAGTCGATCAAGTATCCCGAGGGCGATATCAAGCTAGGCGACTGGAAGAAGGGGCGGGAGCTTGCCTGGTCCGGCTTCGGCTACCGGCTCGATCCCAACTTCGACGACCACAAGAAGAGCGCCCCCGGGGCCAACTGTTACAACTGCCACGAGTTCGCTGGCGACCGCCAGGGCGGGACCATCGGGCCTAGCCTGCGCAACTACGGCAAGCTGCGTGGCACCGAGCAGCCGGTCCTCAAGCTCGCCTACGGGATCATCTACAATGCCCACTCGATGTTCCCCTGCACCCGCATGCCGCGCCAGGGGGCCAAGGGGCTGCTGACCGAGGCGCAGATTCTCGACGTCATGGCCTACCTGTTCGATCCGGAGTCACCGGTCAACAAGGAATAGGTCTTCGCACGAGCAACGGCCCCTGCCGCGCGGGGGCCGGCCAGCGCAGGCCGACGGGGTCCAGCCGAGACCCCGTCGGCCTTTTTCGTTGTGGGGCGGATGGATCTCCCCCGACGGCCGAACCCCGTATACTATGCCGCGTCCCAGCGCGCAGGTGGCGGAATTGGTAGACGCCCTGGATTTAGGTTCCAGTGGGGCAACCCGTGGGGGTTCGAGTCCCCCCCTGCGCACCACTTTCCAATCAGTGGCTTGGCGCCGCCCCAGCGGACGGCCCTTGCCCACCGTCGTCCTCCACGTGACCAAATCGTGACTCGTCGAACCGCGCAACCGTCCGGCGCAGGTTGTCGGGGGCGAGATGGGCGTACCGTTCCGTCATCAGGATGGTGCTATGCCCCAAGAGATCCCGTATCTCCGCCAACGGCGCACCGGCCGAGACCAGCCAAGCGGCGCAGGTGTGACGCAGATCGTGAACCGTGAAATCCCGTATCCCCGCTAACCGGCACGCGGTGTTGAACGCGTCACTGACATCCGAAGCCCGGGACCCGTCCCTGTGCGCAAACACCCAGGGGCTCTCTGGACAGTGGCGCGCCCGAAACCGAGCAAGACGCAACAGCGCATCGCAGCCCTCGCGGCAAAGGGGCACACTACGGCGCTTTCCCGCCTTCGTGTGCTTCCCCTCGAGATGTATCAGCCCTTGCTCAAAGTCGACACGGGACCACTCCAGACCAAGCAACTCGCCTTTACGACAACCCGTGTAGAGTGCGACCGTGATGAAGTCGG